>CASFFG010000026.1 GCA_949293905.1 uncultured Christensenella sp. | reverse complement strand
TTGCTTCGAATTAAACCACATGCTCCACCGCTTGTGCGGGCCCCCGTCAATTCCTTTGAGTTTCATTCTTGCGAACGTACTACTCAGGCGGAGTACTTACTGCGTTAACTGCAGCACTGGGATCTGACTCCCAACACTTAGTACTCATCGTTTACGGCGTGGACTACTAGGGTATCTAATCCTATTTGCTCCCCACGCTTTCGGGACTGAGCGTCAGTTGCAGTCCAGATCGTCGCCTTCGCCACTGGTGTTCCTCCATATATCTACGCATTTCACCGCTACACATGGAATTCCACGATCCTCTCCTGCACTCTAGCTGCCCGGTTTCTCTGGCACACTGAAGTTAAGCTTCAGCCTTTCACCACAGACCCTTGCTGCCGCCTGCTCCCTCTTTACGCCCAATAATTCCGGATAACGCTCGCCACCTACGTATTACCGCGGCTGCTGGCACGTAGTTAGCCGTGGCTTCCTCATAAAGTACCGTCACTCACATATCATTCCCTATATGTGCCGTTCTTCCTTTATAACAGAAGTTTACAGAACGAATTCCTTCTTCCTTCACGCGGCGTTGCTCGGTCAGGGTTCCCCCCATTGCCGAAAATTCCCTACTGCTGCCTCCCGTAGGAGTCTGGGCCGTGTCTCAGTCCCAGTGTGGCCGGTCACCCTCTCAGGTCGGCTACGCATCGTCGCCTTGGTGGGCCGTTACCCCTCCAACCAGCTAATGCGCCGTAAGCCCATCCTCTACCAGTCCCGTAGCACTTTTAATACAGTTATCATGCGATCTCTGTACCTATGCGGTCTTAGCTGACGTTTCCATCAGTTATCCCCCTGTAAAGGCCAGGTTGCTTACGTATTACTCACCCGTTCGCCACTCGAGCCCAAAGGCTCGCGTTCGACTTGCATGTATTAGGCACGCCGCCAGCGTTCATCCTGAGCCAGGATCAAACTCTCCATTGTCTTATCCTTTTCAAAGCCTCTTGGCTTCTGCTCTCTTTTTCCTTATTAATTGACGTGTGTTCTTTTCGATTCTGTTCAGTTTTCAATGTCCTCTCCGGCTCTTTTGCCGACTAGTTTATCCTACACTCTTTTCTCTCGTTTGTCAATTCTTTTTTTTACTTTTTTCGCTCGGCCCTTCCTTTGAACCTCGCTCCTTCTCTCGAGTGCCCTATTAATCTACCACATCCTCTCTCCTTTGTAAATACCTTTTTTTACTTTTTTTAAAAAATTTCTTTACTATCTAAAATAATTGTTACTGGACCATCATTTACTAGTGATACTTCCATCATCGCTCCAAACACTCCAGTCTCTACCATTACACCTTTTTCTTTTAACTGTTGGTTAAAGTATTCATATAAAGGTTTAGAAATATCCGGTTTTGCCGCTTCAATAAAACTTGGTCTCCGTCCCTTTTTACAATTAGCATATAGTGTAAATTGTGAAATTGATAAAATACTTCCCTTTACATCTAATAACGACAAGTTCAACTTATCATTTTCATCTTCAAAAATACGTAAATTAATTAATTTATCAACCATCTTATCTACAATCATTTTATTATCACTATCAGTAATACCAACTAAAACCATAAAACCTTTGTCAATACTACCAACTACTTCATTATTTATTTTTACATTACTTGAACTTACCTTTTGAATAACTAATCTCATTTAATACACCTATCTTTCAATATCTAAAAATGCTATAATCATTATAACTGATTTTTATAGTGAAAGGAAGATACTAATGTCTACTACTCTTGCAAATAAAATGAGACCAAAAAAATTATCTGATATCATTGGACAACAACACTTAGTAGGACCAAAATCAATCCTTACTAAATTTGTTGAAAAAAAACATCCTTTTTCAATTTACAATGATATTATGCGAACAATGATGATACCTCCATCAATAAATGCATTAAGCGATAAAGAAAGAATAAAAATTATCAAAGATAATTATTTATATTTCATTCCGGAACAGTTGAACGATTTTATAGTTTTTTGTTGCTTTATATTAAAGGAAAATCATTTGGACACGGAGTATAAATTATTTATTAAAAAGATTGGTTCTTCTAAAAAGAAAAGATTTTTGCTGAATAAAATACAAACTGTTTTAAATTCAACCGTTGAAGAAGACATTCCGGAAAACGATTATCAAAATTCTCCTATAATAAAAAGTATTCTTTATTTCAATACTGCAATTAAAAAGCAAAACTCTTCTGACTTTAGTGCAGACGATTATTTTAAAAAATCTCTTGAATTATGCAGCTTTTCGCAAATGAAGGAGCTAATCTTGAAA
>CASFFG010000025.1 GCA_949293905.1 uncultured Christensenella sp. | reverse complement strand
AATATAAAATGGTGCGCCCGATAGGAGTCGAACCCATAGCCTTTTGGTCCGTAGCCAAACGCTCTATCCAATTGAGCTACGAGCGCATCTATAAATGGTGGCTCCGAGTGGAATCGAACCACCGACACAGGGATTTTCAGTCCCTTGCTCTACCGACTGAGCTACAGAGCCACAAAAATGGCGGTCTCGACGGGGATTGAACCCGCGATCTTCTGCGTGACAGGCAGACGTGGTAACCACTGCACTACGAGACCATATTTGGTTGCGGGAGAAGGATTTGAACCTACGACCTTTGGGTTATGAGCCCAACGAGCTACCGGACTGCTCTATCCCGCGATATAAAATTTGGCGGAGGAAAAGGGATTCGAACCCCTGCGCCGCTTGCACGACCTCTCGGTTTTCAAGACCGATCCCTTCAACCGGACTTGGGTATTCCTCCAATAAAATGGTGCCTAAGGTCGGACTTGAACCGACACGAGTTTTAAAGCTCGCAGGATTTTAAGTCCTGTGCGTCTACCTATTCCGCCACTCAGGCACATATTTAAAATGGTGTCCCGTGCGAGATTCGAACTCACGACCCTTTGATTAAAAGTCAAATGCTCTACCTACTGAGCTAACGGGACATAATAACTGGTTGCCTCGGCTAGATTCGAACTAGCGCATGCGAGAGTCAAAGTCTCGTGCCTTACCACTTGGCTACGAGGCAATACGTGGTGGAGAGAGATGGATTCGAACCATCGAACCCGAAGGAACAGATTTACAGTCTGTCGCGTTTAGCCACTTCGCTATCTCTCCATAACTGGTGCCGAAAACAGGAATCGAACCCGTAACCTATTGATTACAAATCAATTGCTCTACCAATTGAGCTATTTCGGCAAATGGTGGGCGATATAGGACTCGAACCTATGACCCCCTGCTTGTAAGGCAGGTGCTCTAACCAACTGAGCTAATCGCCCATTAGCACAAGACGTTATTAACTATAACATTTTCTTAGAGTGATGTCAATAAATTTTTAAGATGTTTTACTATTTTTTTTCATTTTCTCGGCTTTTAATCCAAAGAGGCAGTTGTTTTTTTAAAGTAGAAAAACCATGTTCCGTTTCATTTATTAGAGAAGTATTTCGCTTATTAATACGATAATCTAAATTTTTAATACTTAATTTTACATGAAAAGTATCATCATCTGCTTCTAAAACTTTTACTTTAATAGTTTCTCCAATATTGGCTACTTTATTAATATCACGAACAAATCCATCTGATATTTCAGATATATGTATTAAACCACTATAATATTCATCTAATGTTACAAAAATTCCATACTTTTCAATTCCAGTAACACAACCTTCTACTACTTCATCTTTTCTAAATTTACTCATAGATACCTCTCATAAAACAATAGTATTTTAACAAAAAAAAAGAAAATAATCAAGAAAATCACTTTAATTTATCATTAAATTGTTTTTTTCTAATCATTTCTATTTCTTCTTTATATGGAGCCTTTTCAAAAATATAAGGCGTTTCTAAAATTTTGGGAATGCAATCTAATTTTTCATGATAAAAAACTTTTAACAAATTATCAAAACCAATTGTCCCATAACCAATATTTTCATGACGATCTTTTTTAGCACCTCGTATATTTTTACTATCATTTACATGAATACATTTTAAATAAGAAAGTCCTACAATTTGATTAAATTCCTCTAAAAGTTCATCAAATTCTTCTATTTTATAACCACTATCATTCATATGACAGGTATCCATACAAACACCTATTAATTCTTTTTTCTTTATACCAGAAATAATTTTGGCAATTTCTTCAAAAGTACTGCCAATTTCTGTACCTTTACCAGCCATTGTTTCTAACAAGATAGTAACATTAGAAGAAGCTTCTAAAACAATATTTAAAGCCTGTATTATATTTTTTATTCCTCTTTCTACTCCTAGTCCAACATGACTTCCTGGATGTAAAACTATATATTTTATACCAAGTTCCTCAACTCTTTTTATTTCATCTTTTAAAAAGCGAATTGAAAAATCATATTTATCTTCTTCCTTATCATTAGCAAGATTAATAATATAAGGAGCATGAACGATAACTTTATCTATATCAATATTGTTTTCCTGCATCCTAGCAATTGCTTTATTAGTAAGAACAGAATCTATTGCATATCTTTTCGTATTTTGGGGAGCACCAGTATAAAACATGAACGTATTAGCCCCATATGATAAAGTTTCTTCAACACTTCCAAGTAATTGCTTATCTTTTGTAAAACTTACATGTGAACCAATAATTAACATAAACACCTCTTCTTTTATATTAAAGAAAAAGTTTGTTTTTTATAAACAAACTAACGAAATTATTTTAAATTTTATGGACCTGTTTGAAGTACTTTTACATCGTCAGTGTCTATATCACTCAAAGCAACGGTTGCAGTTTGGGTTCCAATTGCATAGGTACCATCACTTAGAAAAATCTTATACGCATAAGTACATTCATTATTAGTAGCAATTGATGCTGTAACTTCAACAAATGAAGAACCATCAGTTGGTTTCTCTGTAACCGCAACTGTTCCTGTACCTTTTAGATAAGAAAATCCATAAGGGCTTGTTTCTCCACCACTTTCAAGTCTTATAGCACTTATAGGAATATATTTTGTTTTTTGATTACTAACGGTACAAGATGGAGCATAATTTCCTCCACTAGTTCCCAATAAATCATTCAAAGCATCGGAATTAACTAAATCACGAGCACCTTCTATGAACGATTTGGCATC
>CASFFG010000024.1 GCA_949293905.1 uncultured Christensenella sp. | reverse complement strand
ACCTAAGGAAGCTAATTTATCAACATATAATAAAAAAGGTGATAAAGCAAAACCTACTTCAAAAATATTAAAAAATTGTCAATATTATTTTGAATATGGTCAGGAAGATGAGTCTTACTATAATGATAGTGATTATTATAAATATAGAATAAAGCCTGGTAATAAAATATCTATATATGGTTTAAACAAAATTAATCCAAAGTATGTACAAAATTACGATATAAAATATGATGATGGTATATATAATAATGGCAATGTTAGGACTAGTTGTGGCAATAATAAAGTTAGTTATGAAAATACAATTAAGAAAGGGGCAAATTGCCATATAACTATTGTTGCAATAGAATGATAAATATTATTTAATGAATTTTGATTTATATTTCATTATATTTATCTATGATTGATAAATAGTATTTAGTATGATTTTTGTAAGATTGTAATAAGTAGTATAAAATAATATATTTATAAGATTTTGTTTTTCATAGAAAAAGAAAATTTATTACTAAATGTATATAAAATATAAAAATGTTTAGTGATATAAAAATAGGAAATTATGTAAATGTATTGCTTTTTAATATATAAAAAATATGATTTTATAATATTAAAAAAATATGAAAAAAAATTTTAATATTTTCCTTGACTATTAAAAAAATGTGTTTTATAATTGGTGAGGTGAGATTCGGAAACTCCAAAAATTAATTTGAAAGTCTGAACTTTTTTAAAAAAATAAAAAAAGTTTAAAAAAGTTGTTGACATTTAATTTTTTGTGTTTTATAATTTATCTCGCAAGTTGTTTTTAGATTGTAAATAATATAAATTATCACATGGGAAAAATAATAAAGGTGATAGGACGACGAATAGTCAACTTACTCATTTTATTATTTTGACAACGTCAATTTAAGTTAGAGTGAGATTAGACTTTGAAATTTTAAAAAATTTAAGAGTTTGATCCTGGCTCAGAACGAACGCTGGCGGTATGCTTTAACCATGCAAGTCGAACGAGAAAGTGTAGCAATACATGAGTAAAGTGGCAAACGGGTGAGTAACACACAGGAATCTACCTAGTAGTGAGGAATAAGCACTGGAAACGGTGTCTAATACCACATAATACGGGTATAGAAATATATCCGGAAAGGGCTAGTAGCAATACTAGTTCGCTATTAGATGAGCCTATGTCGGATTAGTTAGTTGGTGGGGTAATGGCCTACCAAGGCAATGATCCGTAGCTGATCTGAGAGGGTGATCAGCCACACTGGGACTGCGACACGGCCCAGACTCCTACGGGAGGCAGCAGGTGGGAATATTGGACAATGGGCGAAAGCCTGATCCAGCAATACCGCGTGAATGATGAAGGCCTTCGGGTTGTAAAGTTCTTTTAATAGGGAAGATAATGACGGTACCTATAGAATAAGCACCGGCAAACTTCGTGCCAGCAGCCGCGGTAATACGAAGGGTGCTAGCGTTGTTCGGAATTATTGGGCGTAAAGGGTGTGTAGGCGGTTTCGTAAGTTAGTTGTGAAATCCCGGGGCTCAACCTCGGAATTGCGGTTAAAACTACGGAACTAGAGTATGATAGGCGATGGCAGAATTTCTAGTGTAGGGGTAAAATCCGCAGATATTAGAAGGAATACCGGTGGTGTAGACGGCTATCTTGGTCATTACTGACGCTAAGACACGAAAGTGTGGGGAGCAAACAGGATTAGATACCCTGGTAGTCCACACTGTAAACGATGAACACTAAATGTCTGGAATTTATTTCTGGGTGTTAAAGCAAACGCGTTAAGTGTTCCGCCTGGGGAGTACGGTCGCAAGACTAAAACTTAAAGGAATTGACGGGGACCCGCACAAGCAGTGGAACATGTGGTTTAATTCGATAGTCCACGAAGAACCTTACCAACTCTTGACATCCCGATCGCGGGTACAGAGATGTACTCTTCAATTCGGTTGGATCGGAGACAGGTGATGCATGGCCGTCGTCAGCTCGTGCCGTGAGGTGTTAGGTTAAGTCCTTTAACGAGCGCAACCCTCGTCCTTATTTGCCATCAGGTAATGCTGGGAACTATAAGGAGACTGCTAGCGACAAGCTAGAGGAAGGTGGGGATGATGTCAGGTCATCACGTCCCTTATGAGTTGGGCTACACATGTGTTACAATGGGAACTACAAAAAGTTGCAAAGGGGTGACCCAGAGCTAATCTCTAAAAGTTCTCTCAGTTCGGATTGCAGACTGCAACTCGTCTGCATGAAGTTGGAATTGCTAGTAATCGTAGATCAGCACGCTACGGTGAATACGTTCTCGGGTCTTGTACACACTGCCCGTCACACCATGAAAGTTCTTTTCGCCTGAATTATGTGAGCTAACCGCAAGGGGGCAGCATAACACGGTGGGGGGGATGATTGGGGTTAAGTCGTAACAAGGTAACAGTAGGGGAACCTGCGGTTGGATTACCTCCTTTAAAGAGAATCAAAGTTAACCTTAGGGTTATACTTTTAAGATCTCCATATATTATGCCTATCGCCTTTATTATTTTTGTCATATAGATGATAATTTGTATTATTTAAGCCATCGAGAAATCGATGGCTTTTTTGCAATTCAAAACCCCCAGTTAGACTGGGGGTTCAGTTTAGCTTTAGCGATGAAACATTATGACATAGTCCTCCGCTTCGTTTTGGCAAACATCGCCCTGATGACAG
>CASFFG010000023.1 GCA_949293905.1 uncultured Christensenella sp. | reverse complement strand
GGAGCTAAACAAGCTATCGATAAAATGAAATATGAAATAGCTAGTGAATTTGGTGTTAACTTAGGACCAGATACAACATCTCGTGCTAATGGATCTGTAGGTGGAGAAATTACTAAGAGATTAGTACAAAATGGATTAAACCATATTAGTGGAAGTTATTCAAACAACCAAAACTATTAATTTAAACCATAAATAAGAATTAGTTTCAATTATTTAATTGGACTAATTTTTTATTAGAAAAATAATTTATATAATATATAAAAACGATGTCTTGAAAAAGTTGGCATTCCTTTCCTTGTTTTATCGATTAAAATATTGTATAATGAATTAGGAGATGTGTTATGTACGAATATGAAAAACAAGAAAGGTTTATTATACATAGTTATAAACATAATGGTAATATTCACCGAGCTTGGGATGAAGCAGTTTTGTTAGATGACTGTGGTGAATATTTAGTATTCGGTAACGATAGGACAAAGGTTTTTGAATCTGACGGTAGAAGTTGGCGGACCAAAGAACCAGCAATCATGTTTTTTTATAAAAATAAATGGTATAATGTAATAGGGCAATTAAAACAAGATGGTATCTATTACTATTGTAATATGGCTTCTCCTTTTTTATTAGAAGATGGGGCTATTAAATATATTGATTACGATTTAGATTTACGAGTGTTTCCAGATGGTGCATTTAAAGTTTTAGATCGGGGTGAATATAAATATCATAAAAATAAAATGAATTACCCACAAATAATTGATTCTATTTTAAAGAGTGATCTTAGTGATTTAATTGAGTTAGTTAGAAAAAAGGCAATTCCTTTTGATAAAAAAACAATAGAATACTATTATAATATATATAATAAAATAAAAGGGAAAATTACTAATTAAATGGTAATTTTTTTCTTTTTTTGAATATAATATAGAGATTTCTCTTTAAAAAATAAGTAATTATTTTTTTATTATTTACTTTTTTGATAATAATTGTCAATAAATGTAAAATTTATTGCTTTAAAATTTGTAGTTTGCTATATTTAATTCACAACTTGTTGGTATTTGGAATATTCTTTTTAAAAGTTTAGAAAAATCCAAAAAAGTTGTTGACAAAGTATTTAAACTTTGTTATATTAAAAAACGTTGCTTGAAAGAAGAAACTAATAGAAAAATAATGGAAAATAAAGTTTAAAAAAACTAAAAAAAGTGTTGACTAAGATATAACTTTGTGATAACATTAGTACTGTTGTTCAAATGAAAGCAACAAAAAACCATTATCAAAAAAAGTTAAAAAAAATCAAAAAAAGTGTTGACTTAAATTTGATAATTTGGTATATTACTTATGCACTTTGGATGTGTAGAGAAATGATCTTTGAAAACTGAGCAAAACGTCAATTTTAAGCTAGGAAATAAAACTGATTTTAAAATTAAAAAATAAATTTTTTGAGAGTTTGATCCTGGCTCAGGATGAACGCTGGCGGCATGCCTAAGACATGCAAGTCGTACGAAGTGACCCTTTGAAATGGAGTGCTTGCACGAAGTAGATGAGGATTTTCACTTAGTGGCGCAAGGGTGAGTAACACGTGGGTAATCTGCCTTCGAGACTGGGATAACAATTGGAAACGATTGCTAATACCGGATGATATGTATAATGATACGTTGTTATATATTAAAAGGAGCCTTTAAAGCTTCACTTGAAGATGAGCCTGCGGCGCATTAGCTAGTTGGTGGGGTAAAGGCCTACCAAGGCGACGATGCGTAGCCGAACTGAGAGGTTGATCGGCCACATTGGGACTGAGACACGGCCCAAACTCCTACGGGAGACAGCAGTTAGGAATATTCGTCAATGGGGGAAACCCTGAACGAGCAATGCCGCGTGAATGATGACGGTCCTCTGGATTGTAAAATTCTGTTGTTGGGGAAGAACAGTTAATATAGGAAATGATATTAATTTGACGGTACCCTTCAAGAAAGCTCCGGCTAACTACGTGCCAGCAGCCGCGGTAATACGTAGGGAGCAAGCGTTATCCGAATTTATTGGGTGTAAAGGGTGTGTAGGCGGTTTACTAAGTTCAAGGTTTAATTCCGAAGCTTAACTTCGGTTCGCCTTGAAAACTGGTTTACTTGAGTATGGTAGAGGCAAGTGGAATTTCTAGTGTAGCGGTAAAATGCTTAGATATTAGAAGGAACACCAGTGGCGAAGGCGACTTGCTGGGCCATCACTGACGCTGAGGCACGAAAGCGTGGGGAGCAAATAGGATTAGATACCCTAGTAGTCCACGCCGTAAACGATGAATACTAAGTATCGGAATTTTCGGTGCTGAAGTTAACGCATTAAGTATTCCACCTGAGTAGTACGGTCGCAAGGCTGAAACTTAAAGGAATTGACGGGCACCCGCACAAGCGGTGGAGCATGCTGTTTAATTCGAAGATACGCGAAGAACCTTACCTAGGCTTGACATCCCGTTGACCGTCTTGGAAACAAGATTTTCCCTTCGGGGACAATGGTGACAGGTGGTGCATGGTTGTCGTCAGCTCGTGTCGTGAGATGTTCGGTTAAGTCCGACAACGAGCGCAACCCTCGCCCTTAATTGCTAACATTAAGTTGAGAACCTTAAGGGGACTGCCAGTGATAAACTGGAGGAAGGTGGGGATGATGTCAAATCATCATGCCCCTTACGTCTAGGGCTACAGGCGTGCTACAATGGCCGATACAATGAGACGCAATACCGCGAGGTGGAGCTAATCTATAAAGTCGGTCTCAGTCCGGATTGGAGTCTGCAACTCGACTCGAGTCTGCAACTCGACTCCATGAAGTTGGAATCGCTAGTAATCCCAAATCAGAATGTTGGGGTGAATACGTTCCCGGGTGTTGTACACACCGCCCGTCAAGGCATGGGAGTCGGTAATACCCGAAGCCGTTAGCCTAACCTAGTAATAGGAGGGAGACGTCGAAGGTAGGATCGGTGACTGGGCTTAAGTCGTAACAAGGTATCCCTACCGGAAGGTGGGGATGGATCACCTCCTTTCTATGGAGTATATCCGAATTAGCTTAAATTTGAATTGTTTTGCTTAGTTTTGAGAGATTATTGTCTCTCTGAATAGTTCTTTGAAAACTGGATAATGTGAGTTATATTTTCTAACGAGCGAAAATGTAACGAATGATTATATTTATTAAGTGTATAATCATTTAAAATCTCATCAAATTAGGATAGAAATATCAAATTAACAATGGTGGTTAAATTATTAAGGGCGCATGGTGGATGCCTTGGCACTAGAAGCTGATGAAGGACGTGACAAACAACGATATGCTTCGGGGAGTTGTAAGTAAACTTTGATCCGGAGATTTCCGAATGAGGGAACTCACTAGTAGTAATGTACTAGTATCTTTAAAATGAATACATAGTTTTTTAGATAGCAACCCGGTGAACTGAAACATCTTAGTAACCGGAGGAAAAGAAAGAAAAATCGATTCTCTTAGTAGTGGCGAGCGAAAAGGGAATAGCCCAAACCAGTCTTTGGACTGGGGTTGTAGGACCTCAATATAAAAAGTTACAAATTTATAGCATAGTTGAATATTTCTGGAAAGTTAAACCATAGTAGGTGAAAGTCCTGTAAACGAAATGTTATAAACTTAATGAGGTATCCTGAGTACGGCGGGACACGAGAAATCTTGTCGGAATCCACGGGGACCATCCCGTAAGGCTAAATACTCTCTAGTGACCGATAGTGAACAAGTACCGTGAGGGAAAGGTGAAAAGAACCCCGAGAGGGGAGTGAAATAGAATACTGAAACCATGTGCTTACAAAAAGTCAGAGTCCGTTAATGGATGATGGCGTGCCTTTTGCAGAATGAACCGGCGAGTTAATGTTGCATGCGAGGTTAAGTAGAAGATACGGAGCCGAAGCGAAAGCGAGTCTTAATAGGGC
>CASFFG010000022.1 GCA_949293905.1 uncultured Christensenella sp. | reverse complement strand
TTATTATTATAGTGTTAGATAACTTATCTAACACTATTTTAATATAAAATATTTTTCTTTATTATTAAATTCTTTTATTTTTGTATTATTATATTAATTATCAATATTTATATAAATAACTATTTTATTATAAATTCTCTTACTTCTGTGCTTACTTTATATAAAATAAAGTATAAGTAATAAAAAATTATACTTCCATAAAATATTGATTATAATAAAATAATAATTTTTATATTATTACTTATCATCATCTAATATTTGTTTTAATTCAATTAATACTTTTTCAAAATGTTTTGATGCAGATATATAATTATAATCATATGATGACTTAACTATATCTTCAACACAACATCTATAATTTGAATATAAATGTAGTTCTATATCTTTATATTTAACTATATTATTGATTTTTAAAAACTTGATACAAAAAAAACCGCCCTTAAAAAGCTTGGCAATAACCTAATCTCCCATGATAGAGACCATAGTACAATCGGCATAATTACGTTTCACTGGCGAGTTCGGAATGTATCGAGTGGGTCCGCATTATTATGATTACCAAGCTATTTAAGGACGGTAAGTCTTTAAATCGCTATTGATATTAGTACAACTTATACCCGTTTAATCAATTATAGATTTAACACTATATATAGTTTACTTTGTATACATTACTTAAAAAAGCCAATCGAGTTATTAGTATTGGTTAGCTCAATGCATTACTGCACTTACACACCCAACCTATCAACGTGGTAGTCTACCACGACTCTAATGGAGAAAATTAATCTTAAGGAAGGCTTCCCACTTAGATGCTTTCAGCGGTTATCCTAACCGTACGTAGCTACCCAGCTATGCTTCTGGCGAAACAACTGGTACACCATAGGTACGTCCACTCCGGTCCTCTCGTACTAAGAGCAGCTCCTTTCAATTTTCTAACGCCCGCGGAAGATAGGGACCAAACTGTCTCACGACGTTTTGAACCCAGCTCACGTACCACTTTAATTGGCGAACAGCCAAACCCTTGGGACCTTCTTCAGCCCCAGGATGTGATGAGCCGACATCGAGGTGCCAGACAGTGTCGTCGCTATGAGCGCTCGGACACTATAAGCCTGTTATCCCCAGCGTACCTTTTGTCCGTTGATCGATGGCCCTTCCATTCAGAACCACCGGGTCACTATGACCAACTTTCGTTTCTGCTCGACTTGTCAGTCTCGCAGTCAAGCAGGCTTTTGCCATTATACTCTTTTAAACTGATTTCCGTTCAGTCTGAGCCTACCATTGCACGCCCCCGTTACTCTTTAGGAGGCGACTGCCCCAGTCAAACTACCCACCATACATTGTCCTAATAGCAGATTATGCCATCTAGTTAGATTTCAAACTTACATAGAGTGGTATTTCACTGTTGACTCCACCTGAACTAGCGTCCAGGCTTCGACGTCTCCCACTTAAGCTACACAACATAAATCTAAAATCAGTGTAAAGTTATAGTTAAGGTGCATGGGGTCTCTCCGTCTACCCGCGGGTACAACGTATTACACGTAGAATCCAGTTTCACTGAGTCTATCTTGGAGACAGTGGAGAGATCGTTACGCCATTCGTGCGCGTCGGAACTTGCCCGACAAGGAATTTCGCTACCTTAGGACGATCATAGTTATCGCCGCCGTTTACTGGGGCTTCGATCTGCAGCTTGCACCGCTTCAATTAACCTTCCAGCACCGGGCAGGCGTCAGACTATATACTTCATCTTCATGATTTTGCATAGCCCTGTGTTTTTGATAAACAGTCGCCACTCCCATTTCTGTGCCACCTTTTTCTAGTTGCCTAGATTAGGTCACCCTTTTCCCGAAGTTACGGGTGTAATTTGCCTAGTTCCTTCAAGATAGTTCTCTCAAACACCTTAGTATACTCTACTTGTCCACCTGTGTCGGTTTTGGTACGGCCTTAATGTGGGGGCTATTTCCTGGAACCCCTTGCCCTGCATATTCAATCCGATAAGAACATACAAAACGTAGGATCCGTCACTCACCCACTGGCTCAGGAATATTAACCTGATTTCCATCGACTACGCCTTTCGGCCTTGCCTTAGGAGCCGGCTAACCCTACGCAGATTAGCTTTACGTAGGAAACCTTGGACTTCCGGTGACAGGGTTTCTCGCCCTGTTTATCGTTACTCGTGTCAGCATTCTCTCTTCCGATACCTCCAGCAAACCTCACAGTTCACCTTCACAGGCTTACGGAATGCTCCGCTACCGCTCATATTTAACATATGAACCCGCATCTTCGGTACATCATTTTAGCCCCGTTAGATTTTCGGTGCAAAAAAGCTTAATTAGACTAGTGAGCTATTACGCTTTCTTTAAAGGATGGCTGCTTCTAAGTCAACCTCCTAGCTGTTTTGGCTTTCTCACTTCCTTCCCCACTTAATGATGATTTTGGGACCTTAGATGGCGATCTGGACTGTTTTCCTCTCGACCATGGACCTTAGCGCCCACAGACTGTCTGCCGTGTTATATTCATCAGTATTCGGAGTTTAATTAGGGTTGGTAAGTCTTTTGGACCCCCTAGCCTATTCAGTGCTCTACCCCCAATGATAACCACACGACGCACTACCTAAATAGTTTTCGCGGAGAACCAGCTATGTCCGGGTTTGATTAGCCTTTCACCCCTAGTCACAGTTCATCCCATACTTTTTCAACAGTAATGAGTTCGGTCCTCCAGTGGATATTACTCCACCTTCAACCTGACCATAACTAGATCACCCGGTTTCGGGTCTAATACATAAAACTAAGTCGCCCTATTCAGACTCGCTTTCGCTTCGCCTACACCTATCGGCTTAAGCTCGCTTTATATATTAACTCGCTGACCCATTATGCAAAAGGTACGCCATCGCAGAATAAATCTGCTTTGACTGCTTGTAGACATTCGGTTTCAGGTTCTATTTCACTCCCTTTATCAGGGTTCTTTTCGCCTTTCCCTCACGGTACTGGTTCACTATCGGTTGTTGGTTAGTACTTAGGCTTAGAGGATGGTCCCCCTATATTCAAACAGGATTTCACGTGTCCCGTTCTACTCGTATTCATTTGTGCTTTCTACCTATACGGGGCTATCACCTACTATGGCTAAACTTTCCAGTTTATTCTAGTTCTTACACAAATGACATTGGCCTGGTCCCCGTTCGCTCGTCACTTACTAGGGGAGTCTCAATTGATTTCTTTTCCTCTGGCTACTTAGATATTTCAGTTCGCCAGGTTCGCCTCTACTTCCTATGTATTCAGTTGTAGATACCCTTACGGGTGGGTTTCCCCATTCGGAAATTCTCGGATCAAAGTTTATTGACAACTACCCGAGACTTATCGCAGTCTATTACGTCCTTCATCGCCTTCCAACACCAAGGCATCCACCAAATGCCCTTCTTTTGCTTTTTTAAATAACTTGAGTATACAAAGTAATTGAACTATATATAGAATTAAATCTATACGAACTTCTGTATAATACTTTGTACTAATATCAATATTCACAATATAAAAACAACTCAGTGAGAATTATTGTAAAACAGAAAAAAATAAAAGTCAAGAAATATTTTTTATTTTTTTATTTCATTTTTAAATTTTATTTTTTGGAGTTTCCGAATCTCACCTCATCAATTATAAAACACAATTTTTTAATAGTCAAGAAAAATTTTAAAATTTTTTTATTTATTATAAAACTAATA
>CASFFG010000021.1 GCA_949293905.1 uncultured Christensenella sp. | reverse complement strand
TAAAAGTTTTATAACTTTCAATTTCCATAAGTATAAAAACCTTGTAAATACTAGGAAAATAAGGAGTTTTGAGCATACAGACCAATTATTTAAGAGTCAGTTGCTCTACCAACTGAGCTAACAGCCCACGCTTATAGTTTATACTCGTTTCGGAGCGTATGATTAAGAGTCAGTTGCTCTACCAACTGAGCTATGAGTCCATTTGCATAACTAACTCGATTATTTTAGCAAATGTTTTCTCTTATGTCAATAGATTTTTATCAATTTAGTGCGATTTCTTTTTAATTTTCTATTTTTATCTAAATTACAACATAGGTGTGAAAAGTTTACATATTGCGCACATTACGCGAACAAAAGCATTTTGTTTAAAGTCCTTCATATTAATCGAAATCTCTATCATTCGCTCAAAATCGCGTTTAATATCCTTTAAGCATGGCGTTTCAAACATGAGAACTCCGCACTCATAATGGTGAAGCAGACTTCGATAATCAAAGTTTATTGTGCCCACAACCGCAAGTTTATCATCGCAGAGAACCTGCTTTGAATGAACAAAACCCTTTTCGTATTCTAGTATTTTAACACCGCTTGCCTGCAAAATCTTATAGTTTGAGCGGGTCATGGCAAAGATTATTTTCTTATCTGGGATATGTGGAGTTATAATTTTTACATCTACCCCACGGCGACTAGCATTGCAGAGCGCATTTGTTAGTTTATTGTCTATAATTAAGTACGGCGTGGTTATCCAGATATATCTTTCCGCTTGATTAATTATATTTAAGTACACATTTTCAGCAATATGGTCGTTATAAACATAGCTTGGACCATCGCCGTATGGACAGACATAACCCTTGTCCCCATCATTATTACTCGAATATTCAGGAATATATTTAGATAAATCTTCATTAATTTGTGCTTGACCATTATACAAATGTGCGAACATGAATAATAGTGATTGAACTGCCTCTCCAGTAAGTTTTACTCCAGTATCTTTCCAATAACCAAATTTCTGTTTCACATTGATATATTCGTCCGCAATATTAAGACCGCTCATGAATCCTACTTTTCCGTCGATTATCGTAATTTTTCTATGGTCGCGATTGTTATGAAAAGCAGATAAAATTGGAACAAACGAATTAAATCTCACACACTTTATACCGAGTTTATTTAATTTTTTTGCGTAGTTACTAGGGAGTTTCCTAATAGTTCCCATATCGTCGTACATCAGTCGAACTTCAACTCCGTTTGCCACCTTATCTAACAAAATTTTTAATATCTCATTCCACATTTCGCCACGCTCAATTATGAAATATTCCATAAAAATATATTTTTCTGCTTTCTTTAATTCAGTCAGCAATTCAGCAAAAAATATTTCTCCTGTAGCAAGATATTTTACTTCGGTATTAGAATAGGTTTTCATATTCCATATGTTGTACAAATACTCGAATTGTCCGTAATATTTCCCTAAGTCTTCCATTAGTTTTTTATCTTCAAAATCGTACTTTACCTGATACTTTTCTATGGATTTTTTCGCATACTCATAATATTTTTCGTACTTATACGGCGGTTTATGTCGAACAAAAATTAGATATATTGTAAGCCCAAAAATTGGGAAAATTAAAACTACTATACACCATGTCAATTTCCCTTCCACTATCATGTTTGAATTTATTAAATATATTAGCAGTATGAGAGCGAAAAGGTTTATAATTAAATTTACCCAACTATAAAGAGTTCCAAAAATCTCAGGGAAAAAATAACTCAATGCATACGGCAAACTGATAGAAAAGATGATTTGCAGTATTAAAGCGACTGCAACTAGTGTAAATCTATTAAAAATTATCTTTAATGCTCGTTTCATTTAAATCGGGTTTTTACTAAAGTATTTAATAAAAACATTTCAATTAAGTGAGTCCACCAATTTTATTTTGCCTAGAATTTAGAAAATTATCATTAGTACTACTCTACTTTGTATTTATCGTAATATCCTTTTAAAATTCCTTTATATCCTTCCCTCCATGGCTTATTTCTGCCTAGGTAGTGGATAATTTTATTATTGTTCTCGACCCAGTCGGCATTGACTTTATGTTTTGGGCGACGCATGTTATACAGTGTAATATATCTATCGCTTAGATTGTAGATTTTAGGGTCTATTAGTCTAACGCGATTCCCAAAGAATTTAAAAATTACATCTTGGTCATATAAGCACATTCTCCAACCGTTGCGCTTAATAAATTTAAAGATTTTATCTATATCAATAAGCGGGCGCAACTCCTTCACATTCATCACCATAACTCCCGTATTAATATAAAAATAATCTTTTTTAACACCAAGGCGAATACGATTGTACCACTGCAAAAAACTTCTAATCTGTGTACACGCGATAAATAAATTCCCTTCAAAATTCATGTTGTACAATTCGTCAATATTTGCGTGGACAACTAGGTCGCTATCGAGATACAATATTCGCTCTACACTCTCTGGAAGCATTGACGGAGCGAATATGCGATAGTAAATCTCGTATGGGTAACGCTTGACCGTTGGCGCACCCTTGAAAAGTTCTTCATTCATTTCAATATAGATAGGATTAATATTTTTCTTTACTTTAGTTAAGATTTTTGCTTTATCTTCGCTCGTTAAATTGCTATGCATTATGTAAACATCAAACTCACTTTCACTATTACTAGTCGCGAGTGAATTAATCATAGTCAAAAAGTACGGCACATATCCGCTATTAATATTCACAAGAATATTTTTCTTATTTGTATTTGTTGGGGTAGAATTTCCTTCCATTATTACTCCATTTTGCTGAACAATATAGTTTATTTTACTAAAAAAATAAAACCAAGTCAACAAATATGCTGTTTTTTGTCTAAAATTAAGAATTTTGATTTTTATACTTTCCAAATTTTAATTGATTATAATTTTAAATTTATAAGTTGGAAAATTTTTCTTAATTAGGAGATAACAATTTTCACTAAAATAATCAAATTCTCTTGCAAATAAAAAAAAATGTGCTATAATATATTCTATTATTTTTGGGGTATCGCCAAGCGGTAAGGCACTGGTCTCTGAATCCAGCATTCGTTAGTTCGAATCTAACTACCCCAGCCATAAAAAAGCGGGATTTACCCCGCTTCTTTTTAATATGCTTGATTTTGGAATGTTTGAATTTCAACCTTTGAACCTATATCCGTTACATTTGTTTTTTCGTTCAATTCTTCATTAGTTCCAATGTTAACTTTTCCTTCACTTGCTTCATTAGTTTCGTTCTTAATTTCGTTTGCGACTTCATCGGTTTCAGTTGCAATTTCGTTTGTGTCTTCACTTGTCTTTATGTTAGTTTCAGCATGAGTTCCTACCACATTTGTATGCGAGTTAATAAGTGCTACTATCTCGTTCATTTTGGAATTAAACTCGTTCATAAGAACTTCGAGATTATTCGAATTAGAGTCAAAATCAATCGCATTTTTTTCATCGGTGGGAATTATGTTGTCACTTGTCGAGTTATTGGCGTGCTCTATTGTTTCTATCCCCTCGATATTTTCTTTGCTCGTACTCATGCCTGAATTTTCGCTTGTGTTCTCGCTTATATTTTCAGTTGCAATTTCTTCGTTAGTATCGCATAAAATTTCATTTACATTTTCTTCATTTTCGTTTTCGTTAGTTTGATTTGTACTTTCCAATAATCCTGTGTTTGATGTAGAAGTTGTACTACTTTTAGTAGGGTCATTAATTATCCCGATAACAACTAAAAGTCCTAGTACTGCGGTCGCAATTTCGTTAATATATGCGATGTCGAATTGAATATCAAACGCTTGCAAGACGAGCAAAACCGCACTCACCATGGAAACCCAGAAGTTATAGTTAGTAAGTCTATTTTTCCATTTCATTTTTACTCCTTTATATTTTTAAAACTATCAAGAACTAAAAACTGATTAAAAGATTGCAAATACTGAAAATACAAATTATATGACCTAATTAGTTTTGAATTAAAATATTTTTCGTTCGAGATTTTTAATTCTTTGTTATCTTTTTTTAATAAAAATTTTAAACTTTTACCGATTTTTATTGAAATTTTATTAATTTTTACGCTATTTTTTGAAATCTTTAAAAATTTTTTATTAAATTTAATTATTTTCATAATATTCTAAAGTCAAATTTTTAACTTCTGCGCTCTCTTCAAAAGATGAAATCTCAAGTCTAATTTGCTTGGTTACAAACTTAAAATTAAACTCATTAAGCCCATTTGTATATGTGGTGAAAGCGATATTCCCGTCATCTAAAATTAGATTACATTTCACATTTTCGTCCGCTACTATACTTAATTTTGTAAACAATTTCGTATCAAGGGTTTCACATAAATCTTGACTCGACCAGAACTTTGGAAGAGCGGTAGTTTGGCTTACGCTAGTGTTGCATATTTCACAAATCTTTGCCGAATTTTCACCGTTTAATGTCACTAGCATTTTCTCAAATGTTTCACATTTTGCCGGACAAAAATGAAGGACATCTATTCCGCGAACTATTTGATATATCCCAGTTTCAACATTTAAAATCAAAATGGCATTATTTGTATATTCTCCGCTCTCGCAAAGTATTGCCTTGCCGTCATTAAAATCTAAATTTAAAGCAACATAATATATTTCTCCCAATGACGACGCATATGCATTATTGTTATTTTTTATTAAATATTTTGAAATGTCGACATCTAACTTTGCAACATTCGCGCCATTAAAAGAATATATTCCTTCCTTAGTCATAAATAAAATTTCATTCCCGCACAGACAGACTGTATTAGGTAGTATGCGAGTATTGGAAACATAGATTTGATTTATCGAAAAACTTCCCTTAGTATTCATTATTTTGGTGATGCCATAATCTCTAAACACATAGACATCTTCGTCATATGTTAGCACTTTTCTTGCATATCCTATATCATCATCTAAAATGATGTATCCCGAATTCTCATCTATATTTCCTATGTTGTCGAATGTCCAATCGCTAGCATACCAAATTTTGTAGGCAGGGCTTTCAATAGTGCAAAATAAAATTTCGTCGTTATAGCACATACTTGTAATGTTCGGCACATCTTCAATAGTGTACGGTAAATAGTTAGTACGCCAAACAACTAGTTTTTCTTTAGCGGATAGCATGATATAGTCACAATCGTCTTTTTTACATTGCATTATAACCGGCGCGGACTCAAATTGAATATTTGGCATTGCGAACATAAAATTCATGTTAGTTAAAAACTGATGTAAATAGACTTTATACTCGTTGCTACACACTAACAGGCGATAATCTGTAATTCCGTTTTGCGGGAAATACTGCTTAGTAAATGCTATGCTTGTAATAGCATTAAAAGTTGACGACATATCGAGAGAATAAGTCGTGTCACTCGTCGCTGTCGACGGAAATTCAGCCGGTTTAATGCCATAAGAGTTAGCCAGTGTTTCGCCCGGTTCATAATTATAGAAATTTTCAACTCTTATATCACCAGAATTAAAGTTGTTAAACTTGGTGATTTCAATTTTTTCTTTGTTTCTCACACCCATCTCCTTTGTGGTAAACTAAAAATTCGAATGTTCTTTAAATTCTCAGCAACAGTTAGATATTTTTCGTGAAATTCGTTGAAATCATCAAACAACCCTACCGCCAAGCAGTAATATGCACAGAGTGAAAATACAACCGCGTCTGGACTAAAATTTGATAAAAAATCTATTTCATCAAATAGCGAATTTATAGTTGGATATGTATAGTATTCGACCATATAAGTTCCATCTTCTTCCATAGTTAAGTTTCGGTTGATTATTTTAAACTTTACCGCTTCTTCCCCGTCGAAAACTTTAAATATTCGTATATAGTTTTCCAAATTTCCAAGTGCAAACTTTTTATCTGTAGTTGTAATCTCAGTTTTTTCAATAACAGGAATGTAATTTGTGCATAATTCCTGCAACGAGAATTTTACCAAATTAAATAATTTAGATATTTTCTCATTTTCAAGAGCGGTCGATTCGTTCTCTTCCGTTGTACTGACTAAAATATCGCGTTCACTATTTAGCCCCAATAGTTCCGCACTAAGTTTTAATACTTCTATAATTTTCATCTTCTCTCCTTACAAATTTTTCAATTCGTCTTCTATCATTTGGTTAGCAGTATTTTCAATCTGGGATTTATCTGCATTTTCTTTTAGTTTGTTTTCTCTATCAATTTCATCTAAGATTTTTTCAATATTCTTAGTCGAAGTTTTTAGCACATGATTTAGTACCCTTTCATCTAAAAATTTGAAAGGCAAACTAAGACAAAAACTCCCACCTTTCTCGCTAGAATTATGAACTTCAAAATTACCCGAAGATGTATTATAAACTATATAATAATCTCTATCTATTTCCTTAATTCGTTTTGAAATTTCATATACATCGTGAGTAATTTTGACTTTCATACTTTTATCCTTTTTTAGTTCTTTAAAAAAATCTATAAAATTTTTAGATTTTTATAGATTTTTTATCATTTTTTAATAGTTTTTAATAAAATCTTTTATTTTTACAATTTATGCCGACTCTGTCGAACTATTTACATTGACTGTGGTACTAAACGGATTTGTTACAGACGAACTAATATTAGTAAACTTGGCCTGTCCATTAGGTTGGTCACATATAAGGTCGGCGTATTTTACAAGTGTAGCGGTGTATGCTGGATACCCTGCTTTTTGTCTTAAAATTTTTCCGCCTTCACCTTCAATCCACTCCCAATCACAAAGTTGGTGGAGAGTGAATTTAGAAGTATCTAACATGTATAAAGTGTCATCTGGTACAAACCTATCGCTGACAACAGGAATGCCATTAAAACTAATTGCCTTGTAACCGCCAGCAAGTTCGGTCACATCAACATTTCTTCTATAACAAGCGAGATATTGCTGGTATGCACGTTTCACACCCGCACCACAACTGATAAAATCTATTGTAGAGCCAGCGTTTTCTTCCAAGAAATCTACTGCTGTTTGAAGTAGGCTATCGCTAATTTCTTGCGCACTGGTAGGACTGGAAATGTACGGATTTAACCATTTATTCGCTGTTCTATCTAAGCCGTAAAGTGATTTTGTCGTATCGAAAATTGCACCAAGTCCTGTGATTTCATTGTCCTTACTTCCTTGAACATATAGAAGGTCATTTGCCGTTAAATTAGAAGAAGGATTTGTTTCGAATGTTATGGTTTTATTCACTCTATCGACATACGAAATCCTAAGCCCAGAATGTGATTTTGCTCCGCTAGTGTAGACATCTACAACCATACCTTCCATTAAATTTTTCACGCTATCCATGGTGGCAACGCCATTAGAATACGAACTAACTTTTCCAACTACACCTGTTCCGTCGCCATATAGCATGCGTCCTAGATTAAATTTAGATGCCGTGATTAATCCTTCAATTTCTGCGTTAAGCAAATCCACAAACGCTCCATTGGAATTCGAACTAGCACGGATTGCTTTATCACTAATCTCAATCGTTCCATATAAATTTTTTAAACTAGTTTTAAATTGTGCGTAAGTGTTTCCTCTAGCAGTAGGAAGTTCGCCTGTTTCACTACCTGCGCCGACTCCACCATTGAGCCCTATAGGCGCAGCCTTTATAATCTGCTTTCCATAAACATCTGCACTAGATTGTTTAATCTTTGCAAAAAGCGGATTTGTCTTTGTATTTAGTTGATTGCAAGCAACCGCTAAATACGCATCTTTTAATGCATTTTGCGCTGTCGTTAAATCTATCATATTTTCTCCTATAATTTATTTAATTTCAATTATTAAAATAAAATTAGTTATAAAAAATTAAAAATATTATTATTTTTTATTAATTTTAAGTAAAATCATATTATTTTTTAATAAAATTATTAAAAACAATAAGTATTTCTATAAAATTATTATTTTAAAATTAATAAAAATGTAATT
>CASFFG010000020.1 GCA_949293905.1 uncultured Christensenella sp. | reverse complement strand
CCCAGTATGCAACATTATTTTCAAAGACATGTGTAGATTCCGCGGTAACCGTTGATACCACTGAGCCTGTGCTAGTCAGTTTTAGTGTAACACTATTTCCAGATGCGGTAATTATGGAGTCATAATATCCGGTAAACCCAGTCAACCCGTCAGACCTGCTATCTGTTATATTGAACGAACCTACAAACTCTCCGTTTAATATCTCTCCATTCTCGGTAGACATCGCGATAATTTTACCCATGTAGTCTGGATCGTCTATGTCGCAATAATCATGACATAGCTTATATTGTTTTTCTTCAAATTCAGGTCTATCAGTTTCTCCAGTTTCCCCTTTCTTCGTCACATATGTTATTGAATCTAGTGGATAATCCACAGTAATAGGTCTTGAATTTAATCCACCATTTCTATAACTCGCTTCCCAATTTGAACAAGCATATTTCATTCTATCATATGTTAAACTTAGAGCGAAAATCGGAGCAACTTCTCCCGTGTCTCCCTGCCAATACGCCGCAGCAAGTTCTAAAGCGTTCTTAACATTAGGCTTGTATGCAACTACTCCAAAATCTGAGAAGATAAGTTGAGTATGTACCTTAAAAACTATAGCATAGTAACCTGTACTTTCATAATAATAAAGAACATTAGTTGATTCAGTACCCGTATTATTATTTGTACATGATATTCCGTCTGGAGGACTAAGAGAATATTCAATCTGTGAGGCTGTATTACTTTCTCTAAATTGTATTCTTTGAGTCTTTAAAGATAAGGTTATATTTATAGCACCATCTTCATCTCTATCATTTTCTATTGTATCAGTTTGCCTTAAATAATCGTTGAAATAATTGTTATAGTCAACAATATTTATCGTATATTCAAACCCTAAATAACATACAGTTGTATTCTCTCCTCGTAACAGATTACTATAGTTGTCTATTTGATCGATTGTAAAATATCCACTTCCCAACACGCTTGAAGTATAAGTTACAGTGTTTTCTTCTAAATTTTCAGTTACACGGACTGTCCGATCGCTGATTTCAAATGTGTCATAAACCTGATCTTCTGTTATTTCCAAATTTTCATATGTTACAGTAAACATATAATTTTTAATTCTAAGTAAAGATATAGGTATAGGATATCCGTTGTTTATATTTTCGTCTATAAACCAATCAACCTCTCTCCAATTAGAATCGCTGATAATCTCATTACCATCATAATCATAATCAATATAAATTTTTGCATCATTCTCCACAATTGAAAATTTTACTATTGAACTATTATTATTTCTATCATATGTTGAAATATTTTGTAACTGATATCCTGATTCATTTATATCATTAGAACCACAATTCGTCATCGAGGTAACATAAGGAGCATCGACTCCATTATTTCGCTCTGGATCGACTCTAAATCTTAAGCCAACCGATGTGAAGTTAGAACTATTTGTATATTTAGAATATGCTAAATAGCCTGCAGTGATTGCACCTGAATTAGATACATTAATCATTCCTGAAGTCATAGTGTCATTACTTGTAAGTATATTGCTCCAGCTAGTAGCTGTACCTTCATAACCATCATTATGATTTACTGCAACATTGCTTATACAATTCTCATATTCCGTATTGCTATACATAACACCGCATATGCCACCCGTTGATGCTAGTCCAACATCATATCTATAATCACCATTACTTGCCCATGTTGTCCCATCTCCAGGTGAACTTCTTCCAATTGCTCCTTCCACTCCGTCGCATAGAGCCGTTATAAATAAACTGCCACTATAAACACAATTAGAAAATGAGCCATAGGTAGATGTGCTTACTTCTCTAGCACTCTCGGTACCTGTTAAAGCAGTTGATACACCATAATTTTTCCAAAACATCCATTCAGTAGAATATATTCTACCTATGGAACCGACTATTCCGCCTGCATTGGCACTCTTCGCCACATCGGCAACTTCTACTTTAATATCTCCAACAAAAATAACATTCTCAATAATAAAATCACGCTCAACACCTATGGTTCCTATTAATCCACCAGCAGATTGTGAATTACCTATATTCCCAAATGCGTTCAAGTCCCTATATGCTAGGTCACTTATGAATATATCATAACCATCGTCGTCGTATTGAGTTCTCGTACTCATATTATTCGCTATAGCAGATACATTTAAAATTTGAGGAATACTATTTTGATATAATGAACCAATATAGCCACATAAAATACCTACATTATCACCAATAAAAGTTCTTGAAGGATCTTCTGCTCCAACACTATATGCAGAGTTAGCTGTTGTTAAATAAATTTTAAAAGTATCCAATCTTAAATTTTTAATAACGACATCGCCTTTACTACCAGCTACGACATACCCAAAGAGCCCTATTGCATCGCTAAATCCACTTATATTACAGATGAGAATATTTTGAATTGCATAGCCTTGTCCATCAAATGTGCCTGCAAATGCATTAGAACTAGTTTTCCCTATTGGACTGCTCCATGCGTAACTACTTCCCTGATTTCCCATTAAATCTATATCGTTAGTTAATCTATAACTTCCTGTATTATAAGATTCGGTAGAACCACTATATTGTCCTTCCTTATTTACCATATTACGCATTTCTATCAAATCTGCTCTACTAGACACATCATACCAATTATTAACCTTGTCTAAGGTAAAGGTGACTGAATTGTTGGCTGACTCAGCGGCACTGACATAAAGAGAAGTCGAGGGGCTGGAGATTTTATCTTCATCTATTGTAAATGTCTGTGTACTTATTCCAAAAGATTTCTTCAAGGATTCGCCATTACGATATTCATATAAGGCGTCACGAGAAGAGTCTGTGGTAGACGGCGCGTATGACCAGCCCGTAGATGTTTTATAATCATCAGTGTAAACATTAATAAGTAATTCATTTAAGTCATCTTCGGTAAGTTCAATAGTCGAAGAATCGGTAGACTCAATAGGCCTTTGGATAGTAATATAGTCGCCATCTTCTGCATACTTAAATTTTACATTTATTACATTCCCCACCATTCCACTAGGGACAGAATTATCCGTTTGATTCGTCCTATTATTATTCGCAACTGCAATGCCAACAAAAACCAATGCCAATGCAGTAAGTCCTGTAACTAAAGAAACTAATAGTTTTTTCTTTATCCCCATGCTTTCCCCCAAACAATAATTATAATTATAGTATACCACATTACGACAAAATTTAACAAATGATTTTATCTTATATATTTTTATTTTATAAAAATTTGAATTATAAAAAAATGAGCCGTTATCGACTCACATTTAATTTATTTTATACTAATTTTTGCTATTATATTTTTGCTTCAACGACAGCGATTTTTCTTCCTCTTCCGTCTTTCTTAAAACGTACAATTCCGTCAATTAATGCGTATAGGGTATAATCTTTTCCACAACCTACATTTGAAGATGGATAAACCTTAGTTCCTCTTTGACGAACTATGATTGCACCAGCATGCACGAACTGACCATCGCCTGCCTTCACACCAAGACGCTTAGATTCACTATCGCGACCATTCTTAGTGCTACCGCCACCTTTCTTATGGGCAAATAATTGAAAATTAATCATTCTGCTTCTCCTTTATTTTTATATATTTTTTGAAACTATCGCGTGCGTCCTTTAACCCCATGTAAGCCGATTTCATGATGATTTGGACTAATTCTCTTTTAGTCCCTTTTAAATCGTTTGGAACGGTTACACTAAAATGCGGAATGTTTTCATCAATGTTCGATTTAAAATCAACATCAACGAGTTTCAGCCCATTTAGTATATTCCCAGTCAATGCGGACACCACGGCACAGACAATGTCGTGTCCACTCTCCGCATAACCAGAATGACCACTCGCTTCGATAGTTAGAATGTCGTTACCCGACTTTATTACAACAATATTTATCATACTAACCTATGCTTTCTATCGTAATCATAGTGTATGGCTGTCTGTGACCTTGCTTAGAGCGAGCGTTCTTCTTAGGTTTGTACTTGAAGACAACTATCTTCTTTTCCTTACCGTGAGATACGACCTTAGCCTTGACAGCAACATCTTTAATAACAGGACTTCCAGTCTTAACCTTAGCGCCGTCTACAACCATCATAACTGGGAAACTAACTTCTTCCCCAACTTCCGCACTTAACTTGTCAACTGCGATAGTAGCGCCTACTTCAACCTTATACTGTTTGCCTGAAATACTTGCGATTGCGTACATACTAGTTTACCTCCTATAAAGACTCACTTTTAAGGTATCCATAAATAAAAAAATGGAATTTATAACCTTTTCAAAGTGGTACTACGCGTGTATTTTATCATATCATTAAATTTTTGTCAACTAGAAAAAGAAAAAAATTTTAAGTTTTATAACTTATCTATATGCAAATTTATTCGTGATGCGTTGCTTCAATTTTTGTAGTAAGTGGATAAATTAGTGATAACGAAACGATTTCATCTTCATCTATATAACGTTTTTTATCCGCTAAATAAAATATGGTGTATCTATGGCTTTTTATATGTTTGATTATTTTTAACAAAGTTTCTTGTCCACTTATTTTAACGATTTGAACCTTTTGAAATGAGCGCGACTTTTTAGATTTAAAAATCGAAAATGTTGGTCTCCTACTCCCCTTGCTTGTTGCAAAAAATATGCACATGATTAGATAAAAATAATTGACTGTATGCATACATGAACATATGAACAAAACTAAAAATAGAACTGTTAAAACTAAACGCAGTACTAAATCTAGGCGAGCGTAAGTCTTGTCCGATTTGATAAGCGAACGAAATATCTTTCCACCATCGAGCGGATAAATTGGTAGCAAGTTAAACAGGGCTAAAACTAAATTTGCCAAGCAAAATGTGTTGAGAACGTAATATGAATTAGGGAAAAGATAATATAGCGACATGCAAACTAAACATAAAAATAGATTAGCGATAGGTCCTGCTATATTCACAGCAAACGAGTCACTATCTTCTACTTCTTCGTCTAAACTTAATGCACAACCAAATATATCGATTTTAAATTCGCGAAGTTTATATCCACGCTTAGATGCAATGGAAAAATGGGCTAACTCATGAATTATCAAAGCGACAAAATAATTAAAAAAAATTAAAAACTTATTAAAAATCGCGCAAAAAATAATTAAAATCGCGAAATTTTTACTAATTTTTATTTTTTTCATAAAATATTTTATTGTTTTAATTTAATTTTTAGTACTTTTTTGATTCTATTAATTTACTTAATTCCCATTTTATAAAATTATTCCCATGTGTTTTAATATAAGATATTTTCGTTTATGATTATTCTTAAATTCATTTACTCCTATCGTCAGGCAGAGCGTGCATTAGTTTCATTCTATCACCTAAACATGAGATATTTATATCGAACAATCCCTCGTTTAAACTAATGTCAACCGAAATATCATCAAAATTGACTTCAAAGTAATTGCTAATGAGATAGAAAAAATCGGATTTTATAACTTCAATCAAATATTTTGGGTTCTGCTCCTTACCTTTTTCTATTATTGAATTCAACCTTCGTTTTAAATCCATTAGACGCTCCTTTTAATCATCTTTTTAATCGAACCCAACAGCCCACGATATTTATATGTGCAATCGTATAATTTTTTCTCACCTGTAGCGATATTGTTTGCTAGAATTTCAAACGCACGGTTTAGCGCGATTTTATTATTTTTTATCCTATCGCTCGATATCGTTATCACGCTATCATCTTCCGGAATAACACCACCGAAATCTATTCCTAACGATTTCCCTATATCGTACACATCAAACATGAGTTTATCCTTAATTAAATCACCGCGCGCACGATTTATAACAAAGCGCTTGTTCGTTATTCCATAACTAGTTAATATTGTTATAACCTTATCTGCATCACGCAAACTAGACAGATGTGGAGTTGTAACTACCAATGCTTCATCTGCACAACTTACCGCTCGTTTAAATCCCGCATCTATTCCCGCAGGACAATCAATGATAACATAGTCACACATTCTACTAAGTTCTGTTATCAACAATTTTATCTGCGACATTTGAATGGTAAGGTTTTGATTAAGTTCACCACTGCTAAGCATATAAAGTAACGGATATGTATCGTCCTGAACGAGCGCTTCCTTCAGTCTAACTCGCCCTTCTATAACATCTAACATTGTATATATAACACGCTCTTCCATGCTCATAACAACATCTAAATTATTTAGTCCTATATCCATATCGACTAAGCAGACTCTATTATTTTTACTCGCCAAATGCATACCTAGATTTGCTGTGACAGTAGTCTTGCCTACCCCACCTTTACCTGAAGTTACAACAATAATTCTCGCCATATTCTCTCCTTGATTGCATTTTAGCATATAAAAGAAAAATGGTTATTAAAATATTTTATTAAATTTCATATTCGGCAATATTAGACAGATAATTTATTTTTTTATTAAAATAGATAAAAATATATAAAAAAATTGCAAAAAATATATATTTTTACCAAAATTATGTTAAATTTTAATTATTTTTTAATTTTTTTGCAATTTTTTATATTTTATATATTTATTTTTAAAAATTCTTTATCATTATTTAAGAGTTTCCCAGCGCCCATAATCACTGCGTCCATAGGCTCGTCGGGAACGATGATTGGAAGGTCTAGTTTCTTTTTGGCATACTCATAAAGTCCCGCTATTGAACTTGCTCCGCCAACGAACATCACACCATTATTATAAATTTCACGCATAACATCGCTAGGCAATAAAGTTAAAACTTCTTGCACTTTGTCTAAAATTAAGTCGTAAATATTTGTTATTGCAACTCTAACTTCATTCGCAGTAATATCATGTTTCACTATTTTTTTGTTATCATCAAGCCCTAAATATTCCGTGCGATATAAATCGCGCTCATATAATGATGCCACTTCATTTTTTATCCTATTGCTCGTCAAATCGGTGACTTCTAAATTATGATTATCAGCGATAAAGGTCGTTATACTTTTATCCATATCGCTTCCGCCCAACATATATAGTCTACCAAAAGTGAAATCATATTCGTTTAATACGGAAATGTCGGTTAGATATGCGCCTATGTCTACCACCATTATATGAGCGTGGCTATCGATTTCCAAATTTGCACGCGCGCACACGCTACTTTGAACAAATGTCACCTTTCCTATTCCTGCCATATGTAGTACTCGTTTTAAACTCAATAATTGGCCCTCATTTAGCGCACACGGAACTGCGACAAGTGCATTCACTCTAGTCACAAACAGTTTATCAACAACTACATTATTCAAAATTTGCGAAATCAGTTCTACCGCCATTTTTTCATTTACAATTTCACTGCGGACTATCGGTCTAAAAATATCGTACTGATTTGACTCACTTTCATACAGTCTTTTTGCGCGCACACCGTATGCTTTTACTTTTGGTTTTTCAGTTTTAGTTACCGCGAGATACGCAGGCTCCTTTGCAATTATGCCAAGCCCTTTTCTATATATAATTATCTCGTCACTTCCAAACTTTATCGCAAGATTTATACTAAACATATAATCCCCCTAAATTATATTTTCTAAAATCATAATATCTGTAAATTCTTACCATACACCTTTCTAAAATCACTTGCAACAGACATAGCCTGGCTAATTTCAAGTGTAGCGTCTCTTTCAACTTCAGTTTTCAAGATTACAGTATCGCCTAGTACATCACATGCAATATCTTTTACGCTGTTTGAATTAGTGATATTGAGCATAGTAGCCATTTTTATAATTATCGCAAGTTTTCTCACAGCGTCTAAATCTTCATCGCTAACTAAATCCTTAAATCTAACCCAATCGCTTAATGAGAAATCGTCAATATTTTGGCTAGCCGCAACAAACGCTGCTAAAATAATATCCTTATGAGATGCGCCATATATCGAACTATGAAGTATTACATGAAAATTATTTTTTTGGTAATCTTCAAACGAGATTCTCTTTCCTGACATGCACAAACTAGCCGCAATTCTTAGCACCTTAACATATGGACGAGTAAGTTTATGGAGTACTTTTAACTGCTTATATAGTATTACTGCAAGCGCGTAATTGCTGTCGGCATTTATGCTAGTAGGATAAAATTCATTAATTGCACTTAAAGAATAACCAAGAATATCTAAGAGTGGTTTATCACCCGATTGTCCTAAAAGATTACGGGTTACGATTCCGTACATTTCGCCATTTGTGGAAATTTTAACCCCCGCCCTAATGAACTCATTAAATGCTGATTTAATTATAGATAGTCCAATCGCTATGACATCTGCGCGTTTTTCAGAAATACCTTTCAACTTTTTTGCTTTGTCTAAGTCTAGCCCACGAATTAAGTTGTATACATTTTGGAAACTCTCTTGTGTAACTTCATAGTTATGTGCCACATCAAGTGGATAACGAGTTGATTTTCTAGAAAGTTTACCTAAAGAGTTAAATACTTCACCAACACCTATAAATTCACTATCAGCATCTAGATTATATAACCAACTAAGTTTCTTTAACTCGCGAGTAAAAATATCCACCGCTTTATCCATTTTATCAGCAAGAGAGCCTTCACCTGTCTTATCAAGTAAATTTAACGCACCAATAGGTAAAGATATACTATTTACAATTACTCGGCGATTAAATCTAATAATTTCGGTTGAATAATCTCCAATTTGAATAATCACCCCACGTGTCATAGCAAACGAATATAAAATCGCGCTATGTAGTGCTGAAATTTGTTCTTCAGGCGTAAGCACCCTAAAATATAGAGATACAGTCTTATATATCTCATCTAGGAAAGCAATTTGATTTCTAGCATTTGCTATGATAGGGCTAGCATAACAAATCATATTCTCAATTTTAGCACCATCGACTATCTTCCTTAAATTTTTTAAAATCGCAATCGTTTCCTGTATGCGAGAAGGTTTGATATATCCGTCTCTTTCCATATCTTGCGTTAATTTTACAGGCTCAATTATTTGGCTGTCCGGCGCAAAATATCCATTTGCTGTATAGTTAAATATAGTTAGACGAACATCATTAACCCCTAATTCAAAAACTGCTAATTTGTTCATAAGTTCTCCTTTTCCTGTTTGATTTTACAACATACTTTTAGCACTAATTTTAAATATAGTCAATACCTTTTTTGAAAATTTTTTTAAATTTTTTTAATTTATTTTTTCTGCTATTTTTTAGAAAATTTTTAAAAAATTCTAGCCGTTAATTTAAAACTATAAAAAATTTTAAAAATATTATAAAATTATAGTAAAAATTTATATATT
>CASFFG010000019.1 GCA_949293905.1 uncultured Christensenella sp. | reverse complement strand
GGTAAAACTGGTGACTGGGGTGAAGTCGTAACAAGGTAGCCGTATCGGAAGGTGCGGCTGGATCACCTCCTTTTAAAGAGTAATCTTTAAAGTCGACTTGATGATATTATTAATCATCATGATGTGTAATGAGTGAGAGCCACTCATAAATAAAACAAACTAAAAAACAGTACATGTTAGGTATAAATATTAAAGAGAAGTTAGTCTAACCCGCTAACTTCTTTTTTTATTTCTTTTTGTGTTTTCCATATGAGTATTGACAAAATGCTAGATGTATGTTATCATAAACGCGTAATAATTTATTAAATGTAATATATAAATATGTCTTAACAACTAATAATTTTATTTAAACAAAGTAAAAAGGAAGGTAAAAATCTTATGCCTAAAAATAAAAGACATTTGATGAGCGATGAAGAGATTCTGTCATTGATAAATAAAGATTGGAAAAAAGCGAGAAGTTACGCAAAACTCAAAGAAAGAGCAAAAAAGGGTTGGCAAGATTTCTTCTCAGGCAAACTGATTGATAAAGAGCATAGATGGACTCTAAACCACGTGTGGAAGATTTTCTACACTTATCCTGAAACATTTGCAATAAAAGAATACGCCGAGAAAATAAAATTAAGATACGAAAGTATCCACATTGGAATGACTTCGCAATTTACAATCCAAAGAGACAATTTCTTTCAAGCGTATTTAAGAATGGTGGAATTAGCGACTAAACTTTATCAAAAATTATTGGATAAACATAATGAAGACTTGAAGAATGGTAAGGGCAAAGTCGTTATGGGTAAAAATATTACATTAATAATGAAAAAGAATTTAGAAAATGACCTAACTCTTTTAAGTAAAATTTCTTCTAGTAGGAAAATTCTGTTATATCTAAAAGAAAGAGGAGTTATAACGGTCGCCGACTATATCAAATTAACTAGAGACGCTAAACGATATGATTCATTTTTCCATTTTGCACGACAATTTCCAATAGAACATGGAGAATTTAAAACAAGTATAATTAGGCGTTATTATATCAAAAATCATATTCCATTTATCACAGAAGAAGAACTTCAAAAACAGCAAGAAGATAATAAAACCGCAGACGAATTGGAGAACAAAAATACAGACAAATATAGTGCTTTTGACCCAGATAGATACAATTTGTTTGATGACGATTTTGATGATACGGAGGATAGCGAGGCGGAAAATAGCGATAACGAGGAATCTAAAAAAGAAGATGCCCCAGAAAAAAACAAAACAAGGACAAGACAAACTAGCACAAGTCGAGAAAGACAAACTAGGATCTCAGGAAAATATAGAACAGCAAGAGGGACAATTACAAGACGATACTCTCGAAAATTTAAAACCTATTACCAGCATAGAGGACTTAGAAAAATTAGACCCGGAATACTTTGAGGAAGGTAGCGAAAAGATAGAAAAAGTCTATAAAATTGTAGAAGATTATTTAAATCGCATTAGTAAAACCTTAATGGCTGATCATAGTTTTACAGTAGAAGAAGTTGAAGCACTTGTTGCAGAAGAAAAACAAAAATATATGGCTTTAGTGGATAATAAACGCGAAGACCTCAAAAGAAAGCGTGCGCTTTCACGCCTTATGGAGCAGAACAAAAAAGATGTGAGATATAAGTACCCTAGAGCGAAGGGAGAACGAGTACATTCACATAATCCATTTGCAGATGATATTGACACTGACGGCTTTAATTTGTAAAACAGATAAATATAATTGAATTTATAAATATACTTTTCGCTTTAAGTGGGATAAAAATATAGAAATTGAGATAAAAAGGAGAACATTATGGAAATAAAAGATAATAGAAAAATAAAAGACAATAAAGAATTCGAGTTATTCAAATCATTACCACAGCATAATAAGATTTTAAACTGGTTTGCTGATATGAACGACGATGTTAGAAACGCGATTTATACATTACAATCCGCTTTACCAAAAAAAATGATTAGGAGATGCCAAAAAGGTAAGAAGTTTGAAAAAGAAAAAGACGATATGAGCGCGAGCTTAAATTTTTACGATGAAGGCGAGTTGGAGTTAATATATGAAAATGAAGACGGAGAAGAGTATTCGTTAAATATCGAACCATTCACCCAAAAAGATATTGACGAGATGGACGAAGAAGACTTTGACGACTATCTAAAATCCGGTATTACAATTCATGAACTTGCGGCAATCGAGGTGAGTGATATGAACAGTGGCATCTCTGCCGAATATGAATTGACTTTGCATAATGTTAAGGGCGAAATGTATTTGTATCTAACAAGGGGCGCTGGACGCATGGGAATTGGTTACGACGATGAAAATAATGTGGTGAAAAAGAGAATCCCAAGCGAAGAATTGGAAGACTATTTCGGTAGAAAGACAACTTACGATATAGATTAATATTAAAAATAAAGGGCAATTTTGCTCTTTATTTTTTGTGAAAAATATAGGATAAATTTTAATTACACGATAATTTTGCTAAGATATATTTTTAGCGTTTTATCGTAATGTAAAAACCAAAATAATCTATTTTAGCATTTCAAAACATCAACAAAATTAATAAAAGTTGCTAAAGCAAAATAATTTTACAAATTTTTAGACATTTCGCGTTTTAATTTGTTTAAAATTTTCTTTTCTAGGCGTGAGATATAACTCTGCGAGATATTCATGCTGTCCGCGACTTCCTTTTGCGTGAGTTCGTCGTAACCGTTGAGTCCATAGCGCATAGACATAATCTTTTTTTCTCTATCATTCAATTTTTCTATTGACTCCATAAGATATTTTTTCTGGTCTTTGAGTTCTATCTCATCGTATGCTTCTTTATCGTCCGGGATAATCTCGCCCAGTGTCATATTGCTTCCGTCGTCATCACCCGAGAGTGAATCGTCTAGACTCACATCATTTATAGACTTATTGACTTTCCTTAAATACATTAAAATCTCGTTTTCGATGCACCTGCTTGCGTATGTCGCAAGTTTAATATTTTTATCCAATTTGTAACTATCCACCGCCTTAATAAGACCGATAGACCCGACTGAAACCAAGTCTTGAATGTCCAACTTTTTGCTGTCAAAACGCTTTGCAATAAACATAACAAGTCGTAAATTATGCTCAATTAGTAGAGATTTCGCATGTATGTCGTTGTTCTCTTGAAACGCGCGCACAAGATTGGATTCGCTCTCGCTATCTAGCGGTTCGGGTAGACTCTCAGCAGAAAATATGTAGTTTACAACCGCTTTCTCGTCCAACAAATCATGACTAAAAATTCTTCTAAAAAATGATTTTAATTTGTGATAAATTCCTTTAAAAAATTTAGATATTTTATTTTTCATAATAAATTCTCCCTTAAATTAGATTTGGCGCAAGTAGCGCATCATAGTTAGTTCCAGCAAAAGTCCTACTCGTATTTATGGCGACATATTGCGTATTTAAAATTTTCTTCTTTCCGCCAATGTTAACTTCAATTGAATCAATTTTCGCGATTTTCATAACATTTTTGCCTGCCACGGTATTTAACACAATTTCGTCCATTTTTGATAGGTAAAATTCGACCAGATTTTTCTTTGTCAGCGCTAAATATGTATTAATATCGATAATTATTAGAGGTTGACCGTTATATGTGAGCCGATTTCCTGTGTCAAGGAATGCATTAATCTTTATTTTCCTATTATGTAATTTTAATGTAATTGAGTAAATAAGTTTCGTTAGATTGATTTTGCTTTTAATATGTCTTGACACGAGTTGGAATATATATGTTAGCACTATTATAGAGAGTAGGATTACCCATAAATTCATTTTGCTTGAAACGATTACTCCAAATTCAGTCAAGTATGCGCTCGAACTAAGACCTATAATCGCACCGCCGAACGCGTAAGTGTATATGAATAATAAAATAAAATCGAAAACAAATTCCTTCCATTTTACCTTGTAAGCGAGCGAAATCATAACTGTCGCACAAACAAGTTTGAGAACATTCAATGCGATTGTATTTTGGATAAATACCGCACCGAACACACTAAATCCTGCCCCGATACTTGCGGATAAAAGTAGTTTAAAGAAACTTGTCTTGCTTTTTGCCGTAATTTCAACAAGGCGCAGTAAACAAAAATTTATAATAAGATTTTGAATTAAAAAACTCTCTATATAAATCGTCATGCAAAAATTATACATGTATAGCCACATTTTCGTATTAGATAAAAATTGCCTTTAATAGCAATACTTGTCGAAGAAAAAAATTTTTTAACAAATTTAAAATAAAGTGTATAAAATTATGAGACTAAGGAAGAATAACTAACGAGGTGAATATGGCTAGACGAGTATATATTTGTGGGGTAGATACTTCAAGTCTACCTAGGCTCAGTCATGAAGAGTCAAACGAACTTTTAACAAGAATTAAATCGGGGGACGAAATGGCTCGCGATTATTATATCTATTGTAATATGCGACTTGTTCTCTCTGTTGCACAACGATTTGTTTCGAGCAAGGAAAACATGGACGACATCTTCCAAGTGGGTTGTGTTGGGCTACTAAAAGCAATAGATAATTTTGATTTAAGCGCAAATGTCCAATTTTCGACCTACGCAGTCCCTATGATACAGGGCGAAATTAAGCGTTTCTTGCGCGATTCGTCCGTTATGCGCGTCAGTCGTAGCATACGCGATACCGCATATATGGTGCTAAAAAGTAGGGAAAAGTTGCAAGAAAATCGCGCGGACGAAGTGGGGCTGGAAGAAGTCGCTACCGACTTGAATTTAACAATTCGCGAAGTGTACGACGCAATGGACGCAATCACTAATCCCATTTCACTAGATGACGCGTATATGAGCGAAGGTGACGAAAAAATGCGTTTGGACGAGCATATCGCAGATGTGGAACATACACCTGAAAAATGGCTCAATCACACAGACCTATTAGACGCAATAAAACTCCTAGACGACCGCGAGCGCGAAATACTAAATCTAAGATACTTTATGGGTAAAACACAAATGGAAGTAAGTAACGCTGTCGGTATATCTCAAGCGCAAGTAAGCCGACTCGAGAAGAATGCTCTAGAACACATAAAAAAGTCATTATAAACGGGCTAAAATTTAACTAAAAATTTGTAAAACAAAATAGAAATTACAAAGGTGCTTTTCAAAACGAAAAGTGCTTTTTTATTTTTAATGAAAAAACAATACAAATATATAAATTATATGATATAATATTTTTATAGGAGTAAAAAATGAAAAATATAGTTATAGTGAGTGGGGGGTAACGGCTTAGGTTTAGAATTAGTTAAAATATTGCACAGCAAAGGATATTTTGTATGTAATATTGATAAAGATGAAAGAGCCTTAAAGAATTTAGAAAAATCTTTTTTAAGCAACTATAAATCTTTTTTGGGGAATGTCGCTGACGAAAAGTTTATCATATCAACAATAAAAAAAATAAGCAATATGGGGAATATAATCGCACTCTTCAATAATGCAGGTTCTCCAGTGTTTAAATTTCCAACGGAATATACCGCACAAGATGTAGATTTGTGCTTTGAAGGTTTAAAAGGCATGATTTATTTATCTGCTAATACCTTAAAAGTTATGGAGAAAACAGGCGGTAAAATTATAAACATTATGTCGTCTGCTGCTCTTCGCGGAAATAAACAAGAGAGCGTATATTGTGCGACAAAATGGGCTGAACGCGGATACACTGAAAGTCTAAAAGCCTGCTACACTGGTACAAAAGTTCAAATTTATGGAGTATATCCAGGCGGAATAAATACCGATTTTTATAAAAACAGCAGAGATTATGTATCCAAAGAAAAACAATCTACTTTCATGTCAGCAAAAGATTTAGCAGAAATCATATATGATAATATTTTTACTGATAAGAAACTAGTAGTTGAAGATCTAATTATAAACAGGATAAAATAACGATAAACTATTTGAGTTTATTTGTCTTAATTTAGCACTGCAATAAAAATAAATAATTCTATATATGAAGTTTAAAAGATAATCACAAATCTAGTAAAAGAAAAAGAGTTGTTGATGATATAATTATATTACACAACTCTATTTTTTATTTTACATCACATTTGTTATTAAAAATTATTAATAGAATGAGATTTTACTAAATATTTGAAGCCCAATACTGATATAAAAGGAAATTTTATCTAAAAATCACATCATCTTTAGGGTTAAATCTAGGGCAATCGATTAATATAGCGTCAAATTTACCTTTAAAACTATATCGCGTGTTTTTCATAATAGTTAACATCTCCCCACTTTTTATTTTAACTTTTTCTCCTGAAATATTGAATTCAGCACTACCTTTAATTAAATAATATGTCCTATTGGAAGATTTATTTAGCATTTCTGGGTGTTCTCCGTCAAGGTGGGTGCGAACAACTGAATAACCGATATTAATGGTATTATCAAAATAATTATCCACTACATAACCGTTTTCCACTTGGACACTAGAACTAACTACTAATTTTTTATATTTTTCCATGAAATAAGTATAATTAATAATTCACTTTATAGCAAGTCTTTTCTAAATAAAGCATACAATACTAACAAATAAATGTTATTATTTGACAAAATCTAATAAAATATAGTATCATATTCTTATGGGTGAATTTGACGATTTTGAAGAAGTATTTGAAGGAACTAGAGATTTTTTTAATATATCATTTGTGATAGGTATAATATTTTTTATTGTAATGACGATTGTGGTAATTATGATAATTTATAAAGCCTTAAAGATGAATAAAAATCGTACTGTGATGAAAGAGTATGAGGCTAATCATACTGCTGAGTTGAAACAAAACACAAATAAAGAAAAAATTTATTGCGAATATTGTGGTTCGTTAATGAGCGAAAATGACGAAAGCTGTAAATCGTGTGGCGCAAAACGACCAAAGAAAGATTGATTAAAGTGTGAACTAAAAATTTTCACTCCTTTTGTTTGCAAAGAAAAATCCGTATAGTTAATTAGCGGATTTTTTTCATGTTTAAAACCAATTTCGACATAAATTTGTAAAATATAGTAAAAAGTCTAAGTTTACGATAAATTTTCTTGTCATTTTAATTTTTTAAAATTCATTTAATATGATAGGATAGGAAGGTAGATATCTATGAAGGTGCTCTTTATAAAAAAAACGGCGGTATTATTAATAGCCGGAGTACTAGTTTTTTTATCGGTATTCATGTTAAATAGCGTGGGTATTGCGGTCGCAGGGACATATTTCACGGTCGGTAGGTTGCTCCCAATATATTCTGTGCAAACAAGTGAGAATAAGTTATCAATCTCATTTGATGCGGCATGGGGTGCGGACAAAACTCGCGAAATTATGTCAATTTGCGATAGTTACGGAGTTAAGGCAACTTTCTTTTTAGTCGGTTTTTGGATAGAGAAATATCCCGAAATGGTGGTTGAGATTTACAATAACGGCTTTGAGATAGGAATTCACTCAAGCACCCACCCAGACATGACAAAACTTAGCAAAAACGAAATCCGCGACGAGTTAACTACAAATATAAAACTAATTGAAGATTTAACAGGATACACGCCAAAACTCTTCCGTCCACCATACGGATATTATAATAACACTTTAATCGAAGTTTGCAACGAACTAAATTTAAGTTGCATTGAGTGGAGTGTTGATAGCCTCGACTGGAAAGGACTTAGTGCTAGTGAAATAGCAGGGAGGGTTTGTAGTAAAGCAGAGAACGGGAGCATTATTTTATGTCATAACAATTCGGACCATATATTAGACGGTCTTAAAATGATATTGGAATATTTTAAAAACAACGAAATGCAACTTGTACCAATAGGCGAATTGATTTACTATGACGATTATACGATAAATTCGCAAGGTACACAAATTAAAAATTAAAGGAGAAACTAATGAATCATGAACAATTAAATAACAATAAAGTATACCTTCAGGGTATTGTCGCAAGCGCGCCCGAATATAATCATTCGGTAATGGGTGAAGACTTTTACTCATTTGACTTAAATGTCGCGCGTCTTAGCGGAAAGGACGATATTTTGCCCGTCATCATATCGTCCAAAATGCTTGTCCACCCGCTAAATATAGGTGATAACTTCGCCATGCGCGGACAATTTAGAAGTTTTAACAAACTCGTAGACGGTAAGAGTAAACTAATCTTATCTGTATTCTGTCGTGAGAGATGTGAGTGGGACGATGAGACGAACTCAAATCTAATAGAACTTAGCGGTTATATCTGTAAGGCGCCGATATATCGCGTAACACCATTTAATCGCGAGATATGTGATTTGCTTTTAGCGGTAAATAGGAATTACGATAAATCGGACTATATCCCGTGCATCGCGTGGGGTAGGGACGCACAATTTGTTGGTGAGATGCCAGTGGGTACAAAAGTTCATTTGCTTGGGAGAATTCAAAGTAGAGAATATTTTAAGCATATTGAAGGGGAAGAAAATCCTATCCAACGAGTAGCATACGAAGTGAGCGTTGCAAAATTAAATACCATGCTCGCTTAAAAATACAACTATAAAAGTTGTGTTTTTTATTCAAATAATGTAAAATGTAACTAGAAAAAACGAAAAAGAAGTTATCTTTATTTTATACAAAATAGAACATATGTTCGACAAAAACGGCAAAAAATATCGAAAACTGCCCTCTTTTTGTCGATATTTTTGTAAAAAAGTGACATATACACTTGACTTTTCGACATTTCATAAGATATACTCATCTCGTAAAATGGAGCGAAAAGATGATAGATATTTATGATGCAGAAACATTGATTAAGATTTATAAAAGTTTGAATAAAAGGTGCGACGCGCTAGATAAATTTATTGAAAATCATGCTTATTATTTTTCTTCTTCTTGCGAAGAGTTGGGCTCATACGATGTGTGCAATAATATTCTTGATTTAATGTCTAGAAAAAACCAACTTATTAATTTAAAAGTTATTGTAGATAGAGCGATTGCAACTTTGAGCGAAAAAGACAAAAAGATTTTATACATTAAGATGAATTATTCAATTTCTATGGCTGAGATTTGCGGAATTTTTAATCTTAAAGAGCGTACAGCGTTTAGACGACTTGAACGCGCATTTGAAAATCTTGCGGACGCCATAAACGCGTCAAAATATGTAGGAAAATTAGAAAAGATACTTAATAGTGAAGAATGGATAATAAACATTAGAGATGAAGTAAAGGATAGGCGTCAGTCATATAAACTAACTCAAATCCCTATTTAGTAGGATTGTAATCTTGAACTTCACTCGACGCACTTTTTTCGCGTTTCATTATCTTTGTACCCTTCAATATTAGGAATACAAATATCAGCGCAGGCACGCAAAGAATAGCAATGACAATTCCGGTAGTTGAATTTTCGAGCGGTATAGAAGTTAATTCTTCTGTCTCATTAAAATCTGGCGCGGTTGTATAAGTTACTTCTTCACTGTTTGTAGGGAGCGGATTAGGGAGTTCGTCACAAAAGTCGCTATAGACATAACCAAAATATTCTTCGTCCGCGCTATATTTGCAGTAATACCATATGTTTGTCCTACCTTCAATGCATTGCTCTCCCGCGATTGACCCAAAGTATGTAAGATTTCTATTATATAACGGAATATACGCAACTTGAGATGAACTTCCACTCTTTGTGGTCGGTTCGCTACGCAAATCTCTACTCATTTCAGCAAATACTCGAAAATTTAAATTGTCCAAATAGGCTGTTTTAGGCACACCAACAATCGCTTGAACGCAGTCTTTTTTTACATACCCAGTAAACGAAGAATAGTTAACTTCGTAAAATTGAGAGTTGCTAGAGCCTACGAGTTGTACAAAATAAGTTTGTGGCAATAAAAAGTATACATTTGAGTAGTCGTCCAAATCTAGCGGTGAGCGATAAAGGTATGCATCGCTTGTCATTATGCGCGCGTAATAAATAGTGGACGCAGACACATGCGTGTAATTTAAAAAAGGAAATATAGAAGAAATTATTACAATAACTAACAATAAGAAAATCATACTTTAATTTTAACATATGGAATTTTAAAGAAAATGGCAAGTTTAAGCCAAATTTGACGAGTTTTAGTGTAAAGTGTGGGGAAAATGAATCTAGTCGAGAAGATTTTAAAGATAGAAGAGATACAAAATGAACGAAAAAAGAAAGATAAATTATCTAAATATAACACGGGTGAAAAAGTCCATATTAAGCAACTTGAATTTCATAAATGCTTAAAAAAGAACCGCTGGGTATTCGGTGGGAATAGAACAGGAAAGACGGAATGTGGCGCGGTAGAAGTGGTGTATATGGCACGCGGAATTCACCCATATAGGAAGATTGAGCATGCAACAAACGGTTGGGTGGTGAGTCTGTCCACACAAGTGCAACGCGATGTAGCGCAAAGCAAAATATTAAACTACTTAAACCCAGATTGGATAGTAGATGTTGCAATGTTACAAGGGCGGAAAGATAACTATAAAAATGGAGTAATCGACTATATTTTAGTGAAAAATGTATTCGGTTCGATTAGTAAAATTGGCTTTAAATCTTGCGACCAGGGGCGAGAAAAATTCCAAGGAACTAGTCTAGATTATGTCTGGTTTGATGAAGAACCTCCATACGATATCTATTTAGAATGTCGTATGCGTGTGCTGGATAACGACGGAGATATTTTTGCCACCATGACACCATTAAAAGGCATGACCTTTGTCTATGATGAGATATATCTAAATAAATTTAATGATGAAAATGTTTGGTACGAGTTCATCACATGGGACGACAATCCGTTTATCAGCGAGAAGGCAAAAAAGAATATGCGTCTTAGTATGTCCGCGGACGAATTAAAGACAAGAGAGCGTGGCGAATTTTTAGATTTTGGCGGGCGTGTTTATCCCGAATTTGATGAAAATATCAATGTGATAGAACCATTTAAAATTCCTTATGATTGGCAGGATAAACTCTCTATCGACCCGGGGCTTAGAAACCCGCTTTCTTGTCATTGGTACGCAGTTGACTATGACGGAAATGTTTATGTCGTCGCTGAACATTACGATAGTGATAAAGATATCGATTATCACAGCAAAGAAATACATAGAATTAGTAAAGAATTGGGTTGGCACACAAATAGGAATGGAATGATTGAAGCGCTAATTGATAGCGCTGCGAATCAAACTACACTTGCGTCAGTAAAGAGCGTTGCCGACTTGTTTTACGAGCATAAAATCTTAGTAAACACAAATGTAAATAAAGATGTATTCTCTGGAATACAGCGCGTGAAAGCATATCTAAAAAATAGCGAAGGGGGAACAAAATTGTACATTTTCAACACATGCAAAAATCTAATTCGTGAAATAAAATCGTATCGCTGGGGGAAAGGCGATAATCCAGTCAAACAGGACGACCATAGCCTAGATGAATTGAGATACTACATAATGTCCCGTCCAGAAAATCGCCCGAAAAAGCCCGAGTTAAACTTCGTTCAGCGCAACAAAGAGCGCTTAATTCGCTCACTAAGGAGATGAGATGAACGAAATCTATGACGAACGAACGATGCATGCGATTAAGCAGTGCATTACGGGAATGAATTTAATAGAGACGACGAGCGAGTATGTAAAGGACGATGAAACTGGCGAATTAGTCATGGTAAAACAGAAAAAAGTTGAGAAATCTCTCCCACCAAACACCGATTTAATCAAACTAATTTATCAGCATATAACGAATGAAAACCTAGATTACAATGCGCTAAGTGATGAAGATTTAGAACGCGAGAAATTGCGATTGTTAAACGAATTAAAGGAGAAAGAAATTGAAAGTAGAGAGAGTAAAGATAAAAATCAAATGTGATGCAAGCGGTTGCAATAATGCGAGTGAATATATGATAGTGAACAAAAAATTTATTTTTGACGGAAATATTTATCTATGTTCGACATGCGCAAATGAATTATATAGCGAGTTGGGAAAGTTCATGACACCAAAATCGATAGAACCAATATATAAAAAGCGGGGTAAAAATGAGTAAATTGACAACGAAACAAATAGTAGAAGAAGTTAAAGCGGACTATAACGCACGCAGATTTGCGAGAATGAACCTAGAAGCGCAGTGGCAACTAAATATAAATTTTATGATGGGAAATCAGTATAGTTATATTGCGTCAAATAATTCAATTCGTCAAGACGAAAAACAATATTTTTGGCAAGAAAAGGAAGTTTTTAACCACATCGCGCCCGTTATTGAAACGCGAATTTCAAAAATCTGCTCGAATACACCAAGCGTAACGGTAATTCCAGCAACAACTGAGGAAGCGGATATAGAGAGTGCGAAACTTAGTAAGGAAATTCTGTCGTCCGTGTCTAATAGATTAAATTTATTAGATATCGAGAAGACAGCAACAACATGGAGCGAGATTTGTGGCACAGCATTTTATAAAGTCGTATGGAACACAAATTCAGGGAAAATGGTGGCGATGGACGAGAGCGGAAATTCGATTAGAGAAGGAGATGTACAGATTGAAGTTATATCTCCGTTCGAGATATTCCCGGATAATTTATCATGCGAGCGAATTGAAGATGTGAAAAGTCTAATACACGCCCGCGCAGTTGATGTAGATGTTGTGAAATCGGAATGGAATGTAGATGTCTCGCCCGAAGAAGTACATGCTTTTACTCTAGATAGTTCGTATAAAGGCTTGGGTGGGCTTGGCTACGATGCGCACATAAATAAGGTGGCGAATGTCGAACTTAACAACCATTGTGTAGTCATAGAGCGATATGTTAGACCAAGTAAACGCTATCCAAATGGAAGACTGACTATTGTGGCGGGTGATAAACTACTATTTGATGGTGAATTGCCATATGTAAATGATGAATTAAATCAGCGTACCTTCCCGTTTGTGAAACAGATTTCAAACTATCTTCCAGGGAGTTTCTTTGGCGTAAGCGTAGTAGATAGATTAATTCCAGTGCAACGCGCATATAACGCGGTTAGGAATAGAAAACATGAATATTTTAACCGCGCAGTTATGAATGTACTTGCTGTTGAAGATGGGAGTGTAGATACGGACGCACTAGAACTTGAAGGCTTATCTCCAGGGAAAGTCCTTGTGTATCGTCAGGGAAGCAAAATTCCAGAAATAATTGAAAATCCAGAAAATACTATCAATTTTGATGCGGAAGAAGAACGACTTCTAGATGAGTTTAAAGCCATTTCTGGCGTTAGCGATTTGATGACTGATAGTTACGCACAGTATGCGACTATGTCCGCGGTGGCGCTTGAACTTCTTGCTGAACAAGATATATCCAGACTATCCACTGCCATAGATTCGACTAAACTTGCAGTTAAGATTGTTGCTAAATATATTCTTAGATTATACAAGCAGTTTGCTGTAATTCCACGGCTTCTTAAAATCAACGGCGAAAATAACTCAATTCAAATGTACTATTGGGATAAGAATGAGATTTCAAGCGACGATGTTGTATTTGATACCTCTACCGATAACACAGAATCTCTTGCACAAAAAAGGACTATGCTTCTTGATTTAATTAGGGAAGGATTGATGTTTGACCAAGACGGGAAATTTTCGCCAAGCACTAGAAAGAAATGCCTAGACCTTTTAGGGTTTGGTATGTGGGAGAACACAGTAGATTTAGTAAGCCTACATATCAATCGCGCTAAGGAAGAAAATATGCAAATTGAAAAAACTAATATTGAAGTTTTACCGATAGATGACCATCAAATTCACATTGATGAACATACAGCATATATTCTAGGCGGAGATATAAAAAGTAAGAATAATCAAAAAGTAATAATAGAAAAATTGTTAGCGCATATTGATGAGCATAAAAAGTCGCTTAGATTAAATAAAGAGAATAAAGAAAAAGGAGAATGATATGGAAGAGATGGAACAACCGAAAGATAATGTCGGCTCCAACGAGAATTTTGGTAAATTCAAAGATGTTGAAAGTTTAATGAAGGCATACTCAAATTTAGAAGCAGAATTTACCAAAAAAAGTCAGCGCTTATCACAACTTGAAAACGAAAATAAAATACGGGAGAAAGAAGTGAGTAGACGCGCTGAAATTGACAAGCGAGTGGACGAATTTGTAAAAAAGTTTGATGTTGCTATTCCTTTTAGTAGCGCGCTAAAAGAAAGTTTAGCAAGTGATGAAAATTTAAGCCTAAGTGAAGAGACCATAAAATTAATCACGAACAATTACAAACGAGCAGAAGACTACATAACTGACGACGAATTTTTGAACAAGTATGTTTATAAAAATGAAAAAATTAGAGATAAAATCGTAAAAGATTACCTATCTCAAATTCCTCAAAATTCGCCGATAAAGGTGGAGACTTCAGGCGGAATACTCATGTCTAAACCTAGCGTTCCTACCACAATTGAAGAAGCGGGTAGGATAGCAAAATCGATTATTAAAAATAAATAACTTAAATAAAAATTAAAAAATTTAATTAATTCGTCAAAAATTTTGCAAAAAATATAGTAAAATTTATAAATAATAAAAAATTTATTAAAAAATTAATATAGCTAAAGAAAAAA
>CASFFG010000018.1 GCA_949293905.1 uncultured Christensenella sp. | reverse complement strand
AAATTATAGTAAAAATTTATATATTTTCGTTCGTTTTTATATATTTTTTTAAAAAAAGATGAAATTTATTTTATCATCTTTTCTATATCGTCCTTAAAAAATTTAAATGCTGAATTTTCAAAATCAGGCATTACACTAAATCTCATGTTCTCCTTTGTCGTTGGATGTACGAATGATAACTCGTATGCCCAAAGAGCAAGATTGCCTTTATGCGTTTTATCTCCATATTTAAAGTCCGCATAAATCGGTGCATTTAATTGCGATGCCATTTGAACACGAATTTGATGGCTTCTACCTGTAATTAAATCTACTGATAATAAAGATAAATTATTCCTGCTTTTTATTACTGAATATTCCAATATTGCTTCCTTAGCACCTTCTTCTAATTTTGGTGCTATTTTTACGGTATTTGTCTTACTATCTTTCTTTAAATAAGTCACTAATCTATTTGATGATATTTGTGGTTTTCCATTAATTACACAAAGGTATTTTTTATGAAGAGTTCTATCCTTCAATTCTCGAGATAGTCTGCTTGCAGATTTACTAGTTTTAGCAAACACCATAACTCCACCAGTTGGCCTATCAAGCCTATGTACTAAACCTAAAAAAACATTTCCAGGTTTTTTATCACGCTCCTTAATATATTCCTTAATAATCGTTAGCATATCAATATCTTTACTATCGTCTTCTTGCACAGAAATATTGTGCGGTTTAATTACCACGATGATATGATTATCTTCATAAATAATTTTTGGCTCTATTTTCATAATTTTCCCTAAATTTTTAATAAATTTTAATATTTTTGCGTATTTTTATTATATTTTTATAAATTTTTATATATTTTTTAAAGATTTTTATTTTTTATTTTTTATTATCCTAAAACTTTTCTTTCTCATTTCTTAATTTTAAGTTTTACTTGGTCTATTAAATATTTTAATTGCACTACAACCGCATGGAAGCACAACACCTTTTTCTTCTGTTGGCAATCCTATCTCATATGCATCACACTCGCCAATAGGCATACAAATATTTAAAATATTTTTCATGACCGCAGGTTGCAAACCCGTAGTGTAACTATTAATTAACACAAAGAGCGGATTGTCACTAAGTACATTAGAGCAAAGGCGAACAAACTCAAAAATATTGTCTTCTATCTTCCACGTCTCACCATGTGGTCCCCTGCCAAAAGACGGTGGATCCATAATTATTGCATCATACTTCTTTCCCCGGCGTATCTCGCGTTCAACAAACTTAATACAATCGTCTTGAATATAGCGGATATTATTAATACCGTTAAGTTCAGCATTTATCTTTGCTATATCTATCATACTTTTTGCTGAATCTACATGCGTCACGCTTGCGCCACTTAGCGCACACGAAACACTCGCTCCACCAGTATAGGCAAATAGGTTTAACACTTTTATTGGTCTATTTGCAGACCTTATTAGTTCGTCCATAATATCCCAATTCACAGCCTGCTCTGGAAATAGACAGATGTGTTTGAAACTCATAGGCTCGATATGAAATTTAACCCCTTTCCTCGAAATATTAAACGACTTTGGAAGGCGAGCACTCTTCTTCCACTGTCCAGACTTATTCTCTCCGCGCTTATAACAAGCATCTACATTTGTAGAAAGCAGTTTATCGGTATTCCAAATAACTTGCGGGTCGGGGCGCAAAAAAGTATATCCACCTATTAACTCCAACTTTTCCCCGTTTGCTGTGGATAAAACTTTATATTCTTCCCAGTCTTTTGCAATCTTCATAAACTACTCATTTTAAGGGACATAGTAGACATCAAGAATTTTCTTCATATCTATAATATCCGCAGAAGAAATAATTGCTAGCGGTTTTCCGCTATCCTTACCATCTTTCGTGATTAATATGATAAGAAGTTTCCTATTATTTTCAAAACTATTCATCGCTTCATCTACGGTTAGTCCTTCGTCCGCCACGATAAAATAGTAGTCATCTCCCATACTCTCTAAAATTTGACCTATGTCTGTATTTGTTACATAATCTTGCAAGTTAATACCATCTGCAATAGCACCGCCGAGTAAATTAATAATCTTTCTCGCGTTTAAAATTCCTAATAATTTATCTCCGTCATATACGGGAAGATTTGCATACCCCGTACGAGAAATTAGTTCCATTGCCTTATTCAATTTCATATCGTGCGAGATAGTAATAACTTCTTTATTCCCCACTCTATCGATAGCAAGGGGTGGCTCGCTGATTAACTCTGCGAGTTTTTCTATCTTTGTAACAATCTCATCATGTGGTTCTGCTATAATATAATCTTTGTTACCGCTATGAACAATGGCATTTCTAAGCCTACCATAATCTATAAGGTCATCTTCATATTTTCTTACGACCGAGTTTAAGACTACGCTACGCCTAATAACATCGCTAAAAGACATACTGCGCTTAAAATCATAAATCGTCCTTAAACTATAATCAATCGTGTTATATGCCGAAATAAATCGTTCTGCATTTGTCGTTTCCATAATATCTCCAAGTTTATTATATCAAAAATGCGTGTTTTTTACAAACATTTTTAATAAAAAAAGAGCAACTGATATTGCTCTTTGTCGATTAATCTGCTTTATTTATTGTTACCGTGCCGTCCGATATAGATTGTGTTCTAATCTCTTCCATTGAGCGCATTGAGATAGCGCTATCGATCGCAGACCTTATGTATGCGTCAAAAGACGGATAATCTATAACATCGAAGTTTGCAACCCCGTTTTCAAAACCTTGTAATTTTTCTTTAATCTCGCTTGAATTATGTTTCTTCCATATACTATCAGCGACAGTTAAGAATAATTGAGTTCGCATGAAACCTTTGCTTAATTTGTTGTCTTTGTTATTATATATTTCGCTCTTTTCTAATGCTGCGGAGTAGTTAGATAAAAGTTTCACATACACACTATCTACAACGGCATGCACTAGGCGGAATATATTTTTGTTTAATTTGTAATTTTTAGAGTCTACAACTATTTTACCGTCACTTGAACTTGTAAAATATGATTCCAAATTACCACTCTTTCCTTCAAGATTTATGCCACGAGAATCTAAAAATGACTTAACCTTAGCGTTATTTAGATTGTTTAACATGTAATTTAACTTTTCTTCACACTGGTCTACTAAATCTAAATATTTATCGCCAGCATCTAATCTAATTCCAGTTAAATACTCGTGTGCATAATTATTAATTAGGCTTAAAATTTCCTTATCTATATTTTTCTTTTCGTTCATAATTCCCTTCCTTTTACGCACTATAATTTACCATGCAATCGGCGATTTGTCAATACCGAATTTAAAAAATCTTTCTTAAAATTACAAAAAACGAGTTTATTTTTACCTTCAATTCAACTCTTTTTACTGTTTTTTATAAAAAAACTTGCTATTTTCTAATTTTTTTGATATAATGAGTGCGAATTGTACTAGGTGGGGAGCTAGTGGTGCCCTGTACCCACAATCCACTACAGTGGGGCTGAATGGCTAGATGCGGGTCGAACTCGGTCGTGTTGAGTAGCCATATCGTATGTTGAGATTAAGGTCTTATACAATATTGCCCTACGAACCATGTCAGGACCGGAAGGTAGCAGCATTAAGAAGGATACAGTATGTGCTATAAGGTAGCTTTAATGGAGTGCGGTATGTCTATGCCAGCGAGTGATTCTACACAAATCTAGCCGTACAATTCACCAATTTATTAAATTAAAAAACTCTATCAAAACGAAGTGACCATACAAGGTTTGCTTCAAAAATCGATAGAGTTTTTCTTTTTACAAATAAATTAAACTTGTTGTAACATTTAATTATATAAAATTTCTGTTGTTTACACGCTCCTTTAATTTTAGTCGTTTACATATTCATCTTTGATGATAGTATATTTTTGAGCATGCTTTTTCACCAATGCGCGAATGAAAAGTATAAGAGAAACTATGATAGGCACACTGAATAATGCCACGAATGTTATGCTTGTTAAACCATAACTATCGTTAAACACTCCAACTAGCATACTATATATGAAATTCCAAACTGCGTAACCTAGGTATTCAACAATAGTGCGAATGGAATAGGTTTTCTCTATATTTTTAGGTGCAACGCAAACCTGCATATAGTTGTTTACGAAAATTTGGTTAGGTGCACGAAGAGCGGACAAAACATAATTACATATTATAATCAATACTAATCCCACTATCGAGAATGGAGTAAATAGATATACTATACCGCTAATTAAGAATCCTAAAATCAGCATGGTATTAAATATAATAAGCGACCGTACCCCGAATTTTAAATCAAATTTAAACTGATATTTACTAGAAATGGCGCCCATTGCTCTAAATGCGGCATAGATATAGCCATACAGCCACATTGGGACAGCGTTAAGTTCGACTGCTTCCTGCAAATACATTTTAAATCCAGAGCCTACGACCGCATTTGCTCCGCGATAGAAAAACATGTAAACCAGCATCATAATAAAGAACGAACTCATTAAAATCTTTGCATAGGAATCCGGCTGTTTACTTGCATCAACTTTTTGTTCTTTCTTTGATTCATCTTTTGCCTTCGCGTCTACTACGAAATTACTTTCCTGGAATTTTGCCGGCTCTTTCATGCAAAATCCTATTATTTCTACGAGAACAACCATGCATAACGACATTACGAACACCATTTCAGGTCGCCAATCGTACACATATGTAACGACGATTGCTCCTACTGCTTCTGTAATGTAATGAACTGCCAGCCCTTGTCCAGAAATTTTATTAAACTCTTTATCTCGCTTAACTAGAGATAAAGATTCGGTTAAAAGTTTATTATTTTTTATCGATGCTACCACATAGCCGAACGCTAAGAATATTTGTGCAATAATGAAAGTGACATATTGTGTGCCAAATAGACATAGCAAAATGAATACTACATATCCTAAATTTCCAATTATGGAGGCTTTAAGTGGTTTAATGTTTCTAAATAGTCTTTCGATAGGTACACATAGTAGGCAACCCGCAAGCATTAGCACAGAGTCAAGCATAATCGTTTGCGACATTGTTAGACCCTTCTGTGTGGTAAAATACATAGTAGAAATCGTCCATATGAATATAACATCATATGAAATGCCTAAAAAAGCGGGACATAACTTTATGTTCCTATTCATATATTTATCGATTTTCTCTTGGTTTGTCATCTTAAAAAATAAGTCGTCTAATTTCCCTTAATACTATTAATAATATAATAATTTTTAATTTCAAGCAAATAATTTAAAATAATTTTACATCAAAAAATATAAATATCTAAAAATAATCATTATATTTTAAAATAAAAAACATTATATAGTTTGATTTTCAACTTAAAAAATCATGATTAACATTTTAGTTAATATGCACTAAATATCATATAAAATTTTAAAAACTACTTAAATCATTTTGCACATGTGTTAGATTTTTAATATAATTATTGAATGAATATAAAAGATGAAATTTTATTTGAATTAAATAATGCCAGCAATAAAAATTACCAGGAATTTAGTTCGATTTTAATTCCAAATATTGAAAAGAAAAAATTCTTAGGAGTTCGAATTCCATTTTTAAGAAAGTATGCAAAAAAGTTAGCAAAGACAAAAAATATCGATAAATTTTTATCTGCTCTTCCACACGAATTTCAAGAAGAAAATATGCTTCATGCCTTTATATTAGAGCAAATTTTAGATTTTAATAAATGCATTGATTATATCGAAAAATTTTTACCTTTCATAGATAACTGGGCGGTATGCGATGGGCTCCACCCTAAATGTTTTAAAAATAATCTCGACTCAGTATTCACACATGTATTAGTCTGGATAAAGAGTTCTCACCCCTATACTAAAAGGTTTGCTATTAATACGCTCATGACATATTTCTTAGATGAGCATTTTGAACCCGCTCATATTCAACTTGTCGTGAGCACAATCGTCAACGATTACTATATCAACATGATGCGCGCATGGTATTTCGCAACCGCTCTAGTTAAGCAATATGATGCGACAATGCCTATCTTAGAGAACCGACAATTAGATAAATGGACACACAATAAAACGATACAAAAAGCGTGCGAGAGCCTTAGAATTTCAAGTGAGATTAAAGAGTATTTAAAATCACTAAAAGTCAAATGATAAAAATCAAATTAAAACATTATATTCTTCAAATCATCTGTAATTTTATGCAAATTTAATAAAAATCCGCTATTAAACCTATTATAATTGCTTCAACTTCTAATCTTTTTTGATGGAAAAACACTTTTCTTCTATATTTTGGAACAAAAACGACATGGTACTTACAATTCCAAGTAGTAAGCACTAAACTAAGATCGGTTTCTTTTGACATTATTTCTCCTTTTATGTTTACCTGTTGCTTTATGAGTTACAAGCTAATCTTAACATACAAGGAGAAATCTGTCCATCGGTAAACCTCAACCGAACTCTAGACTATCTAGGGGGTTTCATTTACAAAAAATAACTAACTAGTCAAAATTTGACTAGTTAGTAAGTTTTAGCCGATGATTGAGCCGACTGTTCGTGGGAAGAATTCTACATCGCGGATATTTGAAATTCCTGTTAGATACATCACAAGTCGCTCGAAGCCGAGTCCATATCCTGAGTGGATATTTGTCCCATATCTACGTGTATCAATATACCACGAATAGTCTTCTTCTTTAAGCCCAAGTTCATGTATCCTATTTGTCAATTTATCAAGCCTTTCTTCACGCTGACTTCCGCCACAAAGTTCACCTATGCCTGGCACGAGCATATCAACCGCAGCGACTGTCTTCCCATCGTCGTTTTGGCGCATATAGAACGCCTTAATATCCTTAGGATAATTTTTCAAGAAAACTGGCTTTTTATACACAACTTCTGTCAAATATCTTTCGTGTTCGCTCTGCAAATCCACTCCCCATTTTACAGGGAACGAGAACTTATCTTTAACTTTTTCTAATATCTTAATTGCTTCGGTATAGTCTAGGCGGACAAAGTCGTTCTCAACTACATTTTTTAGTCGGTCAAGCAGTCCAGTATCCACAAATTTATTTAAGAAATTTAATTCGTCCGCGCACTCTTTCATTACATACGAGATTACATATTTCACCATCTCTTCTTCGTTGTCCATGAGTTCGTCTAGGTCGCAGAAACACATTTCTGGTTCCATCATCCAAAACTCTGCTGCATGGCGCGATGTGTTCGAATTTTCAGCACGGAAGGTTGGTCCAAAAGTATAAGTCTTACCGAACGCATGAGTTAAAGTTTCTTCATGCAGTTGTCCGGACACAGTTAACGACACTTTTTTACCGAAAAAGTCCTTTGAATAGTCCACTTTCCCGTCCTTTTTAGGTAGTTTTTCTAGATCAAGAGTGGTAACTTGGAACATCTCTCCTGCCCCTTCGCAGTCGCTTGATGTAATAATTGGAGTATGGACGTAAACAAAATTCCTTTCATTGAAGAATTTGTGTATTGCGAAAGCCGAAACCGAGCGAATTCTAAACACTGCATTGAATAAATTTCCACGCGCACGAATGGTTGGAATTGTACGCAAAAACTCGACAGTATGTCTTTTCTTTTGAAGCGGATAATCTAGTTCACATGAGCCTAAGATTTCCACATTTGTTGCATTAATCTCGAAAGGTTGTTGCGCGTTAGGAGTTAATATAAGTTTCCCTTGTACTCTAAAAGATGAACCCACATTTTCCTTTACTATTGCATCGTAATTATCGACTTTCCCGCGTTCAACTACAATTTGAACACTCTTAAAAGCGCCATCATTTAGTTCGATAAATGCGATATTCTTACTATCTCTAATAGTTCTCGCCCAACCGCAAACGACGATTTCTTTTCCATCGAATTTTTCATAAGTTTTGTTTAAATCTCTAATTTCTATTCTTTTCATAAACACCTCTAATTATGGAGTAATTCTCTCCGGTCCTCTAAATATGAACATCGCTTCTCTTAAATTTTGAAGTTCAAGTAAATTCATTGTTATCCGGTCAAGACCTAATCCAAATCCACCATGTGGTGGGCAACCATATTTAAAGAATTGCAAATAAAATTCCACATCTTTATCCAATCCTTTTTCTTCTGCCTGTGCCTTCAAAATATCATATCTGTGTTCACGCTGAGCACCAGTCGTAATCTCCACTCCCTTCCATATTAGGTCGTATCCTTGTGGCACTCCGTCCTTTCTCATATGATAAAATGCGCGTTTCCTTGCACCATAGTCTGTTACAAAAATGAATTCGTGATTATATTTTTCCATCGAAAACTTTTGACATAATTTTTCTGCTTCAGTAGTTAAATCGTCCTGCTCTTCCTTAGGACATACATAATTATATCTCTTCTCTAACTCTGCATACAAATCTTTAAGTTTAATTCTAGGGAAAGGAAGAGTTGGGACTACCACTTCTACGCCAAAAGTAGATTTGATCTCTTCGCCATACTTTTCTTTAACTTTTTTCAGCGCATATGTCAATAGTTCTTCTTCCAAAACCATCACATCTTCAAACGACTCAATGTTTGAAAATTCAAGGTCAAACCCAGTGAACTCAGTAGCATGTTTTCTTGAATGTGATTTTTCTGCTCTAAATACTGGTCCACATTCAAAAATTCTACCGAATCCACCAGACATCGCCATTTGCTTGTAAAATTGTGGGCTTTGGGCAAGGTACGCGAAAGTATCAAAATATTTTACTTGGAACACTTCCGAACCAGACTCGGAGGCTGTGCCAATAAGTTTAGGTGAATGGATTTCAATAAACTCTTTGTCTAGCAAGAACTCTCGCATGGCATTAGTGAATAATGTTTGAACTTTGAAAAGAAGAAGATTTCTTTCCTGTCTTAAGTCTATCCAACGATAATCAATTTTTTGGTCGATATTGCTATCTGCGTCTATTGGGTACGCTTCCGCTGTGCTAGTAACTTCAACTTTATCTGTTAAAACTTCCTGCCCACCCATTTTTACATACTCACTCTTTACTAGTTCGCCTTCAACTATCACGGTAGAGCCTTGTAATAGATGTGAAAAAACTTCTCCAACTTCTGGGTGTTGAACCTTATCAATAGTTAATTGGATTTTACCAGAAAAGTCACGAAGAACGACGAACTGAATATTTTTCTTGTCGCGCACGGTATCTATCATACCTGCAAAACGGACGCGACCCACTTCTAATTTTGAAATTTGTGTAAACATATTCTCTCCTTTTAAAATAAAAAATCCTAACGCTAAATTGCATTAGGACGAATAAACTTATCCGCGGTGCCACCTAATTTGCCATAAGGCCACTCGTATTAAACTCGACAAACTCAAAAAGTGTCCTTCATCTTATCTCGTAAACAATTTCCACCAACCATTGCCTCTCTATATATCTAAGGTAAGACTACTCTCTTTTATCAACGCTTGTTAGTTCAGTTTATCATTTTTATTGTGGATTGTCAAGAAAATAAATTAAAGTTAAACTAAATTTTTTATAATATCATTGACATTTTCTATAGCCGTTGCCACTAATAGTCCATCAATTACCCTATGATTCGCACCAAAAGATAGGTTCACTGTGCGCCTTCCATCGTCATGGATTTTCATTTTATCCCAACTAAGACGAGTTATAAAATCATCAGCATTAAGGTCATAAGGATTAGTTATTTGACAATGAATCCATGGCTGACAAGTAACATATTCTAAAACATGACTATCTTTCCTAGGGACGAAGAAATCCTTTTGCCTATCTAATTTAGATTTTGCAGATTTGCAAAACTTAACAATATCTTCATCATATTTTACATCTATGATTTTAAACATCTTTTCGCCCTTGTTTAGACATATAAAACTTACTTCATTACAATCATCTATGACTAACTTTTTATCAATGATACGAATGTTAAATTCTTCAATACCACTAAGTGCATGGTGAAACACATGACCTAATGCAAAATAAAAAGAGATATTATTTTTCTTTGCAAAGTTATACACATTCGTCACGTCTACCTCAGTATAAACGTGAAATAATGGTATTTGATATGCATTAGTATAAAATTCAAAAAATTCTCTTCTATACCAATTTTTATAATCTATAATTTTCATATTTACTCCTAGAATTTAATCTCATTATAACACAACAGATTCTTTTTTCAAAACTTTTATTTGATTTTTATAAACAAATTTAAGTTAGAAAAAATATAAATTTCAATAAAAAAATAAAAAATTTACAAAATTTAGCGATTTTTATTCAATTTTTGTTACTTTTTAATAAAATTTTAACTATTTTTAAAAAATTTTTGAAATTTTAAATCTTAAATCTTTTTAAAAAAGTTTAATAAAATTGTTGACATGACAACAAATTAAGTGCTATTATCGTTTTGCTGTAATTGGAGAGAATATGAAAAAAAAGTTTTGTGTTAAAGAAATATTTTCGCTTTTCACCCGTTTACTCACTAACATTCAACGATGTATTAATAAGATTAAAAATAGTAATATGAAAGCGCTTGGACTTAAAAGCGGATATGTTTCATGTTTATACTATCTTTATAAAATGGGAGCCATGTCTCAAACTGAACTTTGTGAAATCTGCAATGAAGACAAGGCTTCAATTTCGCGTAAACTTGAATATCTAACCAAAAATGGATATGTGTCACGCGAACTGAATGAAAGTGCTAACAAATATAAACTCCCTATCGTTCTCACTAAGAAAGGTGAAGAAATCGCAAATTTCATTGACAAAAAGGTTAGCGAAATTATTATTGACGCGGATAGTTCACTAAAAGAAAACGAACGAGAAATCTTATATTTCAGTTTAGGAAAAATTAATGACAAGTTACAGCAATTATCAAAAGTTGAGGTTAAATAAATGGCAACAAAAATAATTATTGATTCAGCAAGCGATATTACAAAAGAAGAAGCAGAAGAATTGGGCATTATCCTACTCCCTATGGAAATTCGTTTTGATGATGAAGAATATTTAGATGGGTACAATATCACTAAAACGCGTTTCTTTGAAAAATTAATTGAAAGTAGTGACCTACCTAAGACAAGTCAAATTAATCCTGAGCGGTTTAAAGATGAATTTAAAAAAGTAGTTGATGCGGGAGATGAAGCGGTAGTCATCACTATATCATCTAAGTTATCTGGTACATACTCTAGCGCAGTCAAAGCAAGTGTTGAATACAAGGACAAAATCTTTGTAGTGGATAGCCTAAATGCAAGCCTTGGCGAGCGAATTCTATTTAATTACGCATACCGACTATTAAAAGAAAATAAATCTGCTAGTGAAATTGCAAGCGAACTCGATAAGGCAAAACATCGACTCACACTCCTAGCAATGCTAGACACTCTAAAATATCTAAGAAAGGGTGGCCGTATTTCTGCACTCGTGGCTTTTGCTGGGACGATGATGTCGATTAAACCTGTAATTGCAGTTAAAAATGGCGAAGTAAAACTCGTCGGCAAAGCAATCGGCTCAAAGAAAGCGGGAAATTTATTAAATACAATGGTAAAGGATAAAGGCGTAGATTTTAGTATGCCGTACTGCGTTGCATGGTCTGGGCTGGATACAAAATTATTAGATAAATATATTACCGACAGCGAGCCACTTTGGAAACATGAAACCAATGAACTCCCTAAATACCAAATAGGTAGCACGATTGGTACACATGTAGGCCCGAACGCTATTGGCGTAGCATTCTTTGCACAGGAAGAGAAATAATTATGAAAATAGGAATACCGAGAGCATTGCTCTACTATAAAAATGAAAAATTGTGGACTAAATTCTTTGATGAACTTGGAATTGAGTACATCATAAGTCCTGAAACAAATAAAGAAATTATCGACAACGGCTCAAAATGCGCAATTGACGAAACTTGCTTACCTATTAAAATCTTTTTAGGACACATAGATTACTTAAAGGATAAGTGTGATTATATTTTTATTCCGCGCATTGAGTCTGCACAAGATAAAGAAACTTGCTTAAATTTTAGGGCACAGTATGATTTAGTAAAAAATACTTTTAGAAATGATAATCTAAAAATACTTTTTATTAACGACATGGGACATAAAGCGCACAAAGAAATTCGTGCCTATAAAAAGTTATGTAAGTATTTACACATAAAAAAGTCGCAAGGAAAGTATGCATACAAAATGGCTAAGCAAATGCAAATGTATTACGAGTTTTTCCGTGCTGAAAATCAAGAAAATTTACTTAAAAATAGTAAAAAAGTTAAGGTTCTAATTCTCGCACACTCATATAATGTCAGTGATAAATTTGTAGGTGAACCGATAGTAAATATGCTAAAAAAACTTGATGTCGAACCTATTTTTGCCGAATATTTTGATGCAAAAAAATGCATTAAAGCGTCAAAATATGTTTCAAGCACACTCCCATGGTCGTACAACAGGCAACTACTTGGTGCGCTCGAACTATACCAGCATGATGTTGACGGAGTGATATTAGTTACGACATATCCTTGTGGTCCAGATAGTATGTGTAATGATATGATTGTTCGTAAATACAAGGACATTCCTATCCTCACCCTCACTATTGATGCGCAAGACGCAACCGCTGGAATTGAAACCCGACTAGAGAGTTTTATCGACATACTTAACTTTAAAAGGCAGGGAAAAAATGAATAATGAAATAATTGCTTGCTTCCCGCAATGGGGAAGTTATTCATGTGCATTTAGATATTTATTTGAAAATGGATTTCAAGTTAAATATCTAACACCACCACCTATAACGAAAAACACCATTGAAATAGGGAGCAAAAATAGTCCAGACTATGTGTGTGTACCTTTCAAATACTGCTTAGGTTGCCACATGGAAGCACTTGAGCGCGGTGCTAACTGCTTGATGATGATTTTCGGTGCGTGTAGATTAATTTTCTATGGTGAACTTGAAGAAAAGATTTTGCGTGATATGGGATATGACTTTAAATTCTTCAACATGGCTGAAATTAATTTTCGCTCTCCTAAATCAATAGTTAAAAATTTGCGTGTAATTAATCCCAATGTATCATTTGTCAAAGTTGCAACTACTATTCCAGTCATGATAGACATAATTAAAACGGTGGATAAAATAGAGGACTATATTAGAAAAAATGCGGGATTCCAAGTTAAAGAGAACGAATTAGAAGACATTTTCGCTGAATTTAAGAAAAAGATAGACAATACATATTCAAGGAAAGAATATAAGAAACTCAAAAAGGAATATTTAAAGAAATTATATGCTGTGAAGATAAACAAACCTAAACGCCCAATAAGAGTTGGACTAGTTGGGGATTATTATACGGTACAAGAGCCATTTAGCAACTATTTTATGGAACGAGAGTTGGAAAAAATGGGCATTGAAGTACACCGAGAAATGAATTTGACTAATAGTATCATTAACAGCAAATACAAATATTCAAGAAAGTATGGAAAATCGTATGCAAAATTCAACATTGGTGCAACCGCAAACTATACTGTCGCAGAGGCGTTGAAATACGCAAAAAATAAACTGGACGGAATAATTCAGGTTAAATCGTTTGGCTGTACTCCCGAACTTAATGCGCAGACTATACTTCAAAATATAAGCAAAGACTATAAAATACCTATTCTTCATTTTAGTTTTGATTCTCAAACTAGTGAAACTGGTATAAAAACACGCTTAGAAGCGTTTTACGACATGTTATCAGCAAAGAAAAAAGGATAAAGATTATGAAAGGTTACTTAGGAATTGATATTGGTTCAATATCGACTAAAGGTGTCGTTATTGACGAAAATTTAGAAATTGTTGCAAGTGAATATCTTTGGACAGAAGGCGACCCTATGGGCGCGGTCAAAAGGCTACTAAAAGTGCTAGAAAAACAACTTGAAGGAAAGGATATTAAGATTGTATCAGTCGGCACTACTGGAAGCGCGAGAAAATTAATCGGTGTAATGACGAATGCAAGTGTTGTAAAAAATGAAATCACCGCGCATGCAGTCGGCACCACCACTCTACACCCTGATGTAAATACAATTTTTGAAATCGGTGGACAAGACTCGAAAATTATCATCATTGAAAATGGCTATGTTGTAGACTACGCGATGAATACGCTTTGTGCGGCGGGTACAGGCTCTTTCCTATCTTCGCAGGCACACAGACTAGGAGTGTCCGTTGAAGAGTTTGGCGAAATTGCGCTTAAATCTAAACACCCTACTAATATCGCGGCAAGATGTACAGTTTTTGCCGAAAGCGACCTAGTGCATAAAGCACAAATCGGGCACAGTAAGGAAGATATTATTGCAGGACTTTGTAAGGCGGTCGTTACTAATTATTTAAATAATATTGGTAAGGGCAAAAAGTTTAATCCCCCTATTGTTTTCCAAGGCGGAGTTAGTAAAAATGTGGGCGTCAAAAAGGCTTTTGAAGACGCGGTTGGACATGAAGTTTTGGTGGACAAAAACGGACACCTTATGGGTGCATTTGGTGTTGCAGTGCTCGCTAAAAAATCTGGAATTGAAAAGGACTTCTCGTTTGATGTCATAGATACTGATTTTAGAACAACTGGATTTGACTGTCCTAAATGCGCTAATCATTGTGAAATTGTATGCGTGTTTAAAGACAATAAACTTATCGACTCATGGGGGAACAAGTGTGATAATGGCGCTGTTAAGATTAACTAGCGACATTTGATTTAATGGCGCTGTTAAGATTAACTAGCGACATTTGATTTAATGGTGCTGTTAAGATTAACTAGAGTCATTGGACTTAATGGCGCTGTTAAGATTAATTAATTATTAAAAATATTAAAAATTTTAAAAATTTAATAAAAAACATTAAAAATTTAATAATTTTTAAACAAAAATTGATAATTTTTAATAAATTTAAAATATTTTCTAAATAATTTTATAAAATGTTAATTAATAAAATGTTAAACAAAAAATTCATCTTTTAGTCTTAAAAGATAAACAATTTTATAAATTTTTACA
>CASFFG010000017.1 GCA_949293905.1 uncultured Christensenella sp. | reverse complement strand
AAAATAAATTATTTTTATTAATTTTTTAAATGATTTTAACTTATTTTATGAAATTTATTAATAATTTTTTAATTTTTATCATTAAATAAAATTTATAATCGGTGTTTAAAAAATATAATCGCTATTAGAATTCAGCGTAACAAACTAATCGGTGCCAACGAGATTAGCGTCACCTAGCAGAGTATTTCTTTTGCCATTTTTATCCGTTTTTTCAAACGCCAATGCAATCAATTTTATAAGTATTAGTCCATCGATAATAATCACTAGATACCTATAATCCAGAATCATGTTAGTTATTGTATATGAATTAGTTAATACGCTTACATCGTAATACTCGCCGACTACAAACATAATATTTCCGCTTTCGTCTGTACGATAAGTATTCGCTCCAATATCCGTCAACCTGCCCAACACATCTTCGCTAGGGTGTCCATAACTATTCTTACCAACTGAAATTATAGCGTAATCGGGAGTGACTATAGTTAAAAATTCGCTCGATGTAGAATAAGCGCTACCATGATGTGCAACCTTTAAAATATCCACATCTAATAATTCGCCATAGAGTTCAACAAACGCACGTTCTGCAGAACTATCAATATCTCCTGTAAATAGAAAACTAGTCCCTCGATACTCTATTCTAACCAGCGGGCAAGTGTTGTTTGTGCTAGCCCTATCCAGAGGCTCTATAATATCCACTTTGCACGAATCTAACTCAAAAGAGTTCGCAGAAATGACTTCACTATGCAGTTTATTTTCTTCTATGTATGTAACTAAATTTGTATATGTGTTTGAGTCACTTTCGATGACCGGCATGTAAATAGTTCTCACATTAAAATCATGCAATATTCGTACCGCTCCGCTTATATGGTCTGCGTCCGCGTGGGTTAGAATAAAATAATCTATCACTTTGTCGCGTTGATTATTAAATACTTTATCTGTAAGGTATGTAGATAATGTAGAAATAGAATCGTTCGGCCCCGCATCAATCAACATAATGCTTCCGTCAGGGAAATTTATCGCCGTTGCATCGCCCTGACCGACCGAAATGTAATGCACGAGCAGATTGTCATCTAATTCAACTAAATTAAAGTTAGTTTTTAAACTTTCAACTATAAATGGATTAATCCATCGTGCAAAACAACACGGCAAGAGTAAAATTGCCATAACTAGAATTAAATTTACTATTTTCTTCCTCTTTTGTGTTATTGTCAAATTTGCTACCTTTTATTTAATTCACCCATGAAAAGTTGTTTTATTTCAGACATCAATTCAATAGTTGCGCGATATCCATTTTCTATCATATCATATTTTGAGATAATTTTCAACGACTTAAACCTTTTCATGTCCGGACAAATTACTATATCGCTGAGATTTTGACCATTTTTTGAGTTTTGTGCCATCATTATACCAATGCTCGTAGCGAATTGAGTAAAAATGTTATTGCTGGTTGTTCCCGAACCACGAGTACAGTTACAATCAATAGTTATCACAAAATCACACCCTGCTAGACGCAACACATCTGCGGGAACATTATTGCATACGCCACCGTCGACAAGTACCATATTTTTATATTTTACTGGTATAAATATTCCTGGGATAGCACAACTTCCAGTTAAAATTGGAGAGAGTTCGCCAGATGAAAAATGCTTTTCTTTGCCCGAACGCAAATCTACTGCAACCACATAAAGCGGAATTTTCAAGTCCTCAATTCTATCGACTGGCATAATTCGTCTAATTGTGTTAGTTAACGCGTCCATGCTAGATGGCAAAAATTTTAATTTGCTTTGACGAAAATCTCTATCTTTTACATTATGTGTTGATTTGAGCATATTTTCATATGACATACCTGTACAATATAGTGCTCCAAATAGTGACCCCACACTAGTACCTGCCACCATATCAAAATGTATACCATTTTCTTCAAATGCCTTAAACGCACCAAGATGTGCAAAACCCCGCGCCCCGCCACCACTAAGGCATAACCCTACCTTATGTTTCTTTTTAAAGCGCGCTATCTTCTTTAAATTTCGTTTCTCTTTAAAACTCATAATGTTAGTATGTGTAGAAAAACATAAAATTTTGAAAATTCTTTAAAGTATATACGATTTTACATAAAAAATCCCTAAAATTTAGGGATTTTTTGTTTTTTCTAGTTATTTTCGCTTTCGCTATCATTGTTTCCGTCAGCATTTCCGCTTTGGTTAGAGCCCTCTCCACGAACCTTTTCTAGTATCTTATTGGTGTAGTCAATATCCGCTTCGATATGTGCGATTTGCTCTTCAAGTAAGCGATTTGTATTTTCCAAGATTGGATATCTATCCTTATTAGCGTTAAGGATTTCTTCACACTGACTTACACTTAGGCGAAGACCATCAAGAAGTTCAAGGTCGTTAGCGAGTTTCTTAGCATCTTCTTCATCAATATCTACATAGTTCTTAACGCCATATACATCAAATTTCCTTTTGATTACTAATGCTTCTTTTCTTCTCAACTTAGCGGAGTTCTTTTCTAAGTCGCGCTTTGCTCTCTTTAGTGGGCGATATTCTTTCATATTCGCCTTATATTCTTTTTGAGTGTTCTTTAATCTTTCCTTTAAAACTTCGAGGCGCGCTAAGCACTCTTCTTCGGTCATGTCGATGACTACTTCTTCCTTCTTAGCAGGCTCACTCTTTGCTTCTTCTAACTGCTTATTTAAGTCTTCTATTTGAGCACGGAGTTGGGCGATTAAAACATCATTTTCATCTGGCTTAACTTCTTCAACTGGTTCTTCGTCTGTTTCAGTCTCTTCGTTAGTCTCCGTCTCTTCATTATTAGAATTTAGATAGTCATCAATAGTGTAAGATTCCAACTTCTCGTCCATCTTAGGAGCGTTTTCATTTTCCTTGCTTTCACGCTCTTCATCTATGACATCGTCACTAATTTCGTCCATAAGTGCGTCTAAATCCACATCTTCGTCTTCTGCTTCAGGTTTAGATTCTTCAACTACTTCTGTCTTTTCTTCTTTTGCTGTTTCGCTTGCTGTTTCGCTAGAATTCTTCAATCTGTTTTCGATTTCTTCTAAATCGTCGTCATTATCTTCAACTAAATCAAAAGATAATTCATCTCCCGCTTCAGCGTCCTTTTCTGCGAGTTTCTTTTCTTCTTCCGCCTTAGCAGTATTAATCGCTTCAAAGTCGTATTCCTTTTCATTAGCGTTTTCAAGTTGCTTATATTGATTATACTCTAAGACTTCCTTGCTACCCGCTTTGTCTGCAACTCTCTTTTCGCTATCGAATGCGCCACAAATCATATGTATTAAGAATGCAACCACACCGCCAGCGATAAGGACAATACCTATAATCGCAACAATAGTTAACAATGCTTCCCATGCCATAATAAATTTCTCCTTTTTTATAGTTACGAGTATTATACAGCATGAATCGATAAATTTCAATACCTTTTTTAAAAATTTTTTGAAAAAATTTGAAAAAGTTTAAAAAATACGCGAAATTTTGCTATTTTTCGGGTAAATTTCATCAATTTATATTAATTTATTAATATATTTAAAAATTTCTAAGCCCCTTAGGGTATAAGTTTTTTACCACTTTATCCACAATTTTACCACCGCCGACAGCGACATTTGAGAATAAAATTGCAGTATACCCATTTGGTAAATCGGTTGAAATTGTATCTCCATGAAGGTATTTTTTTGCATCTTCGCACGCGTAGTCTAGCGTAATCTTGCGTTTAAAATCTTCTCCATATGAGGAAAATAGATAGTGATTAGGCTCAAATCTATTTCCCTTTTTCTCGCCAACCAAAACACCGATAGAAAGATAATTTATATTCTTTTTTATAAGAGATAAATCTGCTGGAATATATGCTCGTGAGTTAAAATTAACTGCTTGTAAATGGATTGATAAATTTTCATCTATAAATTCGTTTGCGAGTTTATCACTCGTTAGTCTTAAATTTGAAAACGGTTGATACTCGTTCTCGCTTTTCTTCTTCAGTACTGCAACGAACTGACCTTCTCCCTTAACCTTATGCGGATACAACCTTACGGCTTCACTCATTCCTATACCGCGGGAAAAAGGATAGTCTATATTTATGAGTTCATAATTGTGCGTTGATAAAAATTCTCTTATTACATCTTCATTTTCAAGTTTTGAGTAGGTGCAGGTTGAATAGATAAGTATCCCATTAGATTTTAATGCAATGTCTGCATTGGACAAAATTTCTAACTGTCTAGTCGCACACATCTTAGATAAATTTGGATTCCACTCATTAGCAACATCTTCTCCACGGCGAAACATGCCTTCCCCACTACATGGAGCGTCAACTAGAACAACATCGAAAGTGTTTGCGTATGCGCGGGTTAATTTTTCAACACTTTCATTCGTTATAATCACATTTTTTAATCCCATTCTCTCAATATTTGAATAGAGAATATTTGCGCGTGAGCGCACGACTTCATTACTGACAAGAATACCATCTTTTAAACGAGTTGCTATCTGGATAGATTTCCCACCTGGCGCAGAACAAAGGTCCAGTATACGTTCATCTCCACGAAATTGTATTGAATTTACTGTAAACATTGCGCTTGGTTCTTGAATATAAAATGCGCCCGCGTGATGCAATGGGTGGCGTCCGCGCTTAGTTGAATCTATGTAAAACCCATTTTTTTCATAGTCTATGGGCGTGACTTTAAAATCGATAATCTTTTTAAAATCTTCAGGCGAGATTTTAGTGGGATTAACATAAATTGCTTTTTCATCTGGTTGCTCTAAAGCATGCAAAAAATCATCATACTCATCTTTTAAAAGAGTTTTCATGCGCGATAAAAATTCGGTATCTAATTTAATCATGCTAGAATTATATCAAAAAGAACAAAAAAATACTATAAATTCTTGATTTTTTTTCGAATTTTAATTAAACTAATAATAAGATTTTTCTCTCGGGGGTTATATGCGAAAAATTGATAAGATTAGACAAAAACAAAGATTTTATATGTTTAGCGAAAAGACAAAAGATAAGGTCTTAGAACTCAACTCGTTTTTCGGTAAATACATGATGAGTTTTGACGATAAAGTTAAGAAGACTTTCACCTATTACGACACTCCCGACCATGATTTAGAGAAGTCTAATATTGTCCTTTTTAAAACGCAGATAAATGGTGAGACCGAATTAAATATGGCTACCGAGCGCGTTCAAACCAATATTCGTTACACATTAAAAACAAATTACAAACATTATGTTAAACAAATTAAACCTTTCGATAATTTAATGAAACACAAGGAATGGTTAATCGAAAATTTCAAATCTATGTTCTTCTCTTCTCTTAATTTCGATGCTGAGTTCCTTATGCGCAAGTTGCAGGAAGCTTACACGATAAAGACGGTTAGTTATGAATATAGAAGTGCGAATGCAACCGGGCTTAAAATCACTTATTCGTTCGATAAGGATACATACACCAATCATTTTAATGATGTAAAGACAAATGCAAATATTCTAACCGTATATTTGCATAGCCCAGAAAAGACAGACGCCGATTATGCCGACTTAATGGGAAAACTTTCGCGTTATTTAAAGGAATTAACCCCTACCACTGAAACGAAAATTATGATTGCACGAAAGATGACCGCTCACAAAATCGTCAAAGTTAAACCAGATAAAAAAGATAAGAAAAAAAGAACACCTTAACTTTTAACTTAAGGTGTTTTTTAATAGTTTTATTAAAAGGTTTTTGTTTTTATGTGATATTAATTTTAGTAAATTTCGCCTTTAAATTTTATTCTTCTTCGCTTGGTTTATCACTTTCATCGAGTTTTCCTACTAACTCTTCCGTTTTATTTAAAAGGTGAGTCCTATATAGATATTCGTTAGTCGAGCCATTGTCCGTCGTTCTAAAATAATAAATATAGCCGTCGTCAATGTCAAACATATTGCTAACAACTCCACTTAGCGCATCACAAATCACAACAGGTTCAACAGAATTTCCAGCAATTTTATTCGCAATACTTACCGATTTTATAGTCACATTTGAGTCCGCCGTGTAAGTGTAAATGATTGAGCCATTGTCTTCACCGATAATTGAGATAGTCGCACTTGCGTCAGTATCAGTATATAACACACTTAAATTTGCGCTAGGATTGTTAAGTTCAATATATTCAAGTCTATTATAAGTTGTGCTTGCGTCCCCGTATGTCACGAAAACTACATACTCATTATTGTCGCTAATATAGTAATTATTAGCGTTTGATATATCTCCGTAAATAGTATTAAACGTAGTCCCATTGTGGTAGATTAACTGGGTCTTCCCGCTAACGCTGACGGTCGCATAAATATATCCGTCTACCACTTTAACAAGCGTAATTTCACTAGTTTGGTCATAGCCGTTAACAGCGGTACTCTCCCCATTAGACATATTATAGCGGTAGAGATTATATGAACCAGTTTCGTTATCGTTTTGTACATAGTACACTTCGTTTTCACCAAATGCAACGCTTGTAACATCTTCTATCCTAGTTGATTCACGCGAATTTACATCAAAGCGAATAAGAGTGTCTCCATCATCGCTCTGTTCGTAAACCATAATATATGCCCTACCATCTACATTGTAACAATGGTATTCCACATTCTCATAATCCACGCCAACTCTATAAACACGCTCAATATTCCCAGGTTTGCCTAAATGCACGCGCGCTATGTCCACCATTGTTTTATCCCAAGTAAAATCGCCCGAACTATCCGCTGCCGCCTCTATCACAGGTGTTGCAAAATATAAGTAATCGCCGACAATATAAAGGTCGGTGATTTCATAACCGACGAGCGTATCCGTCATGGTGCGAGAATATTCGTCTTGCAAATAGCCGTCATCGTCTAGTTGAAGTTGGCCGTCCTTTAAAACCGCTACCATAAGAGAGCCTACCGAATAACTATCATGACGGTTATCGTCAGTGATGTCATCTTCAAGTGACTTATACCCGTTCACAAAATATATATAATCACCCTTAGTAACCGCTAATCCACCATTTCCGTACACTACCGCGTCGCTATCGTAACCGAATGTAATATTATCATTATTACATGCCATAAGTGCGAAAGGCACGAAACATAGCATTAAGCATACTAAAATTTTAGTAAATTTCTTCATTTCTACTCCTGCATAAGAATTATTGCCAAAAAATGAATTTGCTAACACAAATCTATTAAATTTTAACACAGAGATAAAAAATTGTCAATTAAAAGTGATATGTTAGACTGATAGATTTTCGCTAAATATAGTAATTTTCTTTCAATAAAAAGAGTCATACAAAAATATTAGAGCAAATTCGCCAAAAATTGCGAAAAAGCAAATGAATATCTACAAAATCTTTATCATAACTTAAATTTTACGCATGTATAATATAAGTATGAAAACGAAAACTATAATTTTATCTTCGCCAAATAACGAGGGAAACGCACGCGGAATATTGACTCTATATATGGAAGACGATTTACTAAAGTGTAAATTACGATTATACTCCGCTCCCACCCTAAATAGATACTGCAAACTAGGCGTGTATCATAAAGGACAGGTATATAGTTCTAATTTCATAGAGCGCGCAGGCGTTTATTACAGTTCACTTGTTGGTGATTTTGATATGGACGCAGATTTTTACACCGCGCTGGTACTGACCGACCAAGAAAACAAAGTTCTTCTCGCGGGCGGAACATATGCTGGGTATTTCCTTGAAGATACGGAAGCGATATTAAATAGCGACGAATTCAATTCTGGCACAGGAAAAAATGACGAGGACGAGCGCGTAGAATATGAAGAATGTACCCATAATTTAGAAACTAAATGTATAGACGCGGACGAAGATAAATGCACTAAATGTAAATATAAGGAATTTTTCTACTCAAATTTTAAGGAAAATCTAGCAGATTATAATGAAAATGCACATAAGAACACAACTACAAATATAGATGCTATTAAAACGAATGAGAAATCCAGCCAGACTTACGCAAACTATAGCACTAATACAAAAGAAAACGATAAAGAAAACAAAAGTCCAACTCACAGCCTAGAAAGTATTACGAATGTAGAACATACTCATAGCAATAATGTCAATGAAGAAAGTGAAATAAATGTTGCAAATAATAGTGAGAATTCAGACAAAGAAAACAATCATTCCCCCGCTCAGCCAACACAAGAGATACTCTCTCAAATCGTATCTCAATTTAATTATGTATTTGAAAATTATCCTACTGATGACGAACTAAACTCGCGTATTGAAAACGGAAAATTCGTTAAAGTGCAAGATGGTACGGACAATTACTCTATAGGCGCAATTTACTCGGGCGGAGAAATGGAATATATTTGCTATGCCGTGGCTCGCAACTACAATGAGCCCGCTCCAGAAGAGTTGGGGAAATATTATCAATGGCTCCCGCTAGATAGTGAAGACCCGCTCAGCGCTGGGTATTATATCGTATACCAAAGTGCAAAAGACCTTAAAATTGTAGAAATTTAAACAAAATATTAAGATAGTGATTGTAATTCAATATATGTAGATCTCACTCTATGCGCAGATTTTTACAAATATATTAAAATATATTTGCTCGCTATTCCTAAATATTAAGTGTACAAAGATTTTAAATTATTTAGTCAAAAAAAAGGCTTACTAAGTTAAAAACAAAAGAATTTTGTTTTTAACTCCAAAAACAAATAAAATTTGTTTTTATAATGGGAATCGTGATGGTCGCTATGCTCGCTTTCGGCGGTACTTTCGCTTACTTTACGGCTAATGCTGATAGAGTTACAGCAACTACTACGACTGCTGTCATTACAGTATCTACCGATGTTTCGTCAAACATATCTCTTTCTAAGAATAACGTTTTACCACATGAAACAATTCTTACAAGCGCAGATACTTCTCAAATGTTATATAGTACAGAAGAAGCTACTAGAAACCAAATCGTATTCATGACATTCAGCGTATCAGTTCAAGGTAGCGGCGGTTCATCTATTGATGAAAGTGATACTCTTTCATTGGTAATTGATACTCCAGACACTATACATGTTGTAAGTGGAACAGGTACTATTTCTGCACCACAAGCATTTACTGCTTCTGGTGTTACGAACACAAATCGTGAGCAACACATTGCATTTGTTGTGCCAGACACAGTTGATAGTTTTGATATGACTGGTCTTCAAATTACATTTACAGGATCTGCTCACTCAGATAATGGTGAAATTCCTACTGAAATGGGTGCTACAATTACTATTAATATTGATGTTTGCTCAATTCAGGCACTTCATGAAGATGGTACTGAACTTGATACTATTACAGCAGAAGAAGCGGCTACATTCTGGGGATACTATCAAAATAGAGAAACTACTTACTAAGATAAAATTTAAAATCTCTCGCAATCTAGCGAGAGATTTTTTACTCGCCGTATGGCGAGTGCGCGCGAAAATAGGAATATTTATACATTTATTATAAATTTAATTAATAGATACTTAAAATTTTTATCAAAACAAATTTTAAAATTCAATTCCATTCCACATATATATTATTATATAAGTAAAGCAAATTTTTGCTTTACTTTATTTATAATATATGTAGAGGTATTATAATTCATCTAATTTTTTATACATATAAATTAAAGTACATCAAAAATGAAAAAAATCTCGCGAAAGCGAGATTTTTACTAATTAGATAATTCACCTTCAAGAGTTGCTAACAATGTTGCAGCGTACTCACTAGTCAATCTGTCAGCAGTAATGTCGCCTTGGTCATCAACTGCTTGGATAGATTTTGCTTCAATGGTAACGGTTAATGTTGCACCCATAAGGACAGGTAAATCCGTTCCGTTATCATAATTAGCACTTGCGTCAAAAGCAATGTTTAACCCTTCCATTGTTATTGAACTCGTACCTGCTGGAATTAAAACAGCAAGTGCAGTCCTAGTAGCAGTCTGGCTACCTACAGTTACCTGTTTTGTTGCTCCTGTAATTGTAGGGCTAGTAATGGTTAATGTAATATCCGGTGAAGTCAATGTAGTTGAATCGTCTGACCCTAATGCTGTTACTGTAAAAATGAAGAACGCAATTTGGGCACGAGTTGATTCATCAGCATTGTATTCAATATCTGCACCTTCATCGCTAGTAAACAAATTTTCCTTAGGTAAAACATTGCTTTTACTAAAGGTAATAGTGTCATTTACCGACTCTAAGTGAATAATACCAGTAGTAATACTACCGCTTTTATCATTGGCCGTAGCCGTAAAGTAAGCGAAAGTACCGCCGAAAGCGAGCATAGCGACCATCACGATTCCCATTATAATGATGATGAATGTCTGCTTGGTCATCTTTTTAGATTTTTTCTTAGTCATAATTTTCCCCTTTTTGTTTAGATTTATCGCCCGTAATGCATATTGGACGATAGAAATATCAAATAATTATGTAATCTAGTTTGTAAAATAAAATTGCAATTTTACTTAATTTTAATCTAGCAGTCTACATCGACCTCGACTACTTTATGTCTATATTTTACCTAATCTAAAATTTCAAGTCAAATAATTTTATATATTTCTACAAAATTTTTTTAATATTTTTTTATACCATTTTTTAGAAATTTTATTTCATTTTCTTTATTTAATATTCTAAAATTACCTGATTAGATTAATATTAAAAACACCTAATTAATTTTAATATTTTATTAATAGAAACAAATTTTAATTCAATTAAAATTTGAATTATATAAATACATTATAAACATAATTGAAATTATAGTTATAAAAATAGGTTACATAATTAATTTTTTATCTATGACAAAACTAAAAAAATACTAAAAAGCGTGTATCAAGTTTGATATATCTTTTTAGTAAATTAATCTTAATTTTAAAATTTAAACTATCTTTATGGTGCATAAGGGTCGTCTACATGATAACTTTCTTCATGCACATTTCGTCCGTTCTCGATAGCCTGCGTTAGATATTTAACAAGTCTAGTCAAGTCGAATTCAATCTTTTCGTTCACATATTTATTTTCCATAATAATATTGCAGATTTTCTCGCGATACTCAATACATTTTTCATACATATCGTAACTACCGCTTCCGTCTGTTGAATCGTAAGCAAACATTGGCATAAAATAATCGTTGCGCGGAGTATTGAGTCTTAAATTAACCAACTTTCCTGTAATATGATTTACGTCGTAGATTAGTTTATATATCGTATCATACTCGTCATAGATTTCCACAATCTCACGCACTTGATTATCTGTAGATAGCGCAGGTGATAGACTCAGGCGGAGTTCGTTTTCAATTTCGTCATACTTTTCCACCCGTAAGCCACCAATAAGTTCTATCATATTTCCGTACATCTCTTCCCCGATTATATCCGCGTACAAGTCCGCACTCGGGTGTGCTTTCGCCAGAAAATCGGTTTTAACATGAAGATTAACTTCGCGCTTAACAACTTTTACTCCGCGGTACATGGTGAGAAGTTCGCTTGCGTCGTGTAGTCCGCTAGATAAAAATTTTTCATATGCTTTAGCAAATGCAAGTGGGTCTTTTATAGGAAGGTCGTCCGCTAAATCTTTTTGCATAGCGTGGTATATTGTCCAACTCTGCGCACTCATACGGCGAACGCGGTCTAGCGGTTTATATCGTCTACAATAAGTTAATACAGAGCGGGGTTTGAACTTATTGAGTTGTTCGGCGAGTTCTTTTTCCGCATTCGTAAGTCTAGAAGCAATATCTTCCAAATCAAACCGCTCTTCATCGTTTAGATTTACCCATGCTGGAATTTTTGATTTATCAATTCTTGGGAATTTGCGTGCGAATTCACTTATGACCACCTGATACATAAGTTTTACCTTTTCCATGAATCTTCGAAAGTATTCCCAATCCCAGAATTCACATGCATGGCGTGAGTATCCATCGCGATAATCGAGGTAATAATCTTCTTCAAGTTCCTTTGGGAGTTTCCCCGCAGGCTGAATTGCTATAGGCTCATTTCGGGAGCGATTTTTTGTAGGCTGTGTCCTTGAACTTGCGGGAAAATCCATGAACGAATATGTCTTACTAGAAAATGGTTTCTTTCGATAAAGTCCGCTTAAATCGTCGTAGTGCTCGTCCCAGTAATCTACATCTAAATTATTTTTAGCATCAATGCTGTTATTAACATCATTGCTGTTTTTTTCATTTGATTCGTCCATATTGCCCTTCCTTAAATTTATAGTCTTATTTTTAGGTCTAACTTAGTCGTTTGCTAAAACTTAGTCGTTTGCTAAATAGGTTTCTATTAAGATTTAGTTTATAACTAATAAGATATATTTTTCGTAATATAAATATATATTATACTTTATATAGATGTTATCCACTTTTAGAGTAACAGAAAGTTTTAGTTTTGTCAATAGTAGTTAAACTAAGATTTTCTACTTTTTAATTTTTCAATTCCTTCTATCCTACCCCCGCCTAGACATTCGCCGTTATCTGCGTATAGTACGCCGAATTGCCCTACGGTTACCGCGCGCTGTGGAACGTCAAACTCTAAACGCAAGGTATGTTCGTCTATGACTTTTACCTTAGCCTTTTGGTCTGGTTGGCGATAGCGAAGTTTCACATTACAATTAAATTCACCCGTCAACTTCTCCGCTATCCAATTAAAATCGGTTAGCGTGCATGCTGTTGAAAACATCTCATCGCACTCTCCACAATTTACAATCAGCGTATTCGTCTTTACATCTTTGTCCACGACAAACCACCTATCCGCGTCATAGCCGTTCTTCCCGCCAAGATTGAGTCCGCGTCGCTGTCCAATTGTGTAGTACATAACGCCTTCATGTGTGCCGAGTATATTTCCGTCTAAGTCGACTATGTTTCCCTTGGTGGCAAGCAAATACGATTTTAAGAACTTCCTGAAATTACGCTCGCCGATAAAACATATTCCAGTTGAGTCCTTTTTCTCCGCAGTCGATAGCCCAAGTGATTTAGCGATTTCACGCACCTTTACTTTGTCAATATCTGCGAGTGGGAAAAGTGTTTTACTAAGTTGCGCCTGGTTGAGTTGGTTAAGAAAATATGATTGGTCCTTTGTTAAATCGTGCGCCTTATATAGTCTAGTAAATCCATCTCTATCCACGCGCTTACAATAATGCCCAGTCGCAATGTAATCAGCACCAAGTGACATGGCATAATCAAGGAAGGGCCCGAACTTAATCTCGCGATTACACATAACATCTGGATTTGGAGTAAACCCGCGCGAGTATTCATCAAGAAAATATTTAAAAACTCTATCGTAATATTCCTTACTATAATTTACCGTATAGTATGGTATACCAATTTTGTTCGCCACGCGTTTAACATCTTCGAAATCTTGCTCAGCCGAACAATGTCCGCCTTCGTCATTTTCTTCCCAATTAAGCATAAACAGACCGATTACATTATATCCTTGCTCTTTTAATAGATACGCCGCGACTGACGAATCTACTCCGCCAGAAAGCCCCACGACAACTGTCTTACTATTATTCTTTTCCATATTTTTTTCCTTTTTTAATGACTTAAAATATAATTATTTTTCTAAAAATTTTTATTTTTTTGTTATTTTTTATTAATTTTTTGTTATTTTTTATAAATTTTTATGATTTTTATAACATTTATTTTTCAAAAGTTAATATTAATTTATCGAATTATTTTTTTTATTTTGATTTAGTCCAAATTGTATACCTTTATCTTAATTTAATTTTATTTTATTGAGCATCAAATAGGTTGATTATCTTTTTAAAACATTATTCTAAAATGAATCTCAATATTAGTCACGCGGTAGACTCACTGGAATTTTAAAGCGATTGAAAATTATACTTGCTATATCTATAATCCAGAGAATTACAACCACTCCCCATACCAGCACGAGCAGATAGAAAATTTGACCAAAATCGCTAGCGTATGTATATTGATAGTGGGTTAAAACTGCGTTAATTATTCCAATTATGAAAAATATCGTATAGAATATCCCATGACCGCGCCTACCCACATAATAGTAATGCGCACCCATGTAGCCTAAAAAGATAGCGAGCAATAATAATTTCCACTTCTTCACATCTTTTGGGCAACCCTTTCGATATAGAACGCGGTCATTATCTTTTTCTGCATAAGCGCGCTTTGCCTCTTCATTTGTTGCCATATCAAATTTTTGGTAGTTAAGTTGACAATACGGACATATTGCCATACTTTTATCTACCTTTGTGTTACATCTTGGGCAACGCTTGGTTTCTCTAAATTTCATGAAAGTATTATACCATAAACTTTAGCATTTGTAAATATTTATTAAAAATTAAAAATTTTTTCTAGATTGATAGATTTTTTCTAATTTTTGTATTATTATATAGTTATAAGGCAATTTATTAGTTAAATTTAACCTTTTTTAAATTATTTCTAATAATTATATACAAGGAGAAATTATGATAATACTTTCGTGCGACCATGCAGGTTTTGATTTCATTCAAAAATTAAAAAAATATTTCGATAAAAAGGGGATAGAATATACGGATATGGGTCCACAATCTTACGACCCAAATGACGACTATCCTGACACCATTGCACCCGCCGCTAAAGTCGTAGCGGAGAACCCTGGTTACTGGGGAATTTTCGTTTGCGGTTCGGGCGTTGGAGCAAATATCGTTGCAAATAGACAAAAAGGAGTTCGTGCCGTATGTGCGCAAGATTATACTACCGCATATCTCGCACGAAAAGACGAAGATGCAAATGTTTTAACCCTTGGTGCACGCCTTATTAGTTTCCGCACTGGATTAAAAATAATTAAAGTATTTTTAACGAGTGAGTTTGAAGGCGGTAGACACGCTCGTCGCATTGCAAAATACTAAACCAAATTAAAATTCGAAAATAAAAAATAAAAGTTAATGATAAAAATAAAAAACGACTAGGAAATTCTTAGCCGTTTTTTTGTTTTTTAATAATTTTATTCTTGCAAATATTTTTAATTATAACAATAAATTTTATTAAAATTCAAAAAATTTTTAATAATTTTAATAAAATATAGTAT
>CASFFG010000016.1 GCA_949293905.1 uncultured Christensenella sp. | reverse complement strand
CAAGTTTTTGAGATGTTTAATTAAAAGGAGTAATATTTTGAGTAAAAAACGAGCTGTAATATATGCGAGATTTAGTTCGCATAATCAAACTGAACAATCCATTGAAGGTCAACTTCGTGAATGTTATGCCTATGCAAAAAGTAATGGTCTTATTATTCTTAATGAATATATTGACCGAGCACTTTCTGGAACAACAGATAACCGACCACAATTCAAACAAATGATTGAAGATAGCAAAAAAGGTGATTTTGATTTTGTTTTAGTTTATCAATTGGATAGGTTTGCGAGGAACAGATACGATAGTGCGAACTACAAAATGAAACTTAAGAAAAATGGGGTGCGAGTGCTGTCGGCAAGAGAAAATATTTCAGATGACGCCAGTGGAATTTTGATGGAAAGCGTGCTTGAAGGTATGGAGGAATATTATTCTGCCGAGCTCAGCCAAAAGGTCAAGCGTGGAGTTCGTGAAAGTTTGATTAAAGGTTATTACACGGGCGGTCAGGTCACTTATGGCTACAAAATTGAAGATAAACGATGGAAAATTGATGAAGAGCACGCAGAGTTTGTTCGACAGGCGTTTAATGCATATGCAGTGGGTGAGAAGGCGACCGAAATTGCAGATCACTTAAACGCGCAGGTCTCAAGAACGTCAACTGGCAAAAAGTGGAACGGCAATGCGATTTCAAAGATGCTACACAACCAAAGATATATGGGAATTGAAAAGTTTGGTGGTGAGATTTTTGCCGATGTAATTCCGCCGATAGTTGAAGAAAAGTTGTGGCAAGTGGTGAATGGTATGATGAAACACTATCGCAGGAACTACAAAAAGGATAAATACGATCCATACTTTTTAACAGGCAAAATCTTCTGCGGATACTGCGGTGAAAGTGTGATTGCTGAGGCGGGTTCCAGCCATATGGGAACGAGGTATAAATACTACAAGTGCCACACCAAAAAGGTAAAGAGCAAGTTTTGTTTGCTTAGGAACTATCGCAAGCACGAACTTGAACAACTCATTATTGACAAAACTAAAAAATACATTTTAACCCCTAGCAAAATTGAAGAGATTGCGTATATGGTTGTTGACAGATACAACTCCGAGATTTCAAACAACGTCGTGCTCAAATGTCTTGAAAAGGAACTTAGGCAGATAAACAATAAAATAAACAGTTTAGTGAAGAATATGGAACAGGGCATAGTTCCGCTCACCCTTCGTGAAACGCTTTACAAACTTGAAAATGATAGGGCGGACATTCAACTTAAAATTGCCGAAGAAAAGAGCAAGTTTGATAAGCCACTAAACTTTGAAGATGTCAAAAATTTTATATCACTGTTTGCCAGCAAAGACTATGACGACGTGTTTGAACGCAATGAATTTTTCAACCGATTTATCAAAAAGGTACTTTTATTCAACGATAAAATTATTGTGATTATGCGAGGTAGCAAGGGTGCTGAGAATGAACTTGCCATAAACAATGACGAACTTTACGCAAAAAGAATTTTAGAAAAATTTGAGAAAAAAGAGACAAGTGAAAATAATTTAGAAAATAAAAATGGGAGCCTTGACAATTCAAGTTCCCATTTTTGTGAAAATGATAAAATTTTAAAAGAAAAAGAGGCTGAATTAGATAATTTCGTCCATCAGCCTCCTCGTGGCGGAGGGCTAGGGATTCGAACCCCAGGAGGCTTTCACCTCGGCAGTTTTCAAGACTGCTGTATTAGACCACTCTACCAGCCCTCCATAGTGTTACGAGTAATATTATACTCTAATTTTTAAAAATTTTCAACTGTTTTTCCATAATTTGTGTAATAATCGTTAAAAATTTTATTACAAATTAATTATGTGAACTGCTTGATATTGCAAGATTTACCATTTATTTGGACGACTTATTAGATTTTGTAGTAGAGTAATTTGGAGATTGGTAGTTATAAAATCAATGCAAAATAAATAAAATTAATGTGTTTCACTTTAAAAAATTTTAAAAGTATGATATAATAACATGGTATGAAGCAAATATATGTTGTACTCAGCCAGACGGGTACGGTACTCTCGCGAATATTAAAAAGTCTTACTCATGATATGTATAATCATGCATCTATTTCTCTTGACCCAAGTCTAGAAACGATGTATTCATTCGGGCGACTTAACCCGTATAATCCCTTTATTGGAGGTTTTGTTATAGAAGGGAAAAATCACGGAACATTTAAGCGCTTTTTTAAGACAAAGGCAATCGTTTTAGAACTCAGTATAACGGACGATAAATTTCATGAGATTGAGAAATACCTAGCATTTTTAGTGGAACATAGATATGAATATAAATACAATTACTGGGGGCTATTCTTAGCGTTATTTAAAAAGAATTATGCACCTGGGAATAGATTTTATTGTTCACAGTTTGTCCGTCATTGTTTAGAAGCGTTTAATATAGAAAACATTGACGAGATACCAAAGATTGTAAAGCCGATGGACTTTTTAAGTTTAAATAATAAAAGAATCATATACAATGGTGTATTAAAAGATTATAGGCTAGGAGCAGGGGACGCGGTAACTATAAACTAGTAAAATTAATAGAAAAAAATAAAATATTTACATTGAATTTTGATAATAAAAATAATTAAAAAAAATAATATTTAATTTAAAAAATTGCTTTAAAATATAATAAAAATTCTAAAAATTTAATAAAAACCAATAAAAAATGCGGAAATATTATGATTTTATAAAAATTTTTAATTAATTTCCGCATTTTTTATTTAAAATCTATTTAATTTTTTTGTATACATAATAACCGTAAATTCGACCACCATATATGTAATCGCCAGATTTCCACTCAATGATTAAATATTCATCTTTACCTACATTGGCTATTTCATATGCACTAGTAGTTGAAATGTACTTATTAATCAAATAACCCTTTGTCCAGTTGAGCATTGTAACTTCGCCGTCATTAGTTATCCAAGAACAGTTGCCGTTCCTATCAAACACTAATTGTGTTTGCCATTGCTCGCTCGAGTCAAGATTGAGTGTTTTAGGGTCAAAAGTTTTGGGGTCATCGATATAGTTGTAAACTTCCCATGCGCCGACGATGCGTTCGTCCATAATGAATGGGAGGTTAGTATTATCCTTTATCCTAATTTCTTCAACTTTATATTCCCTGTGGTCTACTTGCTCATAGACTGCGATATCGTCGACATTATGTGAATACTTATCATTGATGAAAATTAGCATTTTCCCGTCAACAATTTTGTAGTTGTAAACGAAGTCTTTAACGAATAGTTTGCCCTTGCTCCAAGAGAATACCCAATATTCTTCTCCTTTTGGAAGAAAGTAAATTTCATTAAAATCAAAGACTTCACTTTTGTTATCTTCGTATTTTCCTGCTTTGAAATTTTCCTCGCTAGATACAATACCAACTCTTTTCCATTTGCCGATTACTCTTTGGTCATTGACAAAATTTTTCATAATCATACCCTCCTTGTTTATATCCGAGAGGGTGGAGATGTTTTGTCGAATTTTTTTAAGTTTCACATTTAATTCTTCCAACTTTTTAGCGACGACTTCCGGACTCATTTTTTGAATTTCTTTTAAACTAAAACCTAAATCTTTTAGATAGATAATCTCACTTAAACGATTGATACTAGTTTCGTCATAGTACCTGTAACCAGTCCAGCGGTCGACCTCGACTGGACTAATTAAATGCTCTTCTTTATAGAACCTAATAGTTTTAATTGGAATGTTAGTGAGTTTGCTTAATTCGCCAATTTTTATCATCTTCATCTCCTTTCGCCATGAATATAACATTACACCTAACTGGAGAGTCAATAGTATTTTTTAAATTTTTTCAAAAATTTTCTAATTTTTGTGTATTTTTAGTGATTATTTCTTATTTTGTAGTCAATTTTGCCTTAAAATATAAAATTTGGGTAGTAAACAAAAAACTTTATTCAAGTTCGACTTGTATAAGACTATCTTAAATTATTTGTGAAAATTTATTTATTGCGGACTTTGCTGTCCTTTTTAAACATAACGCTCGCTAAATCTAGACACTTGCAAGAATAGCCATATTCATTATCATACCATGCGACAAGTTTTACGAATGTAGGGCTCATCATAATTCCCGCTTTTTCATCGAATATGCAAGTATGTTTATCGCCGATGAAATCGCTTGATACGACTGCTTCGTCTGTGTATCCAAGCACATCAGGAATAATATCTTTATTATATTTTTTCATAGTTTTGCAGATATGCTCATATGTTGTAGATTTTTTAAGTTTCACAGTAAAATCGACTACGCTCACATTGATAGTAGGTACTCTAAAACTCATGCCGGTTAATTTGCCTTTAAGGTGAGGCATAACTTCGCAAACAGCCTTAGCGGCCCCCGTCGAACTAGGAATAATATTCGCACTAGCAGCGCGTCCCCCGCGCCAATCTTTTTTAGAAACTCCGTCCACGGTCAACTGGGAAGCAGTAGTGGAGTGGATAGTGGTCATAAGACCTTCTTCAATTCCGTACACATCATCAATTACGCGAGCAAGTGGAGCAAGACAATTTGTCGTGCAACTTGCATTAGATACAACCGTCATGCTAGGGTCATATTTATCTTCATTCACGCCCATAACGAAGGTTGGACAACCCTTTCCAGGTGCGCTTATAATGACCTTTTTTGCTCCGCCTTTAAGATGTCGCATAGCGTCCTCGGCTTTCGTAAATTTTCCAGTACATTCGATAATGTATTCCGCACCAGCAGACTTCCAGTCTATATCTTCTGGGTTCATCTGTGCGAAGAATTTTACGCTCTTTCTATTAAGTTTAAGCCCGTCACCGCTCACTTTGAGTACGCTATCCGCCCTACCATGCACGGTATCATATTTGTATAAGTAGCATGCGTACTCAGGTGTTAAGAATGGGTCATTAATTGCAACGATTTCCACATCGTCGCGCCCTACACTCGCACGCATAATTAGTCTACCGATACGACCAAAACCATTAATACCAATTTTAACTTTCATAAATCCCCCTCGATGCTAGTATGATAGCAAAATCATTAAAAAATGTAAAGAAAATTAAAATTAAAAACAAAAAACCGTAAAATTTAACTAAAATTTTAAATAATTTTCAAAAGATTTTTAAATCTTTCACTATTGGAAAAAATTTAATAAATGCTAATATTTCTTATACTTGGATATTTTTTAGGTCTACTACTCGTGATAGTATTTAAAAATCGCTCACTTTTTCATGCAATGCCATATCCAAAACTTAAACTTTGCAAATATGGATTAAAATTTAATTCAACGAAACGCCATAGAATTTATGTCGGCGAATGTAAAATCATGCAACTAAACAATCAGGTATATTTGAAAAAATCGGGTAGAGTGGTAGTGCTAAAAAATGTGGATAAGATTGCTACTAAATGTGGATATTTATATTTCACTGCATTAGGAGAAGTACGAATTATTTTTAATGCAAAACAATTTTACAAATATTTTAACCTTAAAATTATAAGCAAAAATTTTGATTTGGAAAAGATTAAAGATAGTGCGCTAATTTCTCTTACTGATTATATATTTAATCCCGAAAGGAGCGAAAAATTATCGCGTTACTTAAACATATTAATCAATATTCTAAAGATAAAAATAATTGACGGAAGGCTCAGTATAAAAAGGAATAAATTTAATCTTAAATATCAATTAAAATATGTTAGGAGAAATCGCATAATGACGATTAATGTCAGTTAAACATTTGTACATTTGTTCATATTTTGATATAATATAGTTATGAAAATAAAGGATAAGAATTTAGATAAAATAGATAGCCAAGAAAATAGCGAATATGTGTTCGATTTTAATGTAGATTTGACTCCGCTTGCTGAACGTATGCGCGCAAAGACCTTGGACGAATTTGTTGGTCAAAAACATATTGTTGGTAAGGATAGTTTAATTAGACGCGCACTCTCAGTAAATAGGCTTGGTAGTTGTATTTTTTATGGAAAACCGGGAGTAGGGAAGACTACTCTTGCATACATTATCGCGGACGCACTATCTCTAAACTATGTTAAACTCAACGCTGTCTCAAGCGGGGTGGCGGACGCAAAGAAAGTGATAGATAGCGCAAAACGAAACTTCGAGTTAACAGGGAAAAGCACTATTTTAATATTAGATGAATGTCACAGATGGAGTAAGGCGCAAAGTGATAGCGTGTTAGAAGCGATTGAGCGTGGATATATCATGTTTATTGGTACAACGACGGAAAATCCGCACATTAGCATGACGCCCGCTATCGTGAGCCGTTGCCGTGTGTTTAAATTCATGCCACTAGAAGTAGCGGATATAAAGGACGCGCTTGTTCGTGCAATTAAAGATAAGTCGCGCGGATATGGTAGACTTAAGTTAAAAGTAGATAGCGAGGCACTAAACCGTATTGCAATTTTTGCTAATGGAGATTTACGCTCGGCTTACAATGCACTTGAACTCGCTGTTACGACGACAAAACCAAATAAATCTGGTGAAATTGTGATAGACGAACTTGTCGCTAGTCAGTGTATTCAACAGCCCGTTATATCTGTGGACGAAAATATGTTTTATGATATGCTTAGTGCATTTTGTAAGAGTTTGCGCGGGAGTGATAGTGATGCGGCTCTATATTGGGCGGAGAGATTAATTCACGCTGGTTGCGACCCGCTAATCATATGCCGTAGACTCATTGCGCACGCTAGTGAAGATGTGGGAATGGCGGATAGTAACGCAGCATTAATGGCTATGGTTGCAATGAACGCGGTTAAAAATTTAGGTTTACCCGAGGGCAACATTCCGCTCGCACACGCAATAATTTATGTATGTGAAGCGGAGAAATCAAATAGTGTAATTAAAGCGCTAAACGCAGCACAGTACGATGTCGAGCATAATGTAGACGATACAGTTCCTGAGCATTTGAAGAATTATCATTACGATGTAAAAAATCCACCTGAGTATAAATATCCACATGATTACGGCGGATATGTCGAGCAACAATATTTGCCAGATAAATTAAAAGATAGGGTATACTACATGCCAAGCAATAATGGGCGCGAGAAAAATTTAGTTAAGAAAAAGGATAGATTTAAAAAATAATCGCTAAATTTATTTGCTTTTTTAAAAATTTTATGTTAGATTGAATTAAGAGTAAAATACTCATTAGGAGGAAATATGAATTTAAAAGGTTCTCAAACAGAGAAGAATTTAATGACCGCCTTTGCAGGGGAATCACAGGCTAGAAATAAATATACATATTATGCTAGCCAGGCTAAAAAAGACGGTTATGAGCAAATTGCTGAAATTTTCCAAATTACAGCAGATAATGAAAAAGAACACGCTAAAATGTGGTTCAAACTTTTGCATGACGGAGCGATTCCTGACACTATGACCAACCTTAAAGATGCAGCAGCAGGCGAAAACTATGAGTGGACAGAGATGTACAAAGATTTTGCTAAGGTTGCTAAGAAGGAAGGTTTCACTGAAATCGCAAGAATGTTTGAAGGCGTAGCAAAGATCGAAGCAGAGCACGAAGCTAGATACAACGCACTACTTGAAAATGTATCTAAGAAGAAGTGCTTTGTTAAGAAGGAAGCAGTAGTTTGGGTATGCCGTAACTGCGGACATAAGCATATCGGTAAGACCGCTCCAAAGGTTTGCCCAGTTTGCGCTCACCCACAATCTTTCTTCGAACTAGAAGCAAAGAATTATTAAGATTAAAAAATATACCTATGTTCAGTTCATAGGTATATTTTTTTGCATTTTAAGGGTTAACATTAGCATTGGTGTTATAATCATTGAAACTAACGCATTGTTCTAATTTCATGTGTTATTTTATACATTAATATAATGCGCAATTTTTATGATTTTAAGATGTAATTTTGGATAAAAAAAGTCTATTTATAACTGCTTACCGCTAGTTTAAATAGACTTAATTTATTTAATTTTAGTTAGAGTTTGGATTTACAACAACATCTACATTACTTCCCGGTATAATTACTACTTGGTTAGGTTTGTAGTTATCTGGATCTTTTAGTATATCGTCCATTCTTGCAATTTCCGTTGATATACCAGCTTTTTCAATCTTAATACTTATAGCATTTAATTCAGTTTTATATGCTTCGTATACAGATGCCTTAATCATAGTAGCAATAGTATTATAAGCCTTTCCTAATTTAGTGCTAATATCTTGTAATTTCTTTTTAGCGTCCTTCATCTGAGTCAAGAAAGGAGCTTTTGCTTTTTTGCTGGTTGCATTTTTATATGAATCATAATTTACATTGAATATGCTTTTATAGTTTGTAATATCCAGCAATAATTGATTAATCTCACCAATGAATGTTACCTTTATGTTAGTTGCAGAAGCAAGTATTTCCTTTTCTTTTGTACTTAAATAACTATCGTTTAATAGTTTGCTTTCAGCCTCACTAATTAAAGTACTATATTTTCCTTTAACTTCGCTATCATTAACTGATTTAGCAGTATTCTTAACAACATCAATTTGTGTAGTTAACTTTGATAGTTCTCTTCGCAATTTATTTAGAGCATTCATTCTAGTTTGTGGATTAGATGAAGATTTTTCCACATCAAGTTTTGCCTTTTCTATCGCATCAATAATTTTTTGGATATCTTCTTCATCTTTTTGGAATTGTTTGTCTTCTGTGCTCTTATTTATGTTTTTCTCTTCAATAGAGGTTTCTTTTCGTTTAGCTACTACGAAATCATAATAACTATTTAATTCAGCATCAGTTTTAGAGATAAAAACTTCATATTCAGATATAACATCATTATGCACATATTTTTTCTTGTTTTTTACTTTATCTAACTGTAAATTTGTGTCACCAATTTTAGAATTAATCTCAGAAATTATAGCCTTTCTTTCTTCTAAACTCTTAGTGCTATTATATTTTTCCATTAAACTTTTAATAGCTTTTAGACCAGTGTTAATCAAAGTAGTAGTCTCACCATTTTTTAGATAAGCAATATCCTGATTTTTCTTTTCAGCTTCAGCTTCTTGCTCTTTCTTTAATTCAGCTTTTGCGTTCTTGAGTTCTTCTTTAAATTTAGCAAGATCTTGCTTTTCTCTGTTTATTGCATCAATCAATTCATTAGAGAATTCAGATACCGTTTGATTTCCGATTTTAACTCCATCTATACCTTTGTATGCATTTAACTTGGAAGTAGCATTTTCAATGTCTTTTAAAGCTTCTTCCATTTCCCTTAAAGTAGTTTCTTTTTCTTCAAGATTTTTTATGGAGATATAGCTATTTTTCTTATTGCTATATTCTTTTGTTTTACCTTTCAAATTTTTGGCAATAGAGTCAACTTCTTTTTGCTTATTTTCTAGTTCTTTTTGTCTTGCTTTTTCAGCTTCGGCATCATTTTTTTCTTTTTCAGCTTCAGCTAATGATTCTTCGACTTTTTTTCTTTCAGCTTCTACAAATTTAGCAATTTCCGTATGTTTGTTTTCAAATTTAGCAATATCGGCATCTTTAGGGTCAACTTTCTTCAAATCATCTAAATCTTTTCTTAGTTTAGCTAATATGTTTTTTTCAATATCGTCTAATACAGCATTCTTACTATTAAGTACGGCATTGTTATAGCGTAATTTAGCGAAATTGAATTGATTTATGTAGTAATTAATAAAGTTTTTCAATTCATTTATTTTATTAGCTTTTTCTTTGTCAACTTCCTTAGTTTTTTCAGGCTTAGGCCCAGTTTTATCTTTGTTTAATTCATTTTCTATATTCTTTCTTTCAGCTTTTAAGAAGTCGCGTATGGTGTTGAAAGCAGTTTTATAATTGTCCAATTTTTTATTGTCAGGATCGATGCTTTCAAGTTCGTTAATATCGCCTTTTAAAGTTCCTAAAATTGTGCCAATTGCATTTAAGATATTTTCTTTTACATCTAGAGATGTGGTAGTAGAATAGTTTTTCTTTTCTAAACGATATTCACTTATGCAATTATAGATAGCCTTTTCCACCTTAGTTATTTTAGCATTTTTCTCTTGATCTACTTCAGTAGGCTCAATATGTGGTTCTACAGGTTTAGGCTCAGCAGGAGGATAAGGTAGTTGTAAAGTTTCTTTAGGTTCAACTAATATGTTATTAATTTGCGCTTTCATTAGTTTGTTGAAATTAGCGCGAATTTCTTTAGGGTCTGTCGTACGGGTCTTTTCAGCACTAGGTTTTTGTGCTTTCTTCTTAGTAAGTCTATCTAAGTCGTATCTAGCGACAAGGTCACCATATCTCTTAGGAGATTTGATTAAACTCAATCTCTTATCTGCTAAGAATCTAGTTAAAGTTTCAATTTGTGTTTTATTATCACTATTTTTAGCGCTTGCATTTAAGTAATCCATTGCGTGACTTAAAGCATGGATACGGTTACGATTAGTTTTTACTCTAAAGTAATTAGCAATACGTCCAAATATGTTATTTTTAAGTTCTGCTTCGTGAATATTGGCTTCAGTGTCTCGAATTTTCGTCCAAAGCTTGTAAATTGGTAAATTAGCGAGCAATTCATCCGCTTTCTCGGGAGATAATTCTTTTAATTTTGATAAATCAAGATTAGACAATACTTCAAGATTATTAGACTTTCTTCCGTAATTCTTCTCATAGTGTCTACGAACAATTGTGTCTTTAAGTTTAATTATGGTTGGGGTTAATATTATACCAGCAGCAGCACCTAATGTACCGAATGTAGCGACATTTGCTAATACGCTATCAGTGATAAGTCCCGGCACAATTGCGCTAGCGATAGGTAGTAATGCGAAAAGCGAGAAGGCACCGGCGGTTACCACAGAAGTGATTAGAGTAGGGACAACAAATTTTTTCAAAACCCAATTAGCCTTAGGGTGCATCTTTTTAAGTTTTGCTTTGTAGTTTGCCTTTTTGTTTCTTTCGTCGCCGAAAAGTAAATTATTTAGTTGATTAGCGTCAATCGCACTGAGGTCATTTATATCATTAGAGCCTAATTTAGTTAATTTGGTGTCAGTGTATAGTGCTCTTTCAACAATAGGGGCGATGAGACTAGCTGTATGCTTAGCCACATCCTTGTTATTGATATCCCTAGTATTCAATACGCTGGCGATGTAACTAGAATAATCATTAGCTGAATCTATGAAACCATTGTCATCTTTTGGTAAATTTATGTTCTCTGATGGCTTAATACGTAATCTCCAACCTAATTTAGCGCTTGTAATAATTCCATCGTCGTTGGTTTTAGTTTTAATACGATTATTCGCAACCTGATTTAATATGTATGCGCCAAAATCGGCACTACCTTCATTATTTTCAAGATAGGCATTAAAAAGTCTAGTAACATCTCTAGATGTTAACTGTGTGATAATACCCATTATTTCATTCTTTACTGGCATATTCCCCTCCGTTTATTACCTTGATTATACAACACAATTCCCACTTTGTCAATACCCATTTTTTAAAAAAAATTCTAGAAATTACGAAAAAATACGATTAATTATGTGAAACTATATGCTTTTAAAATAAAAATATGTAAAATTTTAGATAAAAATGAATAATTTAGAGATAATTACATCTTACTAATTTGCATTTCGTATTGCATTATCGTATTTATATTCGCATTGTATTTCTATATGTATTTATATTCGGGGTACGACATTTATTAAATGTTGTTCAAAATGAAAAACACGCCAATAGGCGTGAAATTAGACTCCGTACTGAATAGTATTTTGAAAAGTATCATAAATTCGACCAAGCAACATAAGTTCTAAATACATCTGTGAAGAGATTCTGTCGTTTTTTATATCGTAACTATCGAAAATTGAATGTATGCTTTCGCTAACAGTGTCCAGGAATACGGAAAGGTTATAACTTTTAATATGTCCAATCATGCTCTTAGACATTTCTAGGATATATTCACTGAGTCCTACAAATTCGTACGAAATATCGTTTAAATCAACCAAACCGTCGTATAGGTAACCGTCTTTAAAGGATAAATAACTACGGTTGTTTTCTACTTCATTTACAAGGTTAGTTTTTATGCTATCAAAGAGCGGACTCAAATCAAGAGAATTGAGTGTAGAACTGACCACACGATAAAAGAAATTCACATAAACATTCTTTAAATGCAAAAGAAAATCATTTTTCCCGTCATTAATAGACTGAGCATCATTTATCTCTAACTGTCTAGCGTATCCAGTAAGTATAGGCAAATATTTTTCTCCCATAGCATTGCTGTTCGCAACCGCTTCTCTTAACTTTTCTTTCGTCAAATTATCATATATTCCCATAATTTCTCTCCAATTATTGCTTAATAGTCTAAGACAGAGTAGGTGAGTTGTCAATACTAAATTTAAAAAAATGTTAAATTTCTGTTTTTAATAAAAAATAGTGCAAAATTTTAAGTAAACTCATAATCGACTTAAAATTTGCACCAAATATTATAATTTTTCAACGCTTTGTTATTGAGTTAAATGTGGATATTGTTAAAATCCTACTTTTGTACCTTTATATGTTTTAACATTTCATCTACCACTTTTTCTGGAGTAAGACGTGTGGAATCAATAGTTATTGCTCCTTCAGGTACAACGAGCGGGGAGATGGGTTTGTTCATATCATATTTGTCCCGTGTGATGATGCTATCTTTAATTTCTTTTAATGTAATGTCAGGGTTTTTTAATTTTTCTTCCTTAAATCGCCTTTTTGCGCGCTCGTCTATATCGCAATCTAAATAAAATTTTACATCTGCATTAGGGAATACATGACTACCAATATCTCGCCCGTCAATTACTACATTATTATTTTCTACAAACTTGCACTGACATTCATCAATTTTTGCTCGAAATTCGGGCACGGCACTGATTATGGGAGCGCATTTACTAACTTCATCGTCTCGCAAATGCTTAGAAAAATTTTGAGAATTTACAAAAACTAACTGATTTTTACCATCAAAACGCGTTTTAAGACGCAATTTTTTAATTTTTTTCTCATCTATGTTGTTTATATTTTCTTCCTGCGAGAGAAGATATGCTGTAATTCCGCGAAAGAGTGAACCTGAATTAAAATGGACAAATCCCAGTTTGTCTGCGAGCATGCGCGCGACCGTCGACTTCCCACTTCCGGCAGGGCCATCTATAGTTATAATCATAATTTATACCTTGCCTTAGATTTTAATTCGCGTTCTATTCTAATTAATTGATTATATTTAGCAACTCTATCCGTACGAGAAATTGAACCTGACTTAATCTGTCCTGCATTTACCGCTACTGCTAAGTCGGCAATGAAAGTGTCTTCACTTTCGCCCGAGCGGTGCGAAATGATAGTTGCATAACCATTTTCTTGTGCAAGATGAATAGCATCTAATGTTTCAGTTAAAGTTCCAATTTGATTTAATTTGATTAATATAGCGTTTGCCACTTTTTCCTTAATACCGCGTGCTAAAATCTTTGGATTAGTAACAAATAGATCGTCGCCTACTAACTGAATTTTCTTGCCCAACTTCTTAGTCAATTTTTTCCAGCCCGACCAATCATTTTGGTCAAGTCCGTCTTCTATTGATATAATAGGATATTTTTCTATTAATTCAGCGTACCAATTAATCATTTCATCACTGGTCAAACTTCCGCCATTACTTTTTCTTAATTCATACTTCTTAGTTTCGGCGTTGTAAAATTCACTTGAAGCGACATCAAGAGCAATTGCAATATCCTTCTTTGGTTCGTATCCCGCATTTTTAATCGCGGTGACAATGGCCATTAATGGCTCTTCATTGTTTTTAAAATTAGGAGCAAATCCGCCTTCGTCTCCAACCGCGGTAGCATAACCTTTTGATTTTAAAACTTTTTTAAGTTCCACGAAAGTTTCACTTGCCATTTGCATAGCATGGCTGAAAGTTTTTGCACCAACTGGGACAATCATATATTCTTGGAAATCAACATTTGAGTCTGCATGTGCACCGCCGTTTATCACATTCATAAGTGGGAGTGGGAGCGTAGTTCCCGTGCCGAGAGATTTATAAAGTGGTTTATTTTTCGAGATTGCGTTTGCGCGCGCCACTGCTAGACTGACAGACAAAATCGCGTTTGCACCTAAGTTTGTTTTATATTCAGTGTCGTCCAATTTTAACATGGTGTTGTCTATCAAGGATTGCTTGCTTGCGTCCATTCCAACGATAGCCTTTGCAATAACCTTATTAACATTTTCTACTGCTTTAGTTACCCCTTTCCCGTGGTAACGCGTTCCGCCGTCTCTAAGTTCTAGTGCTTCGCGCTCGCCAGTTGAAGCCCCGCTAGGAACAATTGCTGTAGCGCTGATTCCGTTCTCTAGCGTTACCTTACATTCAACTGTAGGATTGCCCCTACTATCAATTACTTCGTATGCTTCAATTTTTTTGATTTTCATAATATCTCCTTTTAATTGGTTAGCATCAGTAACCTATTCTTGTTTTGATTATAACATAAAATGAGAAAAACTTGTCTACTTATTTTTAACTTTTAAATAAAAAAAATTTAAAAAACTTATTCGCATGATTTAATATGATATAAGTTTAATGATTAATCAAAGGCTTTGAACAAAAACAGATTTCTCCGAATTTATAAAAGTTTATACTGAGCATATTAATGTAAATTTTTTATCCGTATTGTTTATTTGTTAAAATTCATAACGAGAAATAAAAGATAATTTAATGGAAAAATAAAAAATAAATTTAGAAAAATTTTTAAAATTTTATAAAATCGACATAAAAAGCGTGAATAAATGCCTAATTTTTATGATTTTTTAAAAATTTTTTATTATTTTTTAACGTTTTATTTAAAAATTTGCATTTTTTAATTAATTTATCATGCAATTAAAAATAATTTGACAAAAAATCAATTAATTCGATGATTTTATTCTTAATCAAAATAAAATGTATAAATTAATCAAAATTGCTACACAAAACTCTTTATTTTTGGTATACTAAATATATATTTAATCAGCAAGAATTCACGATAACTTTTGATTTCACTTTTTTAGAAACCAATAATTGTCGTTAGGAGGAATATATGTTTTCAAAGAAGAAAATTATCACTTCATTAATAATTGGTTTGAGCGCACTCGCTCTAGTTTTCGTTAGTATTGCTATTGCAAATAATGGAAATAATTTGGGCGGGAATACTGGCTCAAGTGATTTTAATATCCAAGATTATGTAGGGAAGACGATAGAGTTTAAATATAAGTTTGACGGATGCGACGACTATGTCACAGTTGAACGAAAAATCACGGCTGATGATTCGCAAACGATTACACTTACCGAAAGCGATATAAACGACCTTTTGGAAAATGTTGAAACAGACGATTATGCAACTGCTACTGGTTGGACATATTCGACTGATACGACGGAAAAGACAAAGGACGCACTCTATAATTTCCGTGATGGAGAATCGTTAAAGAAGGCATTTGATTTTGAAACCCAAACATTTGATTTAACAAGCAGTACAATGAGTTCTTCATCATCTTCATATGTGGCAGCTGCTGAATCAACAAATAATTCAATTACATTTATGAAGCTAACATCACCTAGTGGTTACTATCAAATTTCTAGTCTAAGCAACTTAATAGACATGCGCGATAATTACATAAACAATGCGGTGTCCAGAGGCGGAACATTTAAGCTTACAAACGATATTGACATGGGCGGGAGAAACAATCCATGGACAACCGGAATAGGTACATCAACATACCCCTTCTCAGGTACATTTGATGGACAAGGTTATACAATCTCAAATATTTTGATCAGTGATAAAAGTTCATTTGGAGATGCAATAGGACTTTTTGGTGTAGTTGGTGGAGCCAGTTTTCATGGTCGAGAATATAGTGCCACTATTCAAAATCTTTGGATAGATACTTTTAAAATATACTTGTCTGGTGATTTTGAAGAAGGGATTTCGGACAATATTGGAATTCTATGTGGATATATCCAGGGCACAGATGTTACCATAGAAAATATCTCCGCAGTAGCAAATGAAACGGATACATCAGGCTGGTTAAAAAACGATGACGATAACTGGGCGGTATATGTGCAAGATCTACATGGCTGGTCAAATTGGATCGGAACTGAAAAAGATGGGCACTCTCAATCATGTGGTGGATTAATTGGAACAATAGACACGAGTGCAACTTTCACGATTCAAAACATAATATTCCGTGGAAATGTAGCGGCTCAAATACATAACCAAGGTAATGAAATAAATGTTGGAGGAATTGTGGGATCAATCGGTTCGATTAATGATGCCCGATCAGCAGCATTTTCTAAAAAAATATACTCAGTAACTAATTCTTTTGATAGTTGCATTTTTATAGGTAGTTTGTCAATATCTAACAACGAAGGTTCCGTGATAGGTAATTGGAGTGATCTAATGACAGCTGAATCTTTTAACGATACTGATGAACAATTTGGTAAGCCAGGTCTTGCAACATTAGGTGGCATTTGCGGAGTTATGTATGCTCCAGCTAGATTTAATAATTGTGTAAGCAATATCACATCTTATAACAACCCAGGAATAGAATTACCATCATATGCCTATACCACTTCGGTCGCCGAGGGTGGCGGATTAGGCAATGATGTTTTTGGAGCTACTTCATCAGGTGCTATAACAGCAGGGTACATAGTTTTTTTAGACTATGATGTTACTTACAATTATGAAAGTATATTTGGAATACAGGTAAATGTTAAATATCATTTTTATGGAAATTTATTTTTTGTAAATTCTTCAACATTTGGTTTTGATCCACAACATATCGATAATGCTCATAGGGAGTATGTTGATTCTCCATTTAGTGGGATAAATCTGCTATCAAATTGTGGTTCTAATGAAATATCTCAATCAGGATATAGTTTGACAAACTATTCTACTTTTGATAAAAATGACAGTAATTCAATAGTAAAATTTTTAATCACTCAGGAAGGGGCGAGTTTCGATTCCAGTGCAGACTGGTTTATAGACGATAGGGTAAATGGTGGTTACCCTGTACCTATGCCATTACTCAGGATTAAAGAGAATTACACATTTACAGTATACATTAATCCAGATTTAAATAGATATCTTGGCGGAGAAAATACATTTAAAGTTAATGATGTGGATATTACACCATCAGAGAATGGTGATACATTAACCTACAATACTACATCTGAAAACATAACTGTTCGTGGTAGCGAAATATATAGAATTAACATGATAGACAATCTTAGCAATCTTTTCCGTTATGAATCAAGCATTGTCTATTACTTGGGAGTTAAATACCAAATAAATATCGACCATTACGACAACTATAATGTAAATGGTCCAACTATGACCTTCTCAAACAATACAATCTCGACAATATTTAATGGGAAAGTAATTACATACGATTTCGATCATTACGCTACTGGACATAATAGTTACTATGACTTTGATTGGACGATGACGCCTAGCCCAAGCAACCCAACCCAAGATAAAATTGTAAAAGTTGTAGTTGGAACTGAAATAACAACAGAAGGCAATAATTTCACAGTAGGTAATTATACATTCACCGTGTCTTTAAGTGGTACAAATGGAGGACATTTTGGACTTTCTTATTGGTACACAGAAAATGATACGGATAGTGCAAATAATGACTACTGGAATAGTGCTTCTTATCAAATAGGTATGGAGTATACTGCAGGGTCAAAATTTCCGGAAAGTACAGATGAGTATATTAAGCCAGTTTTCGAACGGTTACAATATAAATTAGATACAGGCGAGATAGAAAACCCAGACTACATGGGTAAAATTATTGCTATGTCTACCGAGAATGGAGACGAACTAAACGGAGAGTTTGGAAATAGTGTTACACTAAAACTGACTAGCACAGGCTCAGTGGTATCAACGGTTACCGCGGAATCTACACATGTCTTTGAAAATAATGTTGCATACTGGGGATACATATCGAGAGAAGACGGCGCTACCTACCCTATAAACTCCACAGTAGAGATGTGGAAAGTGGGGACATTAATTGCATACTTCGACCCAGTTGAGTACACAATGGATTTGCATTACGACACAGAAGGGAGTAAGACTAGCACGACATTTAAAGTTAGCAGTGATAACATTGACCTAACCACATCTGGAAGTATTAAACCTACTGAAAGTGTAGAAGGTAAGACATTTAGTGGTTGGTTATTAAAAGATGTAGCAACTCGAGAGTCATATAATTTCAATGATGGTACAACTAAATATGTGACTGTAAACCGTGACGAAAGTAATAATAGGGTACAATTATTAATAGAGAATTATGATGGATCGTCCTATTCTACTGAAGTGGTACTATTGTTCACATATGACGGGACATATGAATCAATAGATGGAACAAAATATTACCTACTAACCGGACTAATATGTTACGAAGATGACTCTACATACAGTTACGGAGACCTAACAGGACAGAGTGCGTCCGACCCATTAATTCGAGCACATTGGGGTAACACCTACACCATGAAAATTCTAAATGATGCTAACGGTACTATCTGGCGTAACAATAGTTTAAATAATAGCCATGTTTACGCAGGAGTAGGGAACCAGATAAATCAAGAGAGTGGATACTCAAGCATAAAAGCAGATATCTCATTTGGTGAAGATAACATGTATGCCTTTGCTAGCAGTGAGAAGGTTACAGATAGCGGTACAAAGATAGGGCTTTCATTCTTCAAAGTAACAGACTTTACAGATAAAGACTACACCACGGCACTGAAAGACGATTCGTCCTACTACTATGTATACGCATATGGGTATAGGATAAGCGGTTGGACAATATCTTTTAAATGGCCCTCCGATGATGGTAAGACATATTATCTAGTACAAAGTACAAATAGTCAAGGTACAAATAGTTGGGATTATAGTACAATAGAAACGAATAACAGTATAGACGGATTAAATGATACGACAACTAACAACATAGCATATTTCCTAGACCTAATAAGCACACTAGACGATGCTTTTGCGGGGATAGATATATCTAAGGATAGCATATCTCTAACCATGACACCAGTATGGCAAGCGGTAGAGATAAAACCAACAAGTGCAACAGGTCCAGCCATATCTTCAGGACCATTCACATACAACAAAAAATACGAATTTGAATCAGGAGACATATCCAATTTCAATGCGAACAGAGGTGAGTCCATTTCTCACTTTACAACAACTAGTGGGAATGTAGTAGTATTATCTGGAGTATGGAACTACTACCAGATAAACAGTGGAGATTTCGTATACAATGATA
>CASFFG010000015.1 GCA_949293905.1 uncultured Christensenella sp. | reverse complement strand
AAAATATTAAAAATTTATTAAAAATAATGCCAAATTTATCTAAATTTTTAAAATTTTTTAATAAAAAATAACTTTTTGATTAATTATATTAAGAAATATTATTTATAAGTACAGTGCAAAAACTGAAAGTTAAAATTCTTCTCCACTAGATAATTAAAGTTACAAAAAGTAAACAAGTTAAAAAAATTTTCATATAAATTCTAGTTGACAACTCAACTTAAATTTGGTATCATAATAGCATGAAAAAACTATCGTTTAATCTTCAGTTATTGAAATCGATTAGTACTTTATCTAAGCGCATCATGAAAAAGGAAGATGAATTTTTATCAAAATTTGGGCTTAGTCATTTTCACGCAAAATATCTAGGTCAGTTGAATTTGCATGACGAATTGACAATGGTTGAACTAACCGAAATGATAGGAGTGGATAAAGCGAACACAACTCGAGTTATCCGCGACCTTATCGATAAAGACTATGTCGAAAAATCGGGTGGGGAGAGAAAGTTTAAACTTCACTTAACATCACTTGGAAAAACGGTTGCCGAGTCGTTTAATAAAAATTTATGCTCGTTTATGAAAGATGTGATGGGTGAATTTAGTCCTGCCGACCACGAAAATTTAAATACGCTACTTGAAAAACTATTTAAGGGCGTTATGAAATATACATAAGGAGAGAATTATGTTACAATTAAAAGAGATTAGTAAAAGTTATGATCTTAAAGACCAATCTGTTCTGGCATTAAATAAGGTTAGTCTATGTTTTCGACGCAGTGAATTCGTTTCAATTCTAGGGCAAAGCGGGTGCGGTAAGACCACTTTGCTAAATATAATCGGTGGGCTTGATAGATATACTGACGGCGATTTAATTATAGACGGCGTATCGACCAAGGAATATAAGGATAAAGATTGGGACAATTATAGAAATCATCGCGTTGGCTTTGTGTTCCAAAGTTATAACTTAATTCCACACCAAACCGTGCTTGAAAATGTTGAACTTGCGCTCACTCTTTCAGGAATTAAACCGAAAGAGAGAAAGGCTCGTGCAATTGAAGTACTTAATCTAGTAGGGCTTGGTGAGAAATTGAATTCGCGTCCAAATCAACTTTCGGGCGGACAAATGCAGAGAGTGGCAATCGCGCGTGCCCTAGTAAACGACCCCGAAATTATACTTGCCGACGAACCGACAGGCGCGCTGGATAGTAAAACGAGTGTTCAAATTATGGAACTGCTAAAACATGTCAGCAAGGATAGGCTAGTAATCATGGTTACGCATAACCCAGAACTTGCCGAGAAATATTCTACTCGTATTGTGCAATTACTGGACGGCGAGGTGACTGACGACTCTAAACCATATGATGAAAAATCATGTGTAAAGGAAGTGGAAGAACACAGAGTAGCATTAGAAAAAGAGCGCGCATTAGAAGAAGAAAACGAAGGGAAAAAGAAATCTGAGTTTAGAAAGACTGAAAAGAAAAAGTCAATGTCTTTCTTTACAGCACTCGCACTCAGCCTTAAAAACATGATGACAAAAAAGGGCAGAACCACTATGGTTGCGTTTGCGGGAAGTATAGGAATTATCGGTATCGCTCTCATTTTAGCCGTAAGCAACGGTATGACGGGTTATATTAACAATATGCAGAGCGAGTCACTTGCAAACTACCCAGTCGCAGTATCTACAGTTGCGCTAGATATGGACTCAACAATGCAGGCAGTAAGCGGTGGTGGCAGTACAAATAGCGGTAATACTAGCGACGATAGTTTAGCGGTAAACGATGAGCAGACGCAACTAACGAGACTTGGAAAAATTAACTATCTAAATAATGAGTTCGTAGAATATGTTGTCGACTATTATGCAGAAGACAATCACGCTGATGACATTAACGCATATTCGGTTAGTTACGCAAGCGATTTTAAGTTAATCAGTAGGATGGAAAATGAAGACTCAACATATACGTATACTAAAATTAATGATACTCGCGTTTTAAGTATAATGTCGGGTACATATAGTTCGCTTTTCTACGAAGGTCTTGATAGTAAGTATAATGATTATGTTCTATCTATGTATGATGTTGTCGGCGGTGAAGGTGCGCATTTCCCTAACGCTCGGGACGAAGTGGCTCTTGTTATTAATTCGGGAGTTGCATCAAAGTCACTTTTGGATAGTTTAAATATTACATATCAGGTAGAAAATGGCGTTGTAATGCCGATAAATTATTCGTCCATTATTGGCAAGACCTATCGCTTGCTATTAAACGACGCATACTATAACGAAGATGGTAGCGCAAAGTATAGTTTTGCAAACGACCTATCCGCTACAGACCTAGAAACACTGTATAATAGCGCGGAAAATACTGCTGACCAAACTTTAAGTGTAGACCTAAAAATCACATGTATCCTCGTCCAAAAGGAAGATACTAATGGTGCAATCTTCGACGATGGAATTATGTATACGCACGAACTTGGCGAATTCTATCATGAAAATGCGATTAATTCTAAAGTTGTGGCGGGAGTAAAAGAAAGCCTGCTTAATGAAGACGGGACGCTTAAAAACGGCGGAAATGTAACATTTGCGCTTCCATATACTTTAAATATAAGTGAATTATCTATGATAGACATGAGTGCAAATATGTTTACATACACATCTCCTGCACATATGAAAGCAATTCTGTCTAGCGAGCAATTTAATCTTAATTTAACAGACAGCGAAATAGTAAACCTATATCTACAAATGTATGGTGCAAGCACAATCCCTACTGGAATCTATTTCTATGCTAAGGATTTTGATTCAAAAGATAGCATAATTTCAATGGTAAATGATTGGAATAGTGACGCGAGCCATTTCAAGATAACCTACACGGATAGTAGCGAGATGATTACGAGCATATTAGGAGATTTGGTCGATATTATTTCGTATGTGCTAATCGCATTTGCAGGCATCTCACTCGTCGTATCTAGCATTATGATTGGAATAATTACTTATACATCAGTAATCGAACGCACGAAAGAAATTGGAGTACTAAGAAGTATCGGTGCGTCCAAGAGAGATGTGTCACGAGTATTCAATGCGGAAACCATTATCATCGGTCTATTTGCGGGAATTATTGGTATAGTAATGTCGGGCATCTTCTCAATTTTAATTAGCGTAATATTAAAATCGCTTACGGGGATAGGCGGACTTGCGAGCATGGAAGTTGGTTCAAGTTTGATTTTAATCTTAATTAGCGTACTACTCACATTTATCGCAGGCTTAATTCCAGCCCGTATTGCATCTAAAAAAGACCCAGTGACCGCGCTAAGAAGCGAATAAAAAATATATTATAAAACGATATTGTGCGGATAAAAATATAACATTTTACAACTTTATAAGTCGCAGATATTTCAATTTAGATATTTTACTATTCTATACTTTCGACTAATTTATAAAAACAAACAAAAATAATTAGAGTTAATTTTATTGTTTAACTCTAATTTTTTTTGACAAATATTAAATTAAACAATATAATTTCCATATGAGTAATTTTAAGGTTATTGATTTAAAGAATGGCGCAAAATTATATTACGCAAAAAATAAAATTAGCAAGACGACAAATATAAGATGTCAGTTTAATTGCGGTACGCATGTAGAGACAATTCCAGGGCTTGCTCATTTTACTGAGCATATGCTTTTTGCAGGTACAGACGAGTTACCAGGTAAGCAAGAAGTTGCGGATAAATACTTTGCTTTCATAGGGACAAACGCAATTACAAATATCAGTACAATCGCGTTTACTGGTACAATTTTTACGCACGAATTAAAGGAGTATTTAAAACTTGTTTCCCACCTTATCACGCATAGTACTTTCAATAAAAAAGCAGTAGAAGAAGAGATAAAAGTTGTTACGCAAGAGATAGCAAGCGTCAAAGATGATTTTAAGGGCAAAGCATATAATTTTAATTGTTATAATCTATTTAACGATGATGTCTATAAAAACGACATCTTAGGTTCAAGTAAAACTGTTGCTTCGTTAAAGAGTAAAGATGTAAAAGATTTCGTCAAAAAATATTTTGTGACGAATAACCTAGATGTTTTTATTGTAACGCCTTATTCACTATCAAAAGCAAAAAATTTAGTTGAAAACGAACTTATTGATAGACTACCTAAAAATGATGATTTTATCCGTCCGGACGATAATTTTTTGAAGATACAAAACACCGACTTTTTTAAGATAAAAAAGGAAAAGATAAAAAAGACATATATCCACATAAATTTCCCAGTAAATAAGACTATGTACGACCGAGAGTATATCTATAAACTTTCTCTCGTCCGTGATATGATGAATGAGTATTCGACTGGAATAAATAAAGAGATTAGATTAAACCGAAATTTAGTCTATGGCAGTAGCATTGGATTATCGACATTTAAGGATAGTTCAATTATGACTTTTGCCACCGACTGTGACACTAAAAATGTTAATGAAGTAATAAAGGGAGTGGCAAAATATATTGCGGATACTCTTAAAAATGGATTTAGCGAGAAAGAACTTGATAAAGCAAAACGCTATTTCGATTTTGACGATAAGAATAAAGAACCTCGTACATCAAAATTGATGACAAAACTATTTGTTCACAAAAGACTTGGATTTTTTGAAAACTGGAAATTGGCAAAAAAGATTTCATTATCCACAACATTGGACGAATGCAACGCAATATTTAGAGAAATTTTCACTAACCCGCAAGTTAGTATGTCGCTATACGGTGAGATAGATAAGTCGCAGGTCATGACAAAGAGTGAATTCAAATCACTATTCACTCATACTGATGAGAAAAATGACTAATATTGAAAAAACATTCTGTTATTCCAATATTATAACTAATTCAGTCGAAAAATTGATTTTCATGCAAAAACATGACTTGTTTTGTCAAAAATCAAAAATTGTAGTTTATTGCTTGACATCGTAAAAAATAAATGTATAATAAAATTAAGTTAATTTATTAAGTGGCTGTTCACTTACCGAGAATTTGTAAGAAAAACGAAAGTATTTTTGTTTCGATTTTGTGTGTGGTAAGTGGTATTAGATATTTAAGGTTAATGACCTTTTTAATAAAAATTTAACTTAATTTTTTTGTAATATGAATTTTAAATTCAAGGAGGAATATGGATAATTTAATGACAAGTGAAGAATTTGATTCTACCATATTAAATAACGCAGATTTATCGAATTCTAAACAAAAAAACACTGAAAGGAAAACTGCAAAACGCAGTAAAAAACCAACTTTTAAACCGGTCGACGCACCGATTGATGCGACGGTTGAAGGAAATTTAGATGTAAGGGTTGAGAGAAGTAAACCTAAGTCGCGTGCTAAGAATTTAAAGGTAATGTTCTTAGGAGGTATTGGCGAGATTGGTAAGAACATGACCGTGCTAGAGTATGGCGAGGACATAATCGTAATTGATTGCGGAGTTATGTTTCCGTCTGTTGATATGTTAGGAATTGATTTAGTCGTGCCAGATATAACTTATCTAGTTGAGAATAAAGAGAAGATTCGCGGATTTTTAATCACGCACGGACATGAAGACCATATCGGTAGTGTTCCGTATGTTATGAATGAGATAAAGGCGCCAATCTACGCTAGTAAGATGACTTGCGGACTTATAAAGAAAAAAATGGACGAGCATAAGCGCGTTGAATATAAGACGATTGCCGTTAAAGCAAAGCAAAAGGTTAAATTAGGTTGCTTTGAAGTTGAGTTCATTCATGTGAACCACGCCATTCCGGGTGCTTTTGCGCTTGCGATTAAGACGCCTGTCGGTATGGTTGTTCACACGGGTGACTTTAAGATTGATTTAACTCCAATCTATGACGAAAAATTCGATTTCCACTCGTTTGCAGAACTAGGTAAACAGGGTGTATTATTATACATGAGCGACTCGACCAACGCAGAGAGAGAAGGATATTCACTTTCCGAGCGAGTAGTAGGCGATACGCTAGAAAAATTGTTCATTGAGAACAAGGATAGACGAATAATAGTAGCAGCCTTCGCGTCCAACGTAGATAGGGTACAAGAAGTTATAAATCTAGCGGAAAAATATAAGCGAAAAGTAGTTTTGACTGGTAGAAGTATGGTCAATGTTACAGATGTTGCATGCGAAATCGGTGAAATGAAGATAAACCGCGATAATTTAATAGAAGTAGATAAAATGAAGAACTACCAGGATAGCGAACTCTTGATTTTATCCACTGGTAGTCAGGGCGAACCGCATAGCGCACTATCCCGTATGTCTACGGGAGAATTTAAAGGAATTGAAGTGGGGGAGAACGATACTGTCATATTCTCTTCTAGTCCAATCCCAGGAAACGAAAAATCAGTAAATAATATTATAAATAAACTTATCATTCTAGGTGCAAAAGTTATATATAGCCAGTTGGAGCAAGTCCACGCGTCTGGGCATGCATGTAAGGAAGAAATGAAAATCATGTTAAATCTCGTCCGCCCTAAATATTTTATTCCAGTTCACGGCGAGCAAAAGCACCTTCTTGCACAGCGCGACACTGCAATAGCTGTAGGTATGGATAAACACAATGTTCTTTTACCAACCCTTGGCATGTGCGTTGAAGTTAATAAAAACTTCTTAAAGGCGACTGGCACTGTTCCATTCGGTAGTAGGCTAGTTGATGGTGCGGGAATTGGAGATATTGAAAGTAATGTTCAAAAAGAGCGTAAACAACTCAGCGAAGACGGACTATGCATAGTTATTTTAAATGTAAACACCAATCGCGGAGAGTTAAATTCACGCCCAGAGATAGTTTCGCGCGGATTTACCTATATGGGAGAAGCGCAAACATGGCTTGACGATGCGCGCGCAACGATTGTCAATAGCATAGACCACGACGCACTCCGCGCTCGCGATTATGTGAATGTAAAAATCGCGCTTAGAAAGGCACTTTCTAACTATCTAAACAAGAAGTTAAAGCGCCGTCCTATGATTATACCTATCATAATTGAGAGCAATGATTAAAATTGATGAAGAATTAAAAACTTTCGGAGAAGAAAACAATGTGCCAATAAGCAAAACTGACACATTGTCTTTTCTTTGCAACGAAATAAATAAAAATAACTATCGCGAAATCCTAGAAATCGGGACGGCAATAGGGTATGGTAGTATCACAATGGCGGAGAACACAAAACTTAACCATATTGACACTGTAGAAATAGACGAAGATAGATTTTTACTTGCAAAATCAAACATAAAAAAGCACAATTTAGAAAATAAAATCAATGTAATTAAATGCGACGCAATGGATTTTTTAAAGACGAATAAAAAGAAATACGATTTTATCTATCTTGACGGTGCGAAAGGACAGTATATAAATTACCTTCCATATCTATTAAATTCATTAAATTCGGGCGGGGAGATAGTCGCGGATAACCTGTATTTTCATGGCATGGTTACGGGCGAAATCCCAGTAAGTAAGGGCTGTCGCGCTATGATTAAGGGACTGAAGAAATACATTGAAGCAATAACCACGGACATCACCCTAGATAGCACTATTCTTCCAATCGGTGACGGCCTTGGAGTGACAAGGAAAAAATAGAATAAGTTTAAAGTAAGGTAATGAATAATTGTCAATAATGTTAAAATTAAGATACTTTAAGTATCTTTTTTTAATAAGAAATTATTTTCTTATAATTAATGACAAAAACAAATTTTTATGGTATAATTACAAAAACAAGGTTAAAATTTTTAGTTTTACATTAAAACATAGGAGAAAAAATGATTTTTGGAATGTATGGGCTAGATTCTAGTGTTATTAAAATCTACAAATTGTTAGACGATTTAGAATCTCACCCCGAAGAAAAGGAAAAAATTCATAAGCAGTTGAGAAGTTTGATTAGAAGATATAGTTCCACGCTGTATACTGACTTTGGAAATTATCTTAACGCTGTAAAGTCTGGGATTAAAGATGCAGAAATCACGAACGAATTAAAATCTAAATTTTCATCGGCGATTAATAATCTAATAGCAGAGTATAATAAAACAGATACAGAGATTAGAATATTAGTCAATCGTTACAACGCAGAAAGCGGGAAGACAATAGAGTCATATTTTAAAAAATTGGAGATAAAAGACGAATTAGAGCGATATTCCATTAAGTTTATGACCAGTCAAAAATTAAATTCAGCATATTTAAAACCAGATGAATTAAAGATATTTTTAAGCGTGTATGAAAATCTAAATAAAAAGACACAAGTGTCACAAATACCCAAATTAGTGCTAAAAATACCTGATTTTGATATAAACAATGATGAATGTATTGACGATATAATTAATATGTATGCGCGTGCACATAAACAGTTCGCAAATTTCGACGCTGGCACGATAGAGTGGGAAATGTCGTTTCAGCATACATTGATGAATAACGGAAAGATAGATTTTAGTCAGGCGGTGGAAACTTGTAATTATCTCGTCAATGCGGGTAAGAAAATTCGTGCACTAGGTATGGTTTATCCTAACGCTAGCCCTAACTTTGATGCTGACATTACCAAGGAAGAATTTTTAACTGTATTTGAAGAGTACTTACATCAACTATTTAGGAATTGCCCAGATGTAGAGTATCTAGATTTCTTTAATGAACTAGCGTATGACGAAGGTATGCATGGAGAGAAAAGGGAAAATACCACATCAAAAGGTGTCACCTTAGAAACGGGTATAGACCCGAAGTTTACCAACTCGAAAGGCGAGAAAGTTTCAGTTTTTGAGCACCTTTTTGGAGATAGATATTACATCGACCTATTATTGTGCGCAAGAAAAGTAATGGCGGAAGAAGAAAAAGCACAAAATAGAAAAATAAATACAAAACTAATGTATAACGATTTTGGACATGAGAATGGAAATAAGTGTAGGAATATTTTAAACATTCTAAAAGATATTAGAGATTATGAAAAGGAATACAATATTCATCTATTAGACGGCGTTGGTATACAATGTAGATTGACCAGTGATATTTTAACCGTTGATGAAAACAAGAAACCAAACGAACTATTTAGCGATAAGCGAAGTCTAGAAAATATTGAAACATTCATAGAATTAGCCCGTAATATTGATACTACCATTCCGCTTGAAATTCAAATTACAGAATTAGATGTCATAAAGGTGAATAAAGAGCAGGTAAACGACTTGTCACCAGAAGAGAATCAAGAGCGAGTATATAAAGAGATTTTTGATATTAGTTCTAGACAGATGTTTAAAGGTAACCTATCAGGAGTTACATTAGGCGATTTTAATGATGCTACAAGTTACTCTGCATATCAAGAGCGCGCTTTAAATGAAAGCACAGACCCGTCACCAACTATGTTTGAAGAAGATGGAAGGATAAAACCTTTTGCTGAAAACTTGATAGATAATTTTAAAAATGATATGAATTATTATAACGAGCAACAACATTATGCAGGTCTTACCATTCCGTTGGAAGTGGATAAGGATACGGACAAAAAATAATAAGAAAGACTACTAAATTTAGTAGTCTTAATTTTTACTGTGGGTTTACACTTGTTTCCGCGCTATTTTCATATTCATCTAGCGAGATTAACGAGAAACCGTTAAGAGAAATTGAACTAGATTCGTCTAACGTAAGTTTTCTAAAAATATTAGCATAACTGCACTTAACAACCATTTTAAAAGTGTTAGAAGGGGAAGTTTTCCCGCTAGTCTTATCGAAATTTTTATTTTGTTTGCATCTTATCATTAGTCCGTATGGGCAGGCTGTTCCGTTAGGAATGATAGCCATATACTTTTCATCATCGGCAGGGACTAAGATTTGTTTGTAATCAGGATTGGATAAATATCCTTTTAATTCGCTCTTTTCAAGAGACTTAATGCAACCAGAATCTAGATTTCTCTTATTTTTCCCATTCATAGATTTCTTCAAATCATTGTCCCAACTCTTAGATGCACTTAGGTATGAAACGAAAGAGAGCGGATTCTTCTTGTTAGGGTTTTGCAAATCGCTATCGTATAGGTAGAAATTCTCTACATTTTCATCATCACTGTAAACTAAATATTTCATATTTTCTCCTTTTAATACCGTGTAAATTTTATTCTATTTAAAATATGAAATTTAATATTAATAAATTCAAAAAATTTTGCCAGTTAAATAGATTTTAAATCTCAAAACACTAAAATTTAATATTTTAAACTTTTAATTATTGACGCCCTAATTTTGAGCGTCATGTAGTCTACCACAAAAAGAATAATTTTTCAAGTCTTTTTTAAAAATTAGTTGAAAAAAACTTAAAATTATTCTATAATATTTAAAACAAGTGTACTTTTACATTATTTTAATTAAAAATTAGAAATTTAATTATAATGTATTTGAATTAATTTGGTATAGGAGAGGAAATGGAACTACTTGCCCCTGCAGGAGATAGGGATAAGTTAATAATGGCGATAAACTACGGCGCGGACGCGGTGTATCTTGCTTCCACGCGCTTTGGACTTAGGACATACGCGGGGAATTTTGACCTAGACGGACTAAAATGGGCGGTAGATTATGCTCACGCAAGAAATGTTAAAGTATATGTGACGGTCAATATAATCCCACACGAAAATGACTTAAAAGACCTACCAGACTATCTAAAATATTTAGCCGAGATAAATGTTGATGCGATAATCTGTGCAGACCTTGGGGTTATAAGTATGGCTAGAAGATTAACTCCCGACCTAGCGGTTCATGTCAGCACACAGGCGAATATAACAAATAGCGAATCTGCGCTAGTTTATGTTGCATTGGGTGTAAAAAGATTAATTTTAGCGCGAGAGATGACTATCGACGAGATAGCAAGTTTGCGTAAGAGTATTCCAGAAGAAATCGAACTTGAAGCGTTTGTCCATGGGGCTATGTGTATCAGTTATTCGGGACGATGTTTGCTATCTAATTTCTTTACAGGTAGGGACGCAAACCGCGGAGCGTGCGTGCAAGCATGTAGGTGGAATTACGCTATCCGTGAAACCAGTAGGACGGAAGAGTACCCAATAGAAGAAGATAGTCACGGTACATATATATTAAACAGCAAAGACCTTTGCATGATTGATTATCTTGACAAACTTCGTGACGCAGGGGTGGACTCAATTAAAATTGAAGGCAGAATGAAGACTGAATATTATGTTGCTAACATTGTGAATGCATATCGACTTGCGCTAGACTATATGGAAAATAATAAAGTCTATGATTTGCCGAGCACTATTCGAAATGAAGTCTATAAATCTAGTCACCGCGATTACTCAACCGGGTTTTACTTTGGCGAACCTAAACAGAGCCTAGATTCTAGCCTCCCAGTCAGCAGTTATGAATTTGTTGCAGTCGTGCTTGAAGATAGTAAAGACGGAAAAGCAAAAGTTGAAATGCGCAATAGATTTAAGTTAGAGGAACTTGAACTTTTGTCCCCTACGAACAATAATGCAGTGGTGAAAATAGATAAAATCACGAGTGTTGACGGAGAAGACCTAGACGAATGTAAAATTCCTAAACAGCAAGTCTATATTACGACGAATACGCCGTTAAAAAAATATGAAATTTTAAGAAGGAAGAAGTAAGTGCAAAATTTATCTAGTGTTTTAGTTATATATAATCCAAATGCGATGCGCGGGAAAATCGACCAATTTTTGCCCAAGATAAAGAAGCGCCTATCTTTAAGATATTCGACAGTCGACCTTATGACAAGCATGTCGCAAGACGGCGCGGAAGAGTTGGCATATAAACATGCGGGCAAATATGATATAATTGTTTCATGCGGTGGAGATGGGACATTGCATCAAGTGATTAACGGTGTAGTAAAGAGTGGAGAAAATCCAATAATTGGAGTTTTGCCTTTCGGCACATGTAATGATGTTGCACATACTCTCGGGATAAAATTTGACCTAGATTTAGCGTTAGACGCAATTTTAAGATTAAATACAACTAAATATGACATCATGTTTGATGGAATAGATTACGTGACATATGCTATCGCCACGGGCTATCTAACAAAGGTTTCGTTCCAAACAAATAATGTTACCAAGAAGAGATTAGGACGCCTTGCATATGTAATATCTGGACTTAAGAGCATGTTTAAATTCAAATCATTGCCTATTAGCATAAAACTAAAAGATGAAACTATTCATGATAAATTCGTTTTCTTAATGGTGTTCAATAGCAATTACATAGGCGGGTTTAATCTTGACCCTAGCGAAAAAATGGATAACGGAAGTTATAAGTTAATAGCAATAAAGCGCGGGAAAGGATTAAAATGTTATTTTGATTTAATTAAGTTGTTTTTGCGCGGGGTTAAAGCGGTAAGGAAGAGTAAAAATGTTATAATTCGTGACCTAAGCGATTTTGTGATAGATAATCATGCTAACGAGTGTTTTACAGTTGATGGTGAAAAAAGTAACTTTTTAAGACAGAGATTTGTAGTTAACAAAACTGTCACGCTAATTAAGAACTAATACTTATATTTAACAAGTATTCAATTATACAATAACATTATCCATTAATATAGAAACAAATAGAATTTTACATTTGGGATATAGAAAAATAGAACAATCATTTATCATTTCATAAATAATCATTGCTCACTATGTGAGCATTTTTTTATATATAAAATAATAAGATATAGTATGACTTTAAATGATGTAAAACTAAACACATCGTGTGTAATAAAAGGTATTGATATTGAAGAAAAAACTAAAATTAGGCTTATGGAATTAGGGCTTATTCGCGGGACAATAATTCAGGTTAAAAGGAGGAGTTTACTTAAACATACTCTTTTAATTTCATTTAATCATTCGCTATTTACTTTAAAGGACAACTTGGCGCGTGGGGTGGAAGTAAACTATGTTTAAAGTGTTGTTATTGGGAAATCCAAATGTAGGGAAATCGACCTTATTTAATTCACTTACAAAATCGAGTGAACATACCGGGAATTTTCATGGAGTGACCGTTGAAGAGAAACGCAAAGTTGTGAAATTTGAAAAGGACGAATACGAGTTCGTTGACCTGCCTGGAATGTATTCACTAAACAGTTTTTCATACGAAGAGAGAGTCGCCCGCGATATTGTGTTAAATGAAAATGCATGTAGACTTATGGTACTAGATGCAAATTCACTTAGACACAATCTGTATTTATGTCTGCAACTTGATGAACTGAATTTAGACTATAAAATTCTAATCAATAATTACGATTATTTTAAGAAACGAAAAAATGAGATTAATATAGATAAACTTAGTAAAAAATTAGATAAAAAGATAGAGATAATAAACGCAAAAAAAATAAAAATTAATAAAAATTTATTTAATTTTAATGAAAATAATGTAAATAATTTGAATTTTAAAGAAAAAAATACTAATTTTTTTAACTTTCCAAGTAAAAACCTATTAAATAATAAAAAAAGTAATGATATTGATAATGTAAAAATAGAAAATAATAATAAAAATATTATATTTATAAAAAACAATATAAAAAATAGTGAAAATTTAAGCAAATTTAATAAAAATATACAAAAAAATCCATATTTATATAAAATTATTTTAGAAATTAAACAAAAAACTAATTTGGACGAAAATAAAATTATATACGCATTAAATGGAATAGATGAAGGTATAGGTGGCGAAAATAAAAAAACGATTTTAACCTATTTAGAGCGTGTTATAGAAGCGCGGTATAAATACATTGATGAGTTGCTAACTGATTGCGTTAAACAAGACAAAAACTATATTTATGGTTCGTCGCGTGCGGACAAGTTTTTACTTAATCCATTTGTCATGACGCTGGGATTCTTTATCTTATTTTTACTCGCCATTTATATTATATTCTTTTTAGTTGGAGATAAACTTAGCGAACTATTAAATCTGTTCGTAGATAAAATCCTTTTTACTCCGTTTATGAATTTTATGTACCTGCATTTTGACAATATTTGGGCTATTGAATTTTTCCGTGGTGGAGTGTTTTCTGCCTTTTCAATAGTTCTTAGTTTTCTTCCGCAAGTGGTTTTGTTATTCATATTTTTAACGATAATTGAAGACAGCGGAATAATCTCACGAATGGCATATGTGTTTGACGATGTACTGGAAAAAGTTGGACTTAATGGAAAAGCGATTTACATAATGCTACTGGGGCTCGGCTGTAACACAATGTCTGCCATGGCAACTCGAAACATGAATACAAAAAATTTAAAAATAAAGACTGCTATACTAAATCCGTTCATAAGTTGTATGGCTCGGCTTCCCGTGTTTATGCTAGTTGCGTCCGCCTTTTTTGGAGAGTACGCATTTTTAGTGATAGCGGGACTTTATCTACTAGGAATAATATTGCTACTCATTGTGGCAAAAATTTTAAATAAAACTATTCTTCCAACCAAATCTAGCGAACTATTAATTGAATTTCCGCCTATACGCCTTCCAGATTTTAAGCATATTCTAGTGGTTGCAAAAATCAACGCAATAGATATGATTAAACGTGTATTTTCCATTGTGCTCTCGTGCGGAATAATTGTCTGGATACTCACACATACTACTTTCACTTTCGTCTATACGGACATAATTGAAAAGAGTATCCTTTATATCATCGCAAGTAAATTTTCATTTATCTTCGCGCCTATAGGACTTAATTTAGCGGGAATAGTCTTAGCGCTCATAGTTGGAGTGTTGGCAAAGGAAATGATTTTATCCACATTCGCAATTTGCAATAACTCGCTAGACAATTTAACTCTAATTAGCACGCTTACATTAACCACGAGCGTAATACATTTCAATATGTCTAGTGCGGTATCATTTTTGATTTTCTCGCTAATTTATGCGCCGTGCGTATCCACCATGGCTGTCATAAAGCATGAAGCAGGGAAAGGCTACATGTGGTTAGGATTGCTTGCGGAATTTACTCTCGCGTATATGCTTGCGTTCGTAGTATATCAGTCGATTGAGCGCGGAATCATGTTTGCTTTGTTTGCTGTAATTTTAATCTCTATTATAGTAATATCCATAATCTACCTAGCACGCAAAATTAGGGATAAAAAAGTTTTTTGCCTATTTTGTAACAAATGTAAAAGGAAATAACTCTAAACTATTGAAAAAAGTTTTAAAATTTAGTATAATATACTCATTATGAAGAAACCATTAGTTGCGATAGTTGGAAAACCAAATGTAGGGAAATCTACCTTTTTCAATAAAATCGCGGGAGAGAAAATTAGCATAGTTGAAGATATTCCGGGTGTCACTCGGGATAGAATTTTTGCAAACGCCGAGTGGTGCGGATATTCGTTCCAGATTGTAGATACTGGCGGACTGGATTTTAATAAGGAAGATGAGATAAATAAGCGCATAATTGAGCAGGCAAATTTGGCGATAGATTTAGCGGACGTTATCATATTTTTCGTTGATGGGAAGGAAGGCTTAACCTCACAGGATATAGAAGTCGCAAATCATTTGCGTCGTGCACGCGCGCCAAAAATTGTCGCTGTCAATAAACTTGACAATTACGAAGTTGATAAAATTTATGAGTTCTACGAATTGGGATTAGGCGACCCTATTGCTATATCTGCTGAGCAAAGCAAAGGCCTAGGCGACCTGCTCGATGAAGTTGTGAAATATATCAAAAAAATTGACCTTAGCGAAAATGAAGACGAAGTAAAAATCGCACTAGTAGGAAAGCCAAACGCAGGGAAGTCCTCAATAACCAATCGATTGCTCGGCGAAGAAAGAGTGGTGGTAAGTTCGGTGGCGGGGACGACCCGTGACGCGATTGATAGTCCGTTTAGGTGGAATAATAAAGACTACGTGCTCATCGACACAGCAGGACTTAGAAGGAAATCTAAAATCGAGCCAGATAGCATTGAGAGATATAGTGTGATTAGGAGTTTGAACGCGATAGAGCGATGCGATGTTGCGGTTCTAGTAATCGACGCGTCCGCAGGAATTACAGAGCAAGATGTGAAAATCGCAGGTCTAATTCACGAGCAGGGTAAACCGAGCGTAATAGTTGTAAACAAATGGGATTTAATTGAAAATAGCGAAGAAAAAAGAAAAGAGTTTGAAAAGCAATTTTCAATCGAACTTGCCTTTATGAAATACTACGTGACCCTCTATGTTTCGTGTGCGTCGGGGCAGAGAATAGGGAAGATTATGGAGCAGGTGGACTATGTATTATCTAACGCGCGACGCGAGATACCGATGGCACTATTTAATAATGTATTAACTAATGCGATAAGCGTAACCGAACCCCCTAGTAAGAACGGCAAACGCTTAAAAATCATATTTGGTAAGCAGACTGGGACTTGTCCTCCAACTTTCACGATATTTTGCAATAACGCGTCTCTAGTCGAAAATTCGTACATTCGCTATCTAGAGAATAGTCTAAGACGCGCATTTGATTTTAAAGGTACACCAATTAAGGTTCAATTTAAGAATAAAAATGAAGATTAATCACGATGATAAATAATTAATGCTATTATTTATTAGCCATTAAAGCAAACTATTATAAATAGATTTTATTAAATAGCACAAAATATTAAAAATTTTCTACTAGCTAATAAATTTTAGTCTTGACAAAAATAGTCATGCATGTTAGCATTATTGTGTTTTAAGTGGGGAGATATGGGAGAAATTAAAGAAAAAACTAAGGAAAGAATTTCAGCATTATCCATTTTAGAAAAAATGAAAAGATATAGGAAAATCTATAAGGAATTGTATCCAAATATTGTAAGACTTAAGAATGAGGAATATAAAGCGTTTGTTAAAAGGATTAATAGCGGAGATGAAAAGGCTAGAACGGAGTTGTTAAACGCTAGTCTATATAATATTTTCGACCAGTTAGCGCATATCTATGCTACTAATGAAATTAAAATTCAGTTTGAAGAAAATTTGAGTATGGCGTTTGATATAGCGCACAGTTATGTGATGAATACAAAAAAGTTTGATAGATGCGTAAGTTATTACGACAATACTCTTCGTTGGGTAATTGCAAATAGACTAATCACAAAGAACAATGCATATATAAAACATAATGCGGACCTATCGCATGACGAAATTGATAGAGAAGTTGATTCTATTGTGGCGGACCAAGATTCTCCTTTCGAAGATGTAAGTAAGGATATATTGCATGATGTTTTAATAGAAGAAATCGCGAAAGTAGGTGGAAGCACGAGTACGGATTATAATAAAATGACCACTCACTCCAAAATATTATACGATTATTACGGATTTGGCGATAAAGAATTAGCAAATAGTTATGAAAAAACAGGCAGAAAGTACGGTATTACTGGTGAAGCGGTAAGGCAACTAGTAAGAAAATATACCCGTTGGTTGCGTCACCCTAGTCGCGTTGGAAAGCATATGGATTTTTATTACGATTCGTAGATGTTGAAAATTATAATGGATAAAAACCCGCTAATTGATAATTTAAGTCACCTAGCGGGCTTTTTTTGTGAAACCTAAGTGGAAGAAAAAAGGAACTTTAGGTTCCTTATTTGTTTCTATTAAATTGGTACAAAGATATTAAATATTTAACAACTTATCTCAATTGTTTTTAATATTTAATTACAATTTAAATCCATTGTTGAATAAAACAACATTATTATCTTTTAAAAACATAAGCCATTTTTTAGATAGATGTAAATCTAATTTTCCGTTAACAAACACAGAATTTTCGCTGAAATCAAGTGCAAATTCATGTTGATTTAATCTAAAAAGTGCTGTTATAATTCCGTGACTTTCATTAAAACTATAAACCATCTCACCATATTGAGCAGATACAAAATCTTGCACTAATTCAAAGTCAATTTTACCCATACTTAACTCCTATATGTATATAATAGATAGCGATGTCCAATGGTGCTTTAAAACAAATCTTACATTATAATACCACAAATTTTCAATTTGTCAATAAAAAAAGTTGCAAAATTTTTTCACAGGTGCTAAAATGCAGTAATGCAATATTTATATTATGTTTTATTAGGGGTAGTTTCATATTTTATTGGAAATTTTAGTTCTGCACGATTTATCTCACATTTGAAGCATGGAGATATAACTAAATCTGGTAGCGGAAACCCAGGCACACTCAACATGTGGCGAGCATATGGTTTTTGGCCGGGGATAGTGACATTTTTACTAGATATGGTGAAAGGAATTTTGCCTACGCTTTTTGGGTACTTAGTTTTTCCACTCTTTAATTGTTCGGGAGAAATCGCACTTTATGTCGCAGGATTTTGCGTAATTTTAGGGCATATCTTCCCAGTTGTATACAAATTTAAGGGCGGGAAAGGTATTGCCACCGCGATAGGCGTGTTCTTAGTTGCAAATTGGTGGGTCGCTCTCATCGTGTTTGTAATCATGGTTGTATGCATGCTGTTTATAAAATATGCGTCCGTGCTAACAATCGGCTTTGTTATCACGATGTCAATAGTTGAGATTTGCTTAACAAATCCATTAAATTGGATAAATTATATATTCATTAGCGGAATTTTACTTTTAATTTTATACGCGCATAGGGCCAATATTAAAAGGTTATTTACAGGAAAGGAAAATAAGACCGAACTTCTTAGTATGGTTAAAAAGATTTTTACTAAAAAGAAAACGGAAACCGAACCTACTACTAGCGAGAATTCAACCGAACAAAGTGAAAATAGTGGCACAACGGAAGAAATTAACACTTGTGAAAACAAAAATTCTAGCAAAAACGAAAATAAATAAACTTTAAAATTTGTTATACATTTAAATACTTAACTAAATTTAAACAAGCAACAAAATCAATTTAGTTTAATGATAAAGCAAAAAAAAGCACGAAAATAAACTAAAAATGGAGAGATATGATTGATACTCATTGCCACCTTAACGATAGTAAGTTCGCTGACGATTTTAAACAAGTCGTAGCGAATTTTTTGTCCGCTGGGGTGGATAAGGCGATATGCGTAGGCTGGGACTATAATTCGAGCGTAAAAGCAAAGGAATTGTCCGCTACTTTCCCGCAAGTTTACTATTCAATAGGCGTGCACCCAGACGAATGTGGTGAATTTGACTTAAAAAAAATTGAAAATCTAGTAAAATCTGCATTAAAGGAAAAGAACACTAAACTTGTTGCAATCGGCGAGATAGGGCTAGATTATTTCCACAATACAGAAAATAAGGACGAGCAAAAACGCGTGTTTAGTTTACAAATTGAACTTGCAAAAAAATATCATCTCCCAATAATAATTCATTGCCGTGACGCGTATGGAGACACTCTTGAAATTTTAAAATCTCACTTGCCGATAGACAACGGAGTCGTGTTCCACTGTTTCAGCGGTAGTTTGGAATATGCTGAAATTTTAGTGCGTCTTGGTTTTAAAATCTCATTTACAGGGACGGTCACATATAAAAACGCGACGAATGTCCAAAATGTAGCCAAAAATATCCCGCTAGATAGCATAATGTTTGAAACCGATAGCCCATATTTGACTCCCGTGCCACATAGAGGAGAGCGAAACGAACCAAAATTCGTCCTAGATGTCGCAAAATTCGTCGCCAATTTACGCGAACTAGATTATGACGAACTAATAAAAATTACAGATAAAAACGCTATGAAATTTTTTAAATTAAAATAATAATTACTAGGAGTATACGATGTTTATATATCGTCAAGCAACCCTTGAAGATTTAGAAAAAATATGGGATAAGGACATAAAAAGAGAAGCAGGAGATATTCGTTGGATAAATTGGAAGAAAAAGTATATTGAGTACAATAAAACAGGTAAGGCGACCACATTTGTTGTCTTAGACGGAGAAGAACCGATAGGACAAATTACAATCATTTTCTCACCCGTTTGTTCCGCAGTAAGAAATAGACTTATGCTTTGTGATGGGAAAACAAGGGCAAATATGAACGCTTTTAGGATTGATAAAAGATATGAAGGTAAAGGACACATTTCAAAGTTAGTTAAAATTGCTGAACAGTATGCAAAAGAAAAAGGCATTACTTACCTAACCATAGGTTGTGAAGCAAAAGAAAGTAGAAATTTAGCAATTTATTTACATTTTGGTTATACTGAATTTATTACTAGCACCATAGAAGATGACGAATTAGTACTATATTATGGTAAAAATATTTAATTCATATAACCCCACATTTAAGACTTAAAATTAAGGCGTACATAGCACATTTTGTTTTTATTGTAAATAAAAAGACTTACTGAATACGCAGTAAGTCTTTTTTATGCCCCAAATTTTATTAAAACGAAAGAATATAATTTAAATGAAAGACTTTAATCAAAAAACTTATCAAAAACCTTAAAAATTAAAATCATATCTAAATCTTGACAAATTTAAAAAAGTGTGTTAAAATTAAATTATAAAATAAAAAGGAGTTATATTAATATGTTAAAACCTTATAAAAGTTTAATAACTAGAAAATATGGATTTAAAGACGAAAATGGAAAGGTGGTGGCAAAAGCTATTTATGATGATTATAATAGCAATCGTTTAGGTGATGGTTTTTTAAGGGTAAAAAGGAAAGGCAAATGGGGCTGCATCGATGAAATAACTGGACGAGAAATCGTAGAATGTAAATATGACGAGCCTATTAGTGAATTTATAGAAGGATTTGCTCGTGTAAGAAAAAATGATTTGTTCGGTTTCGTTAATCGAGAAGGAAGAGAAGTTATTGAGTGTAAATATGACTTAGCAACTTCTTTCTGTGATGGCTTTGCTATGATACAAGTCAAAGACGGAAACAAGACTTACTATAACTATATCGACAAAAATGGTAGACAGTTAATTCAATCTAATATTTATTCTTTTGCTAATGATTTTAGCGAGGGTCTCGCTGCTGTTGAAAGAGATGGACATTGGGGTTTCATTGATAGAACAGGAAGAGAAGTCATTGAATGTAAATATGATTATGTAGGCGACTTTAAAGAAGGTCTTGCTCCTGTAAGAAAGGGCGAAAAAATAGGATATATTGATAGAACGGGAAAAGAAATAATTGAATGCAAGTATGATTCCAAAGAAAATCTTGATATGTTCTATTTTAAAGATGGTTTTGCCCCTGTAAGAAAAGGTAATCTTTGGGGCTGTATTGACAAGACAGGAAGGGAAGTCATTGAATTTAAATATTCCAAATATTCTAATAATGGTAGTGAAACTATTTTCGATAAGCTAGAAGAATATAAGTTATCCCACATAAATGAAGTTATAGATTATATAAAAGAAGCATATAAAATAAGAATAGATTCGGCATATGATAGAGATGCTACAAATGAAGAGATTGAAGAAATATTAGATGAATATAAAACTGACTTAGCTGAAATAGCAGAAGATTATGAAAAAGCAAAAGCAGAAGAAAGGAAGCAAGAAAAAAGATTGATTGAACAAGAGAAAGCAAGAAGAAATGCATTAGTAGAGGCAGCAAAAGCTAGTATAGAAAGAGCAAAACAAAAGAAAGCAAAAATGACCGAATTAAGTGAAAAATTAGACGAAATCGCTAATTCTTACTTAGAAGGGGGATTAAAAGTTGACTAGGGAAGACGCACTAAATTGCATAGACGAAATGGCGGACTATGTTAAAGATTACTTAAATAAGTTAAGTAAAAAGACAAACAAGACTACTAAAAAAGCAAAGTAGAATTAAATAGATTTGAAAATAAAATGACTTACTGAATACGCGGTAAGTCTTTTTCATAATCAAAACAAAAAATGAAGAATGAGTAACTCTCATTCTTCACCATCCAAAATGGATGAAAGCATTTAGGTGGCAGTTTGGTCTATAAGCCGAGTTCTGTATTTGACGGTCATCTATCTAGTACATAAATTGCTCTATGTATCCAGCGGTGTTTATGTCCTGGCGAGCAACCGTAGCGGACATTTTACCTTGCTTCGGGTGGGGTTTACATGGACCAAGTTTGTCGCCGTGAGCTCTTGCCTCGCCTTTTCATCCTTACTAACCACTCAGGGGTATAGCGGTTATTTTCTGTTGCACTTTCCTTCTAGTTGCCTAGACTTGCCGTTAGCAAGCACCCTGCTCTGTGAAGCTCGGACTTTCCTCAAATTGAGTTATACTCAACTTGCGACCATCTGACCAAGCTGACAATTATATTGTAGCACGAAATTTCAATTTGTCAATACCCATTTTTGAAAATTTTTTAAATTTGTCAAATTATTTTACTTTACAGTAAATTCCCTTAATTTGCGCCAACTATTACTAAAAACTATATAAAAATATAAAGATTTTCCTAAAATATAGCATAAAAACTGCCATTTAAGAGTAAATCACGGGTCTAAATTGAAATCTTTGAACTCATCTCTAAGTAGTTTTATCGCTGTTCCTTCAATTCGAGATATGTAACTTCGACTTATATTCATAATTTTTGCTACTTCTTGCTGAGTGTGCTCAACGCCGTCCCAAAGTCCATATCTTAGGGCAACGATTTTGTATTCGCGCTCGTCAAGAAGTTCTTTCATTTTTTCCTTTACTTGCTCCATATACACGCGCTTTATGACGATTTTATCCGGGTCGTCTTCTTCCTTTTGCGGAATAATATCTCGAAGAGTGAGTTCGCTTCCGTCCTTATCTACGCCAATGCTTTCGTCTATGCTCATGCAAACTTTATGCTTTTTGTTTGCTCGCAGTAGCATTAAGATTTCGTTTTCAATGCACCTACTTGCATAAGTGGAGAGTTGCGAACCTTTATCCGCCTTAAAACTATCAATCGCCTTAATTAGGCCTATTGAGCCCACGGAAATTAAGTCGTCCGCTTCCGCAGATTGACTATATTTTTTCGCGACATGCACGACAAGTCGCAAATTGTGATTGATTAATTTTTCGCGCGCGGACATATCTCCCGCTTTCATTTTTTCGATTAGAATTTGTTCTTCTTCACGCTTTAAAGGTTTAGGGAAACCACCCGCTTCGTTCACATACCCATGAAAGAACATCAATTTCGACATAAACTGCCCTAAAGATTCAAATACCATACATTCACTCCAATAGTTTATATGCCGAAAAATGTCGTATTTTGTCTGTCCTATGAATTTTTAGTTAAATATTAGTTTTGATTTAATCTTTGACAATGACAAAAGCATTTGTTATAATACTAGGTATGAATAGACAGGATAGGATACGCAATTTCTGTATTGTAGCGCATATCGACCATGGTAAATCTACTCTTGCTGATAGAATTATGGAATTCACAGGTGCGGTTGAGAAGCGCGATATGGAAAACCAATTACTCGATAGCATGGACATAGAGCGCGAGCGCGGTATTACTATTAAACTCACGCCCGCGACTATGAAATATAACTATAATGGAGCGGAGTATACACTCAATCTAATAGACACGCCCGGGCATGTCGATTTTTCATACGAAGTCAGTCGTTCACTCACTGCATGCGAAGGGGCATTGCTTGTTGTTGACGCAAGTCAGGGAGTACAAGCGCAAACACTTGCAAATGTATATCTCGCCCTAGACGCTAATCTAGAAATCGTTCCAGTACTCAATAAAATTGACCTTCCTAGCGCGGATATAGAAGGCACAAAGCACGAAATTGAAGATATAATCGGTATTCCGTGCGACAATGCGTGTGAAATTAGCGCAAAGACGGGGCTCAATATAGAAAGTGTATTGAATGCGATAATCCGCGATATTCCCGCTCCGCATGGAGATGAAAACGCACCACTTAAAGCACTGATTTTCGATAGTTTTTATGATAGTTATAAGGGTGCGGTCAGTATGGTTCGCATATTTGACGGTCGAGTGAAAACGGGCGACGAAATCTTATTCATGCAGACGAAAAAAAGTTTCATTGTCACCGAAGTGGGCATTTTTTCACCCGGGCAACAACCGATAGACGAATTAAAAGCGGGTGATGTTGGCTACATTTGCGCGTCCATTAAGACGGTAAGCGATACAAAGGTCGGGGATACCATAACTCTAAAAAATAACCCAGTTGAAAAGGCTCTTGATGGATATAAGGAAGCAACTAGCGTAGTATTTTGCGGTATATTCCCACTAGATGGAGATAAATACCAAGAACTCACCGACGCACTAGAAAAATTGAAGTTAAATGATGCAAGCCTGCATTTTACAAAGGAAACATCGCTCGCTCTCGGGCATGGATATAGATGCGGATTTTTAGGACTTCTTCACATGGAGATAATCACCGAACGATTAGAACGCGAGTTTAACCTAGATATAATCACTACTGCACCGAGCGTTGAATATAAGGTGTACGACAACAAAGGTAAAGAGTACGATGTGACCAATCCTAGTGAAATGCCCCCAATGGCGAGCATATCGAAAATGGAAGAGCCTATTGTAAAAATGGAGATTATAACTCCAAAGGAGTACTTAGGCGGAATTATGGACTTGTGCGCGGATAGACGCGGAATATTTAAAGATATGCAGTATATCGACGCGAACCGCACCCGACTTATTTACACCATGCCATTAAATGAAATTGTGTACGACTTTTTCGATAAAATTAAGTCGATTAGTAAAGGTTACGCAAGCATGGACTATGAACTTAACGGTTATATTGAGAGCGACTTAGTAAAACTAGATATACTGCTAAACGGCGAGATTTGTGACGCACTTTCGCTAATCGTCCATAAAGATAAGGCGTATGCGCGTGGTCGTGCACTTTGCGAGAAATTGAAGAAAGTCATTCCGCGTCACTTGTTTGAAATTCCAATTCAGGCGGTAATCGGCGGAAAAGTTATTGCGCGTGAAACTATATCTGCAATGCGAAAAGATGTGCTAGCGAAATGCTATGGTGGAGATGTGACCCGTAAGAGAAAACTCCTTGAAAAGCAAAAGGAAGGGAAGAAGCGAATGCGTCGACTCGGTAGCGTGGAACTCCCAAGCGAAGCCTTCGTCACCATTCTAAAACTTGATGATTAATTGCTATATAAATTTTACGATTGATTAATTGTTCAAAAATAAAAAACTGCGCTTATAGTAAACGCAGTTTTTTAATATTATAAAGTCTAATTTAATTCGAGTTCTTCGTCATTAGAGATATTGTCGTCTTTTCTTGATGTTTTGTCGCTAGCATTTTTTAAACTCTTTTGAGCACAAAGAACTGCGACAGAAGAAATTAATGCTGTACCTAGTCCGCCCATTGCTCCAACCGAGAATACGCTTTGAGTTGTATATGAAGCATTGTATTGATTTAAAATATCAGTTGGGACAGAAGGATCAGTATTCATGTAATCATGTACATTTAAATTTGGTATTTTAGATATCTCACTTTGATATTTTTGCGCACTAATCTCACCATTGTTATATTGTTGGTTAAGGTTATCTATTTGCTCTTGTATATGCAAAGCATTAGCATTTTCATAATTTGTTTTTGACTTCACATCTTCTTGAATCCACGCATTTATTAATGAAGCGATTAATGAAGTACCAAAAACTCCAGCGCCAACAAACATTAAAGTTGTTGTAATTTTTAAAATTTTCACGCGTCTTTTAATTACACTTTTCATTTTTTCTCTCCTAATACCCGAATTTTAACATACAATGGTGTATTTGTCAATATGCTTTCACATTTTTAACTAAAATGAAAATTACAGTATATTCTAACTGTTTTACATTTAATTCCTTATATAGAGTGTTAGAAATAAAGGGATCACCCTTTGACAAAAAACCTAAATGCTAGTATACTAATGACAATGAAAAAACTAGGTTTGTACATTCATATTCCTTTTTGTAAATCAAAGTGCGATTATTGCGACTTTGTGTCTTTTTGCACGGGAGAGAGTGAGCAGGAAAGGTATTTGAACGCACTCATGCGCGAGATAGACCTAGTCAGTCACGATTTTAAAGATAAAGTATTTGATAGTATATTTATTGGTGGCGGAACACCAAGCGCTGTTTTCGACGGCTTTATTTCTCGCCTAATGGAAAAGATACAATCTAGTTTTAACATAGATAAAAATACCGAATTTACTATTGAAGTGAACCCAAACTCGATAACTGAAAATAAATTAAAAGAATACTTGTTTTCTCAGGTAAATCGCATTAGTATGGGAGTGCAAACACTTAATGATGATTTACTTTCTCTCATTTCACGCAAACAGACGCACGAAGATGTGTTTAGAGCGGTGAACTTAATTAAAGAGGCGAAAATAAAGAATACTAGCGCAGATGTTATGCTAGGACTGCCAAATCAAAGCAAAAAGTCAATAGAAGAAACTTTAAATTACTTAATTAAAAATGATTTCAAGCACATTTCGGTATACACTTTGCAGGTGGAAGAAAACACTCCGCTATGCTCTAAAATCAAAACAGGCGAGTTAAAACCAATAGACGATGACACAACTGCGGATATGTATTCGCACGCATGCGAGATTTTAAAAGGCGCGGGATATGATAGATACGAACTATCGAATTTTGCACGCTCTGGTTACGAGTGTAGACATAATAAAAAGTATTGGTGTGATTGCGACTATTTAGGACTTGGACTCTCAGCGCATAGTTATATTAATGGAGAGCGCATTTGGAATACAAGCAGTTTTGTTGACTATATTTCTGCGCTAAACGATGGGAAACTCTCACGAGCGGGGAGTGAGAAGATTACAAATGCTACTCGCAGGACGGAACGAATAATGTTATCTCTAAGGACAAAAGATGGGCTAAACTTAGAAAAGTTTAAGCATGACTTTAATGAAGATTTGCTATCAACACACCGCGCACAAATCGATAAACTTATTAAACTTAATTTAATAGAGATAAAGGGCAATCGTATTTTGGTAAAAGAAGATGCTTTTGAGTTGTTAAATTCAATAATATTAGAGTTGATTGACTAAAATTTAGTTGACAAATTGATTTTTATGAGTTTTAGTCGTGCGTTCACCCTGTAAAGATAAATTTTAAGAAAATACTAGTTTTCTATTTATAAAACTCAAAAAGTCAAATAATTTTTAATACTAATTCCTAAAATTTTAAGGATTTTAAAATTTTTTTTAAACAAAATTTAAAAATTTATTGACAATTTATTTTAAAGTGATAATATATTAAATATAAAGAAATTTTTCCTAAAAAAGAAAAGTTTTTTAAAAAAGAGAAATCTTTTTCCTAAAAATGACCGCTAATGCTAGTTGGTCATTTTCTAGTCTTTAATAAACAAATATAAAAAAGGAGATTAAACATGAAAATTTTTGACCGAATTAGAGCAAAGGATTTTTTAACGAAATTGCGTGATAAGAATATAATTTAGGCGGAAGATAAGTCAAAATGGTTGGATAGAATTATGAAAAACGAGTATCCAACTCTTCCAAAATTTTATAAAGCGGTAATTGTTGAAAACAAAATCAGTTATGAAGATTTATTGAATTTCGACACGACGGAACAAAAACCGCTAATTAAAGAAATTTGCTTAACTATTAACGACTATTTAATGCAAATCCGTGCCATTGATGCTCGTTTTTATGATGAATTAATTGAAGAAATGTCTACTGAAGAAATTGAAAGCCTAAGCGCAAAGGTTAGAAAGACAGTTGCTAAGGATATTACTGCTAATTGTAGAGCGGAAAATTCAAAGGTTGCTGAACCTTCTACTATAAAAATAGTATAATAGGCTTATTTGTGATGGTACAACCAGTACCATTTTTTGTTTTATACAACATATACATAATAAATACTATTATATATTATTAAGTCTAACAATATTATATAACCAATGTAATCATAGATAATGAAGTTACTTTAAAAGATTAATTAATAGAATTGCATCAAAATATAATTAAAGATGTGCATTCCACCAGTTTTATCTTAATGCCTAATTTTGTCTATTTCAGTAGAAATAAAGGCTTATAAAATTAAATACTTAAAAAAATTAAAAAAATTTTTAAAAAAGTTTGCAATTTTAGTTGACTTTTGTTAGCAGTCTGCATAGAATATAGTTAGCAGTCTAAGAAAAAGAGTGCTAAAAATATACGATAAAAGGTAAGAAAAGTGAACATTGACGATAAGAATAAGAGAAAGCACGATATTCTCATATTCGCGGTAGACGAGTTCATAAAGACGGCACAACCGATTACATCTGGTGGACTTAATTCTCACTTTAAGGACATCAGTTCGGCAACTATCCGTAATGAACTTAACGCGCTAGAAAGTATGGGCTACTTAAAACAACTTCATACATCTGGCGGGAGAGTACCGACCGCACTGGCGTATAAGGAATATGTGAATTCTTTGCTCGCGGACGATAAGTTAAATTACGATTCGATTAAGCAGGTGATTTCTTCGTACGAAGATAGGTCAGTTAGTTTAATCAGTACACTATCCACGCTCGCGAAACGACTCAGTCGTGCGACGAATTGCCCAACGGTACTAGTTCAACATGGATTGCAAAATCTAACGATAACCAATATTCAAATTATTCCACTAATCAATAAAGACGCATTGCTATTAGTTGAAACGAACGCGGGAATAATTGATGATAATATGTCGCTAGATAGCAATATAGACCGTCGTGCATGCATAGAGGCGAGTGATTACCTAACCAAACATTTTAAAGGCAAAACGATTGAATATATGATAGATAACATCAACTCAGTTTGTTTAAAAGCGGGTGGACAGATAATCAAGTTTAAGGAACTCATCGATAGTGTTGCAGGCGCGCTGATAGAAGTAATACAGACGCGTTGCGATGTATCTAACGAGAACCCTACAAAACTTCTAGAAGGAATGGATAGAGAGGACCTGGACGATGCGAAAAATGTGTTTGAATTCTTGGAGAATGCGGACAATGTCATTGATGCCGTGACGGGAGAGCAGGATACAGACCTAAATTTCACAATTGGCGACGCTGACGAAAATAGCAAACTAAAAGGTGGAATGCTTATGAGTGCTCCGATTGTGATAAATGGCGTACCTATAGCAAGTCTAGCGCTCGTAGGCCCGAAACGAATAGATTATGCAAATGTTGCTGCCGCGCTGAAATTTATCGTCAACCAAATTGATAACCAAAAAGGAGGCGGAAGTGAAAAAACTTCATAACGAGCAAGAAAATTGCGATTGCAAAAAGGATAAACACGAAGATTGCGATTGCAGAGATGATTGTAAATGCAATGAAGATTGTGATTGTGAAAAGGATTGCATATGCGACGCGGAATATAAATGTAGTAAAGATTGCGACTGCAAAGACGATTGTAAATGCTGTGACGATTGCGATTGCGGAGAGGACTGCGAATGTGGTGCGGAAGACAAATGTAGTGAAAACTGTACCTGCGAAAAAGATAAAAGTGACGAAAAATGTCATAAACACTCTCATTGTAAAAAAGATAAGGAAGGAAAGACTCAATCTCACGACTATTTGACCGACTTACTGAGAGTGCAAGCCGAGTTTGATAATTATCGTAAGCGTACCCAAAACTCAATAGCGGAAGCGAGAAAAGACGGATTTATAGATGCGATAGAAGAATTCCTACCAGCGCTTGATAGTTTCAAAATGGCTACCGATATGATAACGGATAAAAATACGCTAATGGGCATCAAATTTATTGAAAAAGGCATATTAGATACCCTATCAAAAATGGGAGTTGAACCTATCGATTGCTCAGGGAAATTTGACCCAGAGTTACACCAAGCGATAGATACGGATAGTACGGCCGATGTTGAGTCGGGCATGATAGTGAAAGAAGCATATAAGGGTTTTACCTATAAAGGAAAAGTCATAAGATATGCGCAGGTGATAGTAAAAAAATAGTATGGTAGAGAGCATAAAAACATTTTGGAAATCTAACGAATTAAAGCAAAATACACATGTTATAACAACAAACGATGGGTGTATCGTGATAGACGCGGGTTGCCCACCAAGCGAGATAGAAGAAAAATTCAATTTGCCAATACTCGCCGTATTCATAACGCACGGACATTATGACCATATCAAGCATATCGAAGAGTATGATAAATTGAATATCCCTATATACGCTAACGAAAATATAGTTAAGTTGTTAAATTCTCCTGCACTTAATACAAGCGAAATATTCGCTAGCCCAAAGAAATATAAGGTTAAAAATCTTAAATTTGTGAGCGATGGAGACGAAGTATATGTGTTAGGGAAGGTTATGAAATGCTTGTACACTCCTGGACATACAATCGACGGAATGTGCTACTTGTACGACGATAAATACCTATTTTCCGGCGACACGCTGTTTTCAGTCGCGGTCGGGCGAGTGGATTTACCGACTGCTAATGTAGACGAAATGGTTGATAGTCTAAATAAATTGAATACATTAGATTATCAAAAGTTGTTTACAGGACATGGTAGAGTAAGTAGCAAGGAAGAGCAAAATACAAATATCCCGTACTTTGTAAATATACTAAAAACTGAAATTAAAAGGAGTTAGCATGGGAAAAATCTTATATGCCCCGCGTGAAATCATAGTAGATTCATTTACATTTAATCATAAGACAGTCGGTTATATCGTCGATGTTGTAAATATAAAATCTAAGGAAACGTTATATAAAAATAATGAAAAAGGTTCTACTTATTATAATGTCGAATTCCCTTATAGAAGAGATACTTGGTGTACATATACCGAGTTTAAACTAAAACCTAACGAAATATTCTCATCTTCCGACGAGTGCAGAAAATATGTCGACGAGAAAAACGAAGAATTCTTTTTAAACAAACGGGGCTGGTATTCGTTAGAGCAACTTAATAAGTATGAACATATGGTTAACGAATGTAAAACAATACTTAAAGAACAGCAAGAGAAAGCCGAACAGTCTTGGGAAAAGGACATTAAAGAAATCTTAGGGGAAACGACATAGGATAAGGAGAGAGTTATGGAAAATATGCTATTCACGGCGCGACCACTAAAAACGCACATGGAAATATCGCCAACTGATATAAACTTAGGATATATTGTAGATGTGGTAAAAATCGAGCAAAAACTAACTAATTATGTTAACAACAAACCTAGTCAAGATGATGTTAAATATAAAGTTTGTTTTGTAGAGCGTACAGCACATAGATATGAGTATTCTAAAACCGAATATGTGGATAAGAAAAACGCATATAGCGAAAACGGACAAATCTTCTTCCAAGACCCTGAAGAGTGCCAAAAGTTTGTAGATGAACTTAACGAAAAATTGTATGCAAAAATGGATAAGTCATTTTCAAAACGCACCATGACCGAATTTAAGCGAACTCGCGAATTTGAGCAGCGACTAGCAAGGTCGTCCTGGGAAAAAGATTTGGAGACTTTGTTCGCTGGCGAAGTTTAGGAGGTGATTATGAAAAAATTTTATGGAATACGAACATTATCAAAGCAGGACTTAAAGGGCGAACATATATACGGCTATACCGCTGAGAGTTTGTGGATATTGACTAAGGAAACACATTATTTTAATAACGAACCGAGCGAGGACGATTCTGCATATGTTGTACAGTTTCTTAGGACTTCAAATATAGCGGACACAAATATCGTAAAGCTAAAGTCAAACGAGATATTCGAAGACTACGACGATTGTAAGTCATATGCTAGCCAACTAAACACAGAACTACGAAAGTCGCGCGATGAAAAATACTTAATTGAACACCCGTATGCCGATGCTAAAGAACTATCTCGAATGAAGAAACGGCTCGATATGTATGAAAACGAAGTTAATCGCGAGCAGGAAGAGGCTGACAATTATGTAAACAATGTGTTAAATTCGTAAAATATAATAAAAATTATTATTCGTAAACTTATTAAGTTTCGCACATTTCTTATTAGTTTAGATAGATAAATTTAAAAAATGTACAGTAATAAATTCATTTCATTTTAATTCGTTTCACTCATTATTTACGGCTTTTCCATGAGTGAATATCGAAATAAATTTCAGTTCACATGAAAAAGCCATAATCTGCGACTAATCGCAGAAAATAAAATTTATAAATTAAAGGAGCAAAAAATTATGTCAAAGATAATTGGTATAGACTTAGGAACAACTAATAGTTGTGTGGCTGTTATGGAAGGTGGTCAACCCACTGTAATCCCTAACAGTGAAGGTGGAAGAACTACACCTAGTGTTGTAGGCTTCAAGGACGGAGAGCGTCTTATCGGTCAGGTTGCAAAGCGTCAAGCGGTAGCAAACCCAGAGAAGACGGTCATCTCCATTAAGCGTGAAATGGGAACGGACTACAAGGTTAATATTGATGGAAAATCATATAGCCCGGAAGAGATTAGCGCAATGATTTTATCAAAATTAAAGCAGGACGCTGAAAGTTATCTCGGTCAACCTGTTACTCAGGCGGTCATCACAGTCCCTGCATACTTTAACGACGCACAGCGTCAAGCGACGAAGAACGCAGGCAAAATCGCAGGACTTGAAGTTTTGCGTATAATCAACGAACCTACTGCGGCAGCACTTGCATACGGACTTGATAAGCAGGATAGAAAGAACCAAAAAATCTTAGTATATGACCTAGGTGGCGGTACATTCGATGTATCAATCCTTGAAATCGGCGACGGTGTGTTCGAAGTACTTTCTACTAATGGTAATACTCGCCTTGGTGGTGACGATTTCGATAATCGTATTATGGATTTACTAATAAGCGAATTTAAGAAGGAAACAGGTATCGACCTATCTAATGATAAACTCGCTAAACAGCGTCTAAAAGAAGCAGCAGAAAAGGCTAAAATTGAACTTAGTACTTTAACTCAAACTACTATCAGTTTGCCGTTCATTACAGCAGACGCAACAGGCCCTAAGCACTTGGAATATACTTTAACTCGTGCTAAATTTGAAAACATGATTGCCGACTTGGTAGACGAAACCCTAGTTTGCACGCGTAACGCGTTAAAGGACGCAGGACTAAGCAAGAGCGATATCTCTAATGTAGTCTTAGTCGGTGGCTCAACTCGTGTACCATGCGTAGTTGAAGCACTTTCAAAAGAAATTCCAGTTACTCCATTTAAAGGCATAAACCCAGATGAATGTGTGGCTATCGGTGCAGCAATTCAGGCGGGAGTATTAGGCGGAGAAGTTAAAGATGTCCTTCTTCTTGATGTAACACCATTGTCACTAGGTATTGAAACTCTCGGTGGCGTATGTACTAAATTAATTCCTAGAAATACTACTATTCCTACTAAGAAATCTCAAATATTTAGTACCGCGCAAGACAATCAACCGGGCGTTGAAATTAATGTATTGCAAGGGGAAAGAGAATTTGCCGCACAGAATAAGTCACTTGGTAGATTCCAACTTACAGGTATTCCGCCAGCACCAAGAGGTGTTCCACAGATTGAAGTTACATTCGATATCGACGCAAATGGTATCGTAAATGTTAGTGCAAAAGACCTTGGCACAAATAAAGAGCAAAAAATCACTATTACAGCAAGTACAAACTTAAGCGAAGACGAAATCAATAAGGCAGTTAAGGAAGCAGAGCAATACGCTGAAGAAGATAAGAAGAAGCGTGAAGTAATCGACGCTAGAAATAACCTAGATGGTATGACTATGAATATCGAAAAGGTTATGAAAGAGAACGGCGATAAATTAAGCGAAGAAGATAAGAAAGCACTCACTGATGCAGTTGAAGAAGCAAAGAAACATATCGCAAGCGAGAATATGGACGAGATAAAGAAGGCTACCGACGATTTAACTAAGGTTTCTAACGATGTCTTCACTAAGATGTATCAAAACATGGCTAGCCAAGCGCAAGCAAACACTCAAAATAACAACCCAAACGGCGATAAACCAAAGAACGACGGTGATCCGGAAGTCGTAGTTGAATAATAGGGCTCCCATAAAGCGTCCGTTTTGAAGGGAAAAGGAAAAACCGAGCAAAAGGGTAGTATTTGCGTTTAGCAAATCGCCATAAGCGAGAGTTTTGACGTGGCGACCCCGAGGTCGTAGTTGAATAACAGAAATATTCAAATTACAAATAATTTAATGTAATAAAATGTTAATCGTGGCAAGTAAAGATTATATACTACTAATAAACTCGTTAGTATATAATGGAGTGGTGCGTATAATGCAATATTAAATTTTGTGATTCGTTTCACTCATAAAATGCATTTCACATTATTAAATGTCTTAAATAGATATAAACATTTAATTGTGAAATCCAAGGCGCATACATGTACAACAAAATTTAAAGGACAATTATGGCAAGTAAAGATTATTACGAAACTTTAGGAGTAAGTAAGTCGGCGAGTGATGACGAGATTAAGTCTGCATATAGGCAACTCGCAAAAAAATATCACCCCGACTTAAACAAAACTCCGGAAGCAGCGGAAAAATTTAAAGAGATAAACGAAGCATATTCTGTTCTTAGTGATAAGCAGAAACGCGCAAATTACGACCAGTATGGCAGTGCGGACGGTCCACAAGGTTTTGGCGGTGGGCAAGGTTTTTCAGGCGGTTTTGCTGATAGTGATGGGTTCGGCGGATTTGAAGATATATTCAATATTTTCTCGAATTTTGGCTCGCGTTCGTCCGCTCGTGTGCGTGAAGAAGGGGAAGATGTAAACATTAACCTAGTTATTTCTTTCACTGAAGCGGCTTTCGGGTGCGAAAAGGAAATCACTGTCACAAGGAAAGAACGTTGCAAAGATTGTAACGGAACTGGAGCAAAAACGAGTAGTGATTACGTAACCTGTAGTGAATGTAATGGTACGGGTAGAGTAACATACACTCAGCAAACATTGTTTGGCATGACGCGTTCTGTAGGTACTTGTAGAAATTGTGGCGGAAAGGGTAAAGTTATAAAAAATAAATGCCCTAACTGTCATGGAACGGGCTTAAAGACGGTTTCTAGTAAGATAAAAGTAAAAATCCCCGCAGGAATTGATAACGAGCAAGTTATTCGTTTGAACGGAGAAGGAGACCAAACTGCATCGAGCGATGGTGTTCCAGGCGACCTTAGAATTGCCGTAACAGTGCAACCACATTCTCTACTTGTGCGTAAAGGATTTGATTTGTATGTAGACGCTTATGTTCCTATAACTACACTCTTATTAGGCGGAAAAGTAAAAATACCGACATTAAAAGGTACGACTACCATAGATATAGCCCCACTCACTCAATCTAATACAAAATACACTTTGAAAGGTAAAGGAGTAAAGTACCTAAAATCTATCGGTAGCGGTAATTTGATTGTAACCTTAAAGGGTGAAATGCCAAAGGATATTGATAGAAATACGACGAAACTCATCAAAGAACTCGAAAAATCAATTAGCGAAAAATCTTATCCTAAGACAAATAATTACAATAACAAACTAGATGACTAAAACGACACATGCTGTCGTTTTTTTCTTATATTTACTTTCCTATATAGTAGACGCTTTTTTTGAATATAAGTTTAAATAGCGGTGATAAAAATTTTGGCATCTTAAAACAATATATTTTCATACTAAACTATATTAAAATTTTACTTATTTTGTGAAATTTGGGTATTGACAATTTACCATTTCTGTGTTAATATAAGCATAGTTTTAAGGAGAATATATGAAAATTGAATTCAAAAAACGCCTAATCGGTAAAGGAATTTTAATGTATGTAGACGGGAAATTGTATGATAAATACGATTATGTAAATATGGTTAGTATGAATGATTATTTTGTATTGAAAAACAATAAATATGGGATTGTGACTCCTGAAAATATTACGCCTTGCGAATATGATACTTGTCAACTCAGTGGGGAAAATTTTACTGTTGAAAAGGACGGGAAATGGGGGTTAATCTCTAATTGTGCGGAGGATTTAATCCCATGCGTTGCCGACCAACCAATATTTACATATGCTACATATTGCATAATAGAGAAGAATGGGAAATATGGAATATTTAATTTAAATTCAACAGATTTAGTTAGCAATGTTGAAAATGATTCAAATTTCAAATATGATACATATTCTGTAAGCAAAAACAAAAGATACGTATTTGTTAAGAAGGGTAAGAAAATTGGAGTCTATGACATATCTCGTGATATGGAAATTATAGCATGCGAAAACGAAGATGCTTCATTATTGTCCCACGATTGTTTTGATGTAGTAAAAGACGGCAAACATGGTGTTATTGATAATGGAGACATTTTCCCGCATCTAAGGTTGGATTATAGTTATGACGAAATTACACCGACTGAAACTGGTTATATAGTTAAGCAAAATAATAAGTATGGCATAAAAGATTCTAATCATAGTAATACTAACTGTGATTATGAACAGGTTAAATATTCACATGGCTATTATATAACTAAAAGGAAAGGTTACTATACCGTATTTAACCCCGATAGTGAACAAATTATTCACAAAAAGATTAATTTAATGGACATAGATTTATTCCCATTCTTTAATAAATCTCGCATTGAAGATATTGATTTTGACCCGAAAGGTAATGACTTTACACAAGTTAGCAAATACATAATCAAACATATTAAAGATACTCGTATTTTAGCAATTATCAACAAACTAGACGCTGACTTAACCACTAGATATATAAATCTCGTCAACGATGACGAAACATTAGCGGAGAATGATAAGCACGACAAAATTGCTAGATTAAAAAGGTGGTATTCAAACAAAAAGAATTTCCTACAAAATTACTATGACGAGTTAAACCTGATATACCAAGGACAAAACGACTCACTAGATTTAATGAAAACAGGCACAAGATTTGATTATTAAAATAGGCACTTCATTTTGAAGTGCTTTTTCTAAGTACTACATTTTTGCTATATTATCAATTTTATATAAGTTTTAACTTATGCTCAAAGTCAATATAAGGTTTTAATATTAAAATTTTTAATATAATATTAACCTATGAGAATAAAAAACTGCAGACATTATGCCCGCAGTAAACTAATTAGTTGTTCTCTTTTTTCATAGTCTTTAAACACTTAGCGCAGATGTTCTTTTTACCTTTCTTTCCATCTAACTCAACATTAACTTTTTGTATATTAGGGTCAAAAGTTGTCTTAGTATGGCGCATGCTGTGGCTAACATTGTTGCCAGAAGTGCGACCTTTTCCGCATATAGCACAAACTTTCATGATTTACCTCCGTATTTTTCTCTTACTTGTAAAGTTTAACATAAATGCGGAGAAAAATCAAGTGTTTTTAAAAAATTTTATCTTATAAACACATAATTTTAACCGAATAATACTGTAAAATTGACGAATTTCGTACAAATTGCTCTACATTTGTCTATTTTTATGTAAAATTTGTCGCATTTTAAGAAAATTTAGCAAACTTTACAAAAATCGTTTGCTAAAATCTAAATATTGTTATATAATAACATAGGAGAGTGAAATGAACTTAACCACTTTTAACTCGTTCGGTAAGATTAGTATCAGCAAGCGTGCTATTAGCAAGGTTGCTGCTGTTTCCGTTATGGAATGTGTAGGAGTGGTGGGTCTTGTGTCACAACGCAGTTTTTTTAAAGGTAATGCGCTAACTACGGCACATAAAGGTGTTGTTGTCACAAATCTCGAAAATGATAGTATGAAAATAGATGTCTATGTGATTATGCGTCACTGTGGTGTTTCAGCATCTGCTGTCGCCGAGTCTATTCGCCAAAGTGTTAAGTATTCTGTAGAACGCTTCGCAGGTATGATAGTTAAAGATGTGACCGTACATATCGTAGACGTTAGAATATAGGAGTTTAATATTAATTATGGGCAAAACAATTAACGGTTCTGCGCTAAGGAAGATGTTTTCTAGCGCATTCTCATTAGTTGAAGAGAATAAAAAGGCTATTGACGCACTCAATGTGTTCCCTGTGCCAGACGGAGATACAGGAACCAATATGAGTCTTACTTTAAAGAGCGCCACAAACGAGATGAACGCGTGCGAGAATAATACGATTGAAGCGATTTGCGTGGCATACAACCGCGGTGCGCTTAAAGGTGCTAGGGGTAATAGTGGTGTTATCACATCGCAGATTATTAAAGGTATTTGTTCTGGACTCATGAATTGTCAAGGCGAGATTACGATTAAAGATTTCGCTAAGGCAATACAAAAGGGTGCGGAGATGGCATACAAAGCCGTAACTGTTCCAAAAGAAGGTACTATTCTTACAGTAATAAAGGCGATAGCAGAGAAGTCAAAACAGTCCGCTCGTTCGGCAAAAAGTTTTGAGGACTTTTTAAACGACCTTATTGTGCATGGCGAAACTACTTTACAGATGACCCCGGACATGCTCCCAGTTTTAAAGAAGGCTGGAGTGGTAGACGCTGGTGGTCGCGGACTTGTATTTATCTTTAGCGGGTTCTACAAGGCGCTCACGGGAGAAATGACGGGAGTTGAGTTTGTAGATAATGTCGAAAAAGATGTAACCAGCGAAGATATTCATGTGAACTATGAATCTCTTGCCGACATAAAGTATGCCTATTGTACCGAATTTTTCGTCATTAATATTTACGAAAAGACTACTGATGCGGATATTAATACCCTTCGTTCTAGACTTATGGAAATAGGTGACTGCGTGCTTTGTATAGGTGATTTACAACTTATTAAAGTGCATGTTCATACCAATGAACCGAACCGTGCGTTAGGTTATGCCCTTCAATTAGGTGAATTAAATGGCGTGAAAATTGAAAATACGTTGGAGCAAAATCGCCAACTTAGAAAGCAAAAAGAGAAAGAGCCTGAGAAAGAATATGGTATGATTGCAGTTGCCGCAGGCGAAGGTCTTAATAGTGTATTTAAAGATATTGATGTCGACTATGTCATCAGTGGGGGACAGACCATGAACCCTAGTGCGAACGACATTGCCACCGCGGCAGATAAGGTAAATGCTAAAAATATTTTCGTGTTCCCTAACAATAAGAATATAATCATGTCTGCCCAGCAGGCAAACGATATAACGGATAAAAACCTTATTGTGATACCTACGAGAAGCGTACCTGAAGGTATTAGCGCAGTGCTCGCTTTTGATTCAAATGCGTCTATTGACGAGAATAAACAGAATATGTTAGACATGATTTGTAATGTAAAATCTGGCTCAGTTACATACGCTGTAAGGACTACTAATGTAGACGGAATTGATGTTAAAGTGGGCGACATCATGGGTCTAGATGAACACTCAGTTTTGACCACAGGAAATAATGTTTGCGATACAACAATCGCGCTCGTAGAGAAGATTATCACACACGATAGTAGTAATATTACATTATTCTATGGTGAAGGTATAACCGAAGAAGATAGCGCAATTTTACAATCAAAATTAGAAGAGCGCTTTCCAGATATGGATATATCTATGGTATATGGCGGTCAGCCTGTTTACTACTATATTGTTTCAGTTGAATAACTTTATTCTTTACAAATTCTTAACTAGTTTAAGTAAAAATTAATTTATTAGATAATATAAGAATACACTAAATCTAGTGTGTTCTTTTTATAAAATATCATATATATAGATTAAGATTTCTTTCATTGGACGGACAAGGTTTAGATAAAGAAATTCTATTTTTAGCGTATGAAATTAAAAATTCGACACAAAATAATAGTGTAGTAACCCTACATAAAAGGAGCGATTATGTTTGGAAGAAAGAAAAAGATGAGCGAAAACGCTACAGCCACAAATTTACATAACACTTCGGCTACATCAAACACTGCAACTAAGTCGTGTGGTGGGAAGTGTGAGACTAACTCAACTAGTTCCAAGGCAACAAGCACAAAATCTACTAGTGCTAGTTCGTCAAAGGCAGCTAGTTCAAAATCATGTGGAACAAGAGCAACTAATTCTACAAAATCATGTGGAGCGAAATCATCTAATACAACTAAATAGTAAAACCAAACAAAAAATCTCAGTTTAACACTGAGATTTTTAATTCAACAGTAAAAATAGATTTTTAATTCTTCTTAACAATAAAACAAAAATAAAATGTATAGGGTTCCCTGCGAGCCGAATGGCGAAGTAGGGTAGAAAAAACGAACGCCCTAAAATCTTACTAATGCAGTTTTATACCTAAAACTGCGGTAAGTAAAGGGCGCGTCATGTTGTTTAACAGGGCTCCCACAAGCACTTGTGCGCAGTGGGATACGGCGAAATACGTCGCAACACGAGTTTTTGCTAATTTGCAAAACAAAGTTTATGCGAATATAAGCCTTATACTCGGTTGCTCCTTTTCTCACTCGCAACCAGTGCTCGCGAGATATTTATTGAGTATGAATGTTTAAAGATGAGTTTTGCGAATAGCAAAACGATAAAAAAACGGCGATAACCTAACTAACAAAGGGGTCCCCATGAGAACTTGTTCGAAATTGGGCTAAAAAAACGAACGCCCGCAAACGACACTTTTGCGATTATTACTATAATCGCAGTGTCTAAAGGGCGATTCGTTTTTTATGGAGCGGAAGACGAGATTCGAACTCGCGACCGCGTCGTAAGCATTGTTTTTACTCATTTTTGCCCGAAGGTCAAAAATTTCCTTTGAAACATTGCTTACTCCTTATCCTAAAATTGTTATAACAATTTCAGGGAACCATTAGGCAAATGTCGCTAAAACAAAAAAGATGCCAATGATGACATCTCCGTTTAATTATGGAGCGGAAGACGAGATTCGAACTCGCGACATTTGCCTTGGCAAGGCAACGCTCTACCACTGAGCCACTCCCGCGTTTAAAACGAAATAATAGCTAGAAGTAAACGATGTTAGGTGTTTGACTTATAACAATATTATATTCGTATAATTTGAATTTTGCAATAAAGCAAAATGCAATCAGGTGGTGGGAGATATAGGACTCGAACCTATGACCCTCTGCTTGTAAGGCAGGTACTCTACCAACTGCGCTAATCTCCCATACGCGATTGCAATATAAATATATCATAAATCGAATTTTGTGTCAACCATTTTCACAATAATTTTTTAAAATTTTCTTGCATTTATAATTTTGTTGAATTATGCAAACTATTACACAATAAAATTTTTTTACACTAAAATCGATTTAGATAAGATTAATTTTCGTAAAATATATAAAATTTTAAAAAAACTGTTGCTTTTTAAAAAAAAATCATATATACTAATATAGTTTTATGCGACATATTTTGTAAGGTTTTGCAAAATATTTACCTTAATTAACTTAATGCTAAGGAAAATGAATATGGCACCATCGCCAAGTGGTAAGGCAAAGGTCTGCAAAACCTTCATTCACCAGTTCAAATCTGGTTGGTGCCTCCAGCCGGTGTGGCGAAATGGCAGACGCACGGGACTTAAAATCCCGGGTCCGTAAAAGGACGTGTCGGTTCGAGTCCGACCACCGGCACCAAAAAATAACGAAAAGAGAAGTCTAACATAAACTTCTCTTTTTTGTTTTACATATTGAAAATTTAATTTAGGTATGCTATAATATTTTTATGATAAGAGATTTGTGCTTTGAAATTATTCAAAAATGCCCAAATAACTGTATATTTTGTTCTTCAAATAGTAATTTTCAAAAAAATGATATAA
>CASFFG010000014.1 GCA_949293905.1 uncultured Christensenella sp. | reverse complement strand
CCCGCAAGATTAAAAATTTATTAAATTAAAAAAATAATAAAAATTCAATAAAAATTAATTAAAAATACTAAAAAATAGTAAATTTTATGTAAATATATATTAAAATTAAAATATTAATAAAATTTTTTAATAAATTTAATTAAAATAAAATATTTTTTGATTAATTTATTAGTATTTTATGAAAAATATATTTGTTAAGTCATTTCTCAAACTCAAACGGCAAAACTGCATAAATTATCTTAAAAATTGCGACTAAAGTATTGACTTTATCGCAATTTTTGTATATAATTTACTTGTTATAGTACAAATGCTGCTTTGAACTATATAAGAGGTTGCAAAAATTTTATAAGGAGGAAAAAATGCCTACTGTTAATCAATTGGTTAGAAAGGGTAGAGTAAAACAAGTAACAAAGAGTCAATCCATATTACTAGATGAATGTCCACAAAAGCGTGGAGTGTGTCTTTCTGTTACCACAACTACACCTAAGAAACCTAACTCTGCTTTGCGTAAGATTTGCCGTGTGCGTCTTTCGAATGGCAAGGAAACTACTTGCTATATCCCAGGCGAAGGTCATAATCTTCAAGAGCACAACGTAGTGCTAGTTCGTGGCGGACGTGTTCCTGACCTACCAGGTGTTAGATATCATGTCGTTCGTGGCGCGTTAGATACTGCTGCTGTTCAAAAGCGTAAACAGGGTAGAAGTAAATATGGCGCTAAACGTCCTAAGTAATTTAGCCGTTAGTCGTTATATTGATAAGTCGAAAGTTAGTTATTCAAAAATTTTAATTTAAAACATATTTAGTCACAGACATAGAAATTAATGGATATTTTAGAATAACTATATAAAATTTTGTAATTTAATTATATAAGGAGAAAGTTATGTCAAGAAGAAATGCGGCTGTAAAGCGCGAAGTATTACCCGATCCAGTGTTTAATTCTAAACTTGTTACAAAAATTGTTAATCAGGTTATGATGGACGGGAAGAAAGGTCTTGCGCAATCCATCGTTTACAGTGCTATGAAGACAGCGGGAGAGAAAATTGGCGAAGATGAATTGTCTGTTTTAACTACTGCTATCGAGAATATTAAACCAAAACTTGAGACCAAGGCTAGACGAGTTGGTGGTGCTAACTACCAAGTTCCTATGGAAATCAGTGCTGAGCGTCAACAAACCTTAGCAATTCGTTGGTTAGTATTATGCGCTAGAAAACGAAATGAACGCGGTATGGAAGCACGTCTTTCTGCTGAAATTGTTGATGCATATAATCAAACTGGTGGCGCGATTAAGAAGCGCGACGATATGCATAGACAAGCCGAAGCAAATAAGGCGTTTGCACACTATCGTTGGTAATTAAGGGGGATTAAATGGCAAGACAAGTTCCATTAGAGAAAATTAGAAATATAGGTATCATGGCTCACATCGATACAGGTAAAACTACATGTACAGAGCGTATATTGTTCTATACTGGTATCAACCACAAAATCGGTGAAGTTCATGATGGTGAAGCAACCATGGACTGGATGGCACAAGAACAAGAACGTGGTATCACTATCACATCTGCTTGTACCACTTGTAAATGGCAAGATTGCACAATTAATATTATTGATACGCCAGGACACGTAGACTTTACGGTCGAAGTTGAGCGCTCACTTAAAGTTTTGGACGGAGCAGTTGCACTATTTAGTGCACGTGCGGGTGTTCAGGCGCAGAGTGAGAATGTATGGCGTCAAGCATCAAAATTTAATGTTCCACGCCTTTGCTTTATCAACAAAATGGACATTAACGATGCTAATTTCTTAAAGGCTGTTAAGAGCATACGCGAAGTATTAGGTGCCAATGCTGTTCCACTTCAACTCCCTATTGGTGAGGCTGAAACCTTTAAAGGTATGGTAGACCTAGTTAAAATGAAAGCATATGTTTTCTATGACGATTTAGGAAAAGATGTTCGCGAAGAAGAAATTCCTGCGAATATGTTAAAAGATTGCGAAGAGTATAGACAAAAGATGATTGAATCAGTTGCCGAAACTGACGATGCTCTATTAGATAAATTCTTCGCTGGAGAAGAGTTCACTGAACAAGAAATTAAACGTGGTATTCGTAAGGCAACTTGTGAATTAAAGATGTTCCCAGTGCTTTGTGGTACTGCTGCTAAGAATAAAGGTATTCAAGAATTGCTTGATGCTATCGTTGACTATATGCCAAGCCCAATTGATGTTCCACCAATTAAGGGTGTAACTTTGACAGGGGAAGAAGTAGAGCGTAACAATAACGATAATGAGCCGTTCGCAGCCCTTGCGTTTAAGATTGCTACTGACCCATATGTTGGTCGTATCACATTCATTCGTGTGTACAGCGGAGTATTGACTGCTGGTAGTTATGTCCTTAACGCAAATAAGGATAAGAAAGAACGTATCGGTCGATTGCTTCACATGCACGCAAATAATCGTACTGATATTCCAGAAGTTGTAGCAGGAGATATCTGTGCAGTTGTTGGACTTAAAAACACTGGTACAGGTGATACTCTATGCGACGAAAAGTTCCCTATTAAGTTAGAAGAGATGGAATTCATGAAGCCAGTTATCGAGCAGGCAATAGAGCCAAAAGATAAGCAGGCACAAGAAAAACTCGGTATTGCTCTTCAAAAACTTATGGAAGAAGACCCAACATTTAAGGCATACACGGATGACCAGACTGGACAGACAATTATAGCAGGTATGGGCGAACTTCATCTTGAAATTCTCGTAGATAGAATGAAGCGCGAATTTGGAGTTGATGTAAATGTTGGTAAGCCACAAGTTGCTTATAAGGAAACTATTCGTAAAGCAGTTGAAGCGGAAGGTAAGTACATTAAGCAATCGGGTGGTCGTGGACAATACGGACACTGTAAAATTAAGATGGAACCGCTTGAAAGAGATAAGGGATACATCTTTGAAAGTGCGGTTGTCGGCGGTGCTATTCCTAAGGAATTTATACCACCTATTGATGCAGGTATTCAAGAAGCCAAGAAATCAGGCGTGTTAGCAGGATATGAAACTATCGACTTTAAAGTTACAGTTTATGATGGTTCGTATCATGATGTCGACTCGAGTGAAATGGCGTTCAAGATTGCGGGCTCAATAGCATTTAAAGAAGGTATGAAAAAGGCCGACCCAGTATTACTTGAACCTATTATGAAGGTTGAAGTTAATACTCCAGATGAGTATTTAGGTACTGTTATGGGTGGTTTAACATCTCGCCGTGGTGTGCTAACTGGTACTGAAGCAAAATTCGGTAGTCAAGTAATTCATGCTGAAGTTCCACTAAGCGAAATGTTTGGTTACTCAACTGACCTTCGTGGGTCAACACAGGGCCGTGGAACATTCACTATGGTATTTGACCACTATGCTGAATGTCCAAAGAATGTCTCGGATAAGATTATCGGGGATAGAAAAAAATTAGAGAATTAAAAAAGTCATTAAAATTGCTTGACTTTAATATTCTAATTAGAGTAAAATAAAAAAGTAGATTTATAAAGGAGATTATATATTATGGCAAAAGCTAAATTTGATAGAACTAAGCCACATCTTAATATCGGTACTATCGGTCACGTTGACCACGGTAAAACTACCTTAACTGCCGCTATTAATACTTGGTTGGCTAAAAAAGGTTTTAAAGCAGACGCTAAGGGGTATGCAGATATTGATAATACTCCAGAAGAAAGAGCACGTGGTATCACAATTAATACCGCACACATCGAATATGAAACTGCTAAGCGTCACTATGCTCACGTAGACTGCCCAGGACACGCAGACTATGTTAAGAACATGATTACAGGTGCTGCACAAATGGACGGTGCTATCCTTGTTGTTGCTGCAACTGATGGTCCAATGCCACAGACTAAAGAGCATATCCTTCTTGCTCGTCAAGTAGGCGTTCCTTACATCATCGTTTTCATGAACAAGACTGACCTTGTTGATGACCCTGAAATTTTGGAATTAGTTGAGATGGAAGTTCGTGATTTGTTATCATCTTATGGATTCCCTGGCGATACTACTCCAGTTATTAAGGGTAGTGCATTAAAGGCTCTTGAGACAGCTTCTGCTGGTAACGTTGATGACCCAGCGTGCGATTGCATCAAGGAATTAATGGACGCTGTTGATAGTTATATCCCAGATCCAGTTCGTGATAATGATAAGCCTTTCTTAATGCCTATCGAAGATGTATTCTCTATCACTGGTCGTGGTACTGTTGCTACTGGTAGAGTTGAGCGTGGTGTTGTTAAACTTAACGAAGAAGTTGAATTAGTTGGTATTAAACCTACTCGTAAGGTTGTTATTACTGGTATTGAAATGTTTAGAAAGTCGCTTGACGAAGCGCGTTCGGGAGATAACGCAGGACTTCTACTTCGTGGTATCCAGCGTAATGAAATTGAACGTGGTCAGGTTCTTGCTAAACCAGGTTCAATCACTCCACACACTAAGTTTAAGGCAGAAGTTTATGTATTGAAGAAAGAAGAGGGTGGCCGTCATACTCCATTCTTCAATGGTTATCGTCCACAATTCTTCGTTCGTACAACTGATATCACTGGTTCTATTAAACTTCCAGATGGTGTTGAAATGGTTATGCCAGGTGATAACATCTCTATGGAAATCGAACTTATCCACCCAATTGCTATTGAAAAGGGTATGAGATTCGCTATCCGTGAAGGTGGCCGTACAGTTGGTTCAGGTGTTGTATCTGAAATCGTTGGCTAATTTTAAATTTAAAAAATTAAAAATCTCGCATTAAATGCGGGATTTTTTTTGACAAAGAAAAATTAAATGATATAATACTTGTAAGAGAGGGGGAATATGAAGGATTCAGGAAAAATTGTTAAGAAAAAATATAGAAATATACTTGCTATGTTAGACGAAGGCTCTGGAGAAATAAAGTGGCTTGAAGCAAAAAATAGTCTAGATATTAGAGATTCTATTAGAAATGCGATAGATTTTTTAAAATTCTTTGGTGCAGAAGATAAATATAAATTATTAATAAATGATAAAGTAATTTATGTTGATAAAAATTCTAAAATGAAAGATGTAGTTCTAAAGTATTATGCAATGGACTACTACCACAAATCAAAAAAAGGTTTAGAAGAGTTCACGAGAGTAGATGTATAGTTAAGCATTTATATATTTGATAGATTTTTGCTGACTTAATTTGATTTTTCGCAATTTCACGAAAGATGAATATAATATTATTGGAGAAAGTATGGGCACTGATATAGAGTATATTAATCTTGGCATCGACGGGGGATATGTTTTCCATGTTTCAGGCAAGTGTCCCTTAGAAAAAGCGTGCATTGAAGTTATATCGCTTCTTAGAAGATTGGAAGATAGGGGAGAACATACATTAGTTTATGGTAGTGACGAGATTACAATTTCGTTGCATAGCGACATAAACGAAATCATTTCAAATTATAAAATTACAGATGATTTAGCATCAATTTAAAAACTTTTAAATATTATTCTTTTGTATTGAACAATAAACATTTGTTATAAATTAATTAACTGAGTAGAATTTAATATATTTAAGAACAAAAAATAAAAAAATCATTGACTAATATTATATTTTTGATATAATATAAACATATCGTAATATGTTTGCGATTTGAAATTAATTCAAGATCAGTATATAAAAGGAACAATATGAAGTTTATTCTTAAAAAGTCATGGCAAAACTGGATTAATCATAGATACTCTATGTAACAGTTTTTGTCGCACTTTTTAGATATTAAATATCTAAATTAAATATGATTATTAAACTGTCATATAGAGAATGTATGGCAGTTTTTTATATAATAATATTAAAATATCAAATAAATTTATTAAAAAATAAAAAGTAAAATATTAATTAAACTATAAAAAATTAAATAATAACTATTATTTATTAATTAAAAAATAAAAAAATTAATAAAAAACGGAGATAATTATGAAAATACTATTGAAATTATGGCCCGAAAGGGCAAAATCTTAGAAAATCAAATACATTATAAATAACTGCAATTAAGCACTTATACAATTAACGAAGATAGATTTATCTCTTATTGCAATAATAAATATAGATAGGTTATATTTAATGTAAAAAAATATAGAATATTTTGTAAAGAGAAAATCAAAATTTAATCATTTTAGTTTGGAATAATTTTACAAATATATTAAAATAAAAAAGGAGAGAAATATGAAAAAAATAATATTGACGGGCGATAGACCTACTGGTCATCTTCATATAGGACATTTTGTAGGCTCGCTAAAAAATAGGCTTTTATTACAAGAGAAAGGCGGATACGACGAATTTTATATAATGATAGCGGACGCACAGGCCCTAACGGATAATTTTGGAAATGTTCAAAAAGTTAGGGATAATGTATTCCAAGTTATGCTCGACTATCTAGCGGTGGGACTAGATCCTAATAAAGTTACATTCTTTATTCAAAGCGAAGTTAGTGAACTTACTGAATTTACTTTTTACTACATGAATCTAGTAACTCTCGCACGACTTGAGCGTAACCCTACTGTGAAGGAAGAATTAAGGCAAAAAGATTTTGAGAAGAACATTCCTATGGGATTTTTAACATACCCAGTAAGTCAGACTGCGGACATAACCGCTTTTAATGCAACTATTGTGCCTGTTGGCGACGACCAACTTCCTATGATAGAGCAGGCACGCGAAATCGTGCGCGCATTTAACAATCTATATGGTGAAACGCTCGTTGAACCTAAGGCAATGTTACCTGAAAATGAAAATGCTTTTAGGCTCGTTGGGACGGACGGAAAAGCAAAGATGAGTAAATCGCTTAATAATTGTATATTTCTTAGCGATTCGCCAAATGAGATTAAAGATAAGGTCTTTAATATGTATACAGACCCAAATCATATTCATGTCACCGACCCAGGAAAAGTTGAAGGTAACACAGTATTCACATATCTAGATGTATTTTTAAGACCGGGAGATTTCGAAAAGTATCTACCTGAGTATAAGTCATTAGACGAATTAAAAGACCACTATCGACGCGGTGGGCTAGGGGATATGAAAATAAAAAAATTTTTAAATTCTATTCTGCAAGATATACTTGCGCCAATCCGTGCTAGGCGAGAAGAATTAGAAAAGAATCCAGATAAGGTCTTTGAGATTTTAGAAAAAGGTACAGAGAAAGCAAGAAAAGTAGCATATAAAAATTTAATCAAATTAAAGACTGCGATGGGCATCAATTATTTTAATTAGACTAATTTGAGCAATAAAATAAAAGTGAATGAATAAATAAAGAAATGATATAAATATAAATAAAAAAATTTTTAACCGCAAAAATTATAAAAAAATAATAAAAATAATTAAAAAATTAAATAAAAATGTAAATTTATTAATAAAATTAAAATTTTTTAAAAATTCAATGTTAAAAACCAATATAATAATTTTAGTTATGCAAAAATTCCACCTAAAGATAGGTGGAATTTTTTAGAAGAAGCCACGCTGTTGTCCGCACACATAGCAATTGTTATTATTGTTGTTTTGACCGTACGCACCGAGTGCAAGAAGGAGTAGTAATAGGAAGGTCGTGTTGGTAGCCAAATCTGTGTTAGTTGCTTGTGCTATGATAGAAATTAAAATTGCAAACAAAATATAAAACGCGTTTAAATTCATTTTCTTGCTCCTTAGATAAATTTCTTTCTTAAATGTATTTATTCGATAAAATTTTTTATTGTGAATACTTTACTCGAAATTTTCTTTTGCATTAATATATATTCATGTTATTAGAATTTGGTGAAGAAATGGCTCTTAAAAATTTTATGCCAAAAGAAAGTGATTTAAAGCGCATGTCCACATTTTTCTATGCTTTTAGCGACGATACTAGACTGAGGATAATCATACTTTTGTCGATGCGTGCGCTATGCGTTTCTAATATATCGCAGGTGCTAGGAGTGAATCAAACCACAATTAGCCACCAGTTAAAAATCTTGCGCTCGCTAGAAATTTTAGATAGTGATAGAGAAGGGAAAAACATTGTTTACTACATAAAAAACCGCGAAATAGAAAATGTACTCAATGCAACAGTGGACTGCATTTAACAAAACTAATTATTCATCATAGCATGTATTATGAAAATTATTTGTGTTAGTGGTGGCAGTTATAAGTCAATCTACCTAAACCATTTGCTAAAATTAAGGAGTTGTGACTTATTAATCTTTAATTTTGGGATAATTTACGACTATGATTTACGGAGCAATAAAAATAGGAATACTCTTATAATTAGCGAATTGTCAATGCTTGCATCTCGTTTTAAAGCCTATGTCGTAGCAGGGGTAGATGTAAAAACAAAACACGAAAATTTTAAAGGCATAATAGTGTGCAATGAGAATAATTTTAATGTTTATCGCGCGAAAAATGGAGTTAAAATCAATTTGTGCGGTAAAGAATTTGCGATATGCTACGCGAATAGTTTTATAAAATCTAAGAATAAAATTGTGCTCTCAACTAAACGATTATACCCTAAAGCCAACCATTGTAGTACGAAGAAATTTATCCTTTTTTGCGACAGATTTGGCGCAACAATTGTCCAAAATCAAAAAATAAAAAGAAATTTTAATAAATACTTAAAAATTATTTTGAAATAATTTCTCGTTATGCTATAATAAAATAAATATATTGGGTTGATTGTATCACTTTTTATCCATAGTTTATATGCTTTTTGTTATTTTTAGGTATGGTGAAAGTTATTGTGTCAACTTCTACCTTATGATAGTGCGTATATTTGCGTTTTTATGGAGAAATTATGAAAAAAACGATTAGAGACATTGATGTGGCTGGTAAGCGCGTGCTAGTGCGCGTTGATTATAATGTTCCTATGAATGCGGAACTAAAAATCACGGACGATACTAGAATAGTCGCGACTCTCCCAACCATTAATTATCTTTTGGACCATGGTGCAAAGGTTATCCTTTGTTCGCACTTAGGTCGCCCTAACGGACAAGTAGACCCAAAATTATCTTTAAGACCCATTCTCGCGCGTTTATCCAAGTTGCTTGATAAACCGATATCTTTCAGTGAAGATGTATTCGATAAGTCCACTGCTGAGTTGGTAGAAAAGATGCACAATGGGGACATTCTAATGCTTGAGAATATCCGTTTCTTTAAAGGCGAAGAGACTAATGACGAGAAATTAGCAAAGGCACTCGCAAGTCTAGCAGATATCTTTGTCTTTGAAGCATTTGCTACTGCACATAGAAAACACGCTTCAACATACGGAGTGGCGAAGTTTATTCCTACTGTAGCAGGCTTTTTAGTAGAGCAGGAATTAAAAGTTTTTGATAAGGTGTTAAAAGACCCGGACCACCCATTCGTTGCTATTCTAGGCGGGGCTAAGGTTGCTGATAAACTTCCAATCATAGAGAACCTTTTAGATAAGGTCGATACTATCCTAATTGGTGGTGGTATGGCTTATACATTTATTAAAGCGATAGGCGGAAATGTTGGTAAATCTATTGTAGATAATACTAAACTTGAACTTGCTAGTAAGATTTTAGACGATGCAAAGGAAAAGGGAGTTAAAATCATGCTTCCTATAGACAATGTTGGTGCACGCGAATTTAGTGAAGACTGTGAAATAAAGTTGTTTAACAGCGGGTTCTTCTCGGACGACTTTCAGGGTATGGATATAGGACCAAAGACGATTAAGGCATTCAAAAAAGTCATAAAAAAGGCTAAAACTATCGTTTGGAATGGACCTCTTGGAGTATATGAGTACGAGAAATTCAAGCATGGTACTAATAAAATCGCGAAATATGTTGCGAAAAGTAAGGCAATTTCACTAATTGGTGGTGGGGACAGTATTGCTGCGATACACTCTATCGGCGTGACTAAGAAAGTTACCCACATGTCAACTGCTGGTGGCGCAAGTTTAATGCTTTTGCAAGGTAAGACACTTCCTTGCGTTGAAGTTATTGAAGATGTTTAATAAATTTTTTAAAAATTTGGGTAGTAATACCCATTTTTTCTTTGTAAATTAAAAATTTTTCCATTATAATATACATTATGAGAAAAGGTTTATTAATTATTTTAGATGGATATGGAGAAGGAAAGCAATACCCATATAACCCAGTTATCAAGGCCGATACCCCATTTTTAAAAAGTTTAAAAGCACAATCTAAAACTGAAATTAAGACGGACAGTGAAGCCGTCGGTCTTTTACCGCATACTATGGGCGGGAGCGAAGTAGGTCATATGACAATCGGTGCGGGGAGAATTATCCATTCCACCGCGAGTGCAATCGCAAACGATATAAAGTCTGGTGCGTTTGAAAAGAACGAAAAATTTGTGTCCCTGATTAAAAAATTGGATAAAAACGGTGGAGATTTGCACCTAATTGGCATGATGTCTGATAAAAATATCCATAGTGATATAAATCATGCGATTGAGATAATTAGACTTACTAAGACACATGCTAAACACATATATATCCATTTCATTTCGGACGGAAGAGATACAAACTCTTTTGTAGCACCAAAGTATTTAAAAATGATTAACACCGCTATTAAATCGGCAAGAAACACGGAAATTATTAGTGTTTCTGGTAGACTTTACGCTATGGATAGGGAAGGTATTTTAGATAGAACTACTAAGGCTTTTGACGCCATGTTCCACCCCAAGAAATTTATTGATAGCACTAAAATTGAAGATTACATTAAATCGCAGTACGACGCAGGTAATACTGACGAATATATCGAGCCAATCTCTGTAAAGAGTTCGTTTAAAGCGGTTAAAAAGGAAGATATTTTATTCTTCTTTAATTTTCGCGAAGATAGGTTAAGACAGATTGTGAAAATGACAGAGAGTTTGGGTTGTGATATATATACCATGGCGAATGTCGGCGGGACAAAATCGGTTGCGCTTTATCCTGAAAAGATGGTCGAACATACATTAAGTGAGCATTTATCTAATCTAGGATTAAGGCAAGTCAAGGTTAGCGAATCTACAAAATATGCGCATGTAACCTACTTTTTGAATGGCGGAAGGGAAGAACCTTTCAAAAACGAAGATAGAATTCATGTTCCAACTATAAAAGTGGATAGATTTGATAAAACTCCAAAAATGCGCGCCTATGAGATTACAAATAAGGCAGTTCAGTCCATAAAATCGGGATATGATGCGGTAATTGTAAATTATTCTAACCCTGATATGATAGGGCATACTGGTAATTATGAAGCGACAAAAATTGCACTCGAATATCTTGATAAATGTGTAAAAAGATTGGTAGACTCTGCAATAAAAAACAACTACGCTATCGTCATTACTGCTGACCATGGGAATGCGGAATATATGAAAAATGAAGATGGTTCAAACAACACTGCACATACTCTTAATCATGTATTCTTTGTAGTAATTATAGATGGGAAAGTGGTAAAAACTAAGGCCTACGGTGGTTTTAAAGATGTTGCGCCAACGCTACTAGATGCTATGCAGGTTGAAAAAAATCCATATTTTGAAGGTAAATCACTTATTCAATCTTGACAATATGGGCATAATTTGATACAATAAACTAAGGATTAATTATGAAATCATATTATTATCAATTTGTAAATTTTATTCAAGAGATGCCTACCGGCTGGTTCGTGGCAATCATGGCGGTTTTGGTGATTGCCGTAATGCTACTTACGATGAAATTCTTTAAGATTTATAATGGAACGCAAAAGAAGTTCGAGAAAGTAAGTCTTATAATACTGGCTATAATTTGTTTTGCTATTTTGATTTTTTTGACCTATATTAGAAATTAAAATACTTGCAAGTTTTGATAATTTGTGATATAATTGATTGTTAGATTTTAAGTTTAAGTACTAGACTATTTAAAACTATGTTGGAGGATATATGAGTTTATTATTAACTGTACCGCAATGGATGGAAACAAGTTTCCCTATATTCGAGCGTATTTGCTTAGTTTTACTTGCTATTTTAGCGGTAATATTAATTGTTTTAGTGTTCATGCAAATCACGGGCGGAAGCAATACTAGTAACGCGATTACAGGTAATCAAGATAGTTATTATGCACAGAATAAATCAGGTTCACGAGAAGGTCGAATTACGCGACTAATTTATATTTGCTTAGGTTTAATCGCACTATTTAGCATACTCTATTTTGTATTCTTAAAAATACCTACACTAATGGGTTAATTTATTACGAGAGAAATCTCGTTTTTTTTATTAAAAAAAATCAAAAATTTTTAAAAAAAGCAAAAAATAGTGTATTTTATTTTATTATTTTTCAACAAAATGATAAAATATATTTATGGATATTATAAAAACAATACGCGACAACAAATTAATCTACTATTCTGTTGATGAACTTGCAGATGATTTATCCAAAATTTTTGGCAAACCAATTTCAAACATGAAGGAAGAAATTGTCGCACTAATTCATTCAGGTGATTTATTTTTAAACAACAAGGGACAAGTTAGTATATCCGCCGACCACGGATATTTTAAGGCTCGAATGATAGTTAATAAAAAAGGTTACGGGTTCGCCGAGGTGGAAGGCTATCCCGACTTTTTCATACCCGCATTTGCAATAAATGGTGCGTTTGACGGAGACGATTGCTTGGTCGAGATTACGGGAAAGCGCGGAGACGAAAATATCGAAGGTAGAGTCGTCCGCATTTTAAAACGCAACACAACTAAAGTTGTAGGAACATACATTGTGGGTAAATCTAAAAATGTGGTTTTTCCAGACGATACAAAACTGCCACAAATTCGTATATTTAAAAACGACGCAAACAAAGCAAAAAATAATGATAAGGTCTGGGTAGAACTGGACATGGATAGCATAGACTCAAAAACTGTTCGTGGGGTAATTCTAGAAGTCTTAGGACAGGCAAATTCGCCCAAAGCAGAGCAGTTATCCATAATTCGTGCACATAATTTGATAGAGCGCTTTGATGAAAAGACTCTAAACAACGCACGCTCGGTAAAACAGACGGTTACTAAAAAGGATTTCAACAATAGGCAGGACTACACCGAACATAGAGTCATCACAATCGACGGCGAAGATGCACGCGATTTCGACGACGCTCTCTCTATAATAAAAAATGCGGACGGTGGCTACACCCTGTATGTTCATATCGCGGACGTTACAAACTATGTTGACGAAAATTCGGCTTTAGATAAGGAAGCGTTTAAACGCGGTACGAGCGTGTATTTTCCTAACCAGGTTATTCCAATGCTCCCGAAAGAATTGAGTAACGGAATATGCTCATTGAATGAAGGAGTAAATCGCTTAGTGTTGAGTGTAGAGATGGAACTCGATAGCGAATTTAGTCTAATATCGTCCAGTATTAAGGAAGGCGTTATAAAATCTAGTCACCGCATGACATACACCGAAGTCATGAAAATACTTGAAGGTGACGAACTCTTAAAGGAAAAATACGCAGATGTATACGATGATATAATGCTTTATCGCGCAATATCAAATAAGCAGAAAGCAATTCGCCTATCCCGTGGCGAGATTAGAATGAATTTGCCCGAACCATTCATTCTAGAGAATGAGGCGGGGGAGATAGTATCGATTGAAAAGCGTATTCAAGATGAAGCACACGAAATAATCGAGAGTTTAATGATTATGGCGAACGAGTGTGTTGCAAAGAAATTTTACGATTTAAAAATTCCTTTTGTTTACCGCGTACACGAAAAACCAGATAGTGAAAAAGTTCGCAGGCTATCCAATATACTTATGAATATGGGTATAACTAACGATTTGGAAGTAACAGGCGATGAGCCTATCGCGTATCAACGCATAATTGATAGAATTGCAGGCACACCTAACGAAACTACACTAACTAAAATGATTTTGCGCTCTATGATGAAAGCAAGGTATAGCCCAACTTGTTTGGGGCATTTCGGGCTAGCGAGCGAATATTATTGCCACTTTACTAGCCCAATTCGTCGTTATCCTGACCTTCAAATTCATAGGATAATAAAACATTATTTACACGGAGTGCCAATTGAAGAGTTGAAACTTAAATACACTGAAATTGTGGAGCAGGCGAGCGAGCAGTCTAGCACGACCGAGAAAAATGCAGAAGAGGCAGAACGCGAAGTTGATGATTATAAGAAGGCTCTCTATATGACAAAATTCATCGGCGAAACATTTGTTGGTACGATTACAGGAGTTCAGGAATATGGAATTTTTGTTGAACTAGACAATGGAGTTGAGGGGCTAGTCCATAGTGATGGTCTACCACTTGACGAATATATTTATGATGAAGCGTCATTGACGTTAACTGGGAAGAAAAATAAGTTCACAATAGGTGATACGGTAAAAGTCGTAGTCGCCAATACTAATGTACAATTAAGGCAGGTAGATTTCGATTTAGACGGCGTTAGAACATCTGGTGCGCATGTTGTGAGAAAAGATAGTGATGATAAAAATTCTAAAAAATTAAAAAAATTATCAAAAAATACTGCAAAAACGGGTAAAAAATCACAAAATTTCAATAAAAAACGCAAAAAAAGATAACAAAGGGGAGTGAATATCATGGATAAAAAGAAAGTAGCAGAAAATAAACGCGCGGGATTTGAGTATGAGTTACTAGATAGATATGAAGCAGGAATCGTGCTTACAGGCGATGAAATTAAGTCGGTTAGACTTGGGCATTTCTCGCTCGCAGATAGTTACGCATACATCAAGGACGATGAGTGTTTTATTCGCAATAGTTACATTAAGGAATACTCTAATTCGTTTGACGCGGGGAGATTCGGTGACAATTCTAGACGCGATAGAAAACTCTTATTGCACGCGGACGAGATAGCAAAAATTAAGAAAAAGGTAGAAACCGAACATCTAACTCTCGTCCCAGTTAGTGCGTATTTTGTGGATAGCAATTTAAAGGTGGAAATCGCAATCGCACGCGGTAAAAAACTCTACGATAAACGCGAAACCCTAAAAAAGCGCGCCATGGATAGAAGAAATCGTGACTACGAGTAAATGACTTAATATTAAACTTTAAAAAAAGGACTTTACTTTTTTAAGTAAAGCCTTTTTTGATTTATTTTTTTATTTTGGTGGAAGTGAGGGGAGTTGCACCCCTGTCCTAATATGAGATGAAGTCATATACTATATGCTTAGTCAATGACTAAATTCGCGATAGTGAACTAACATTGACACTTCACTATCACTAGCCTAAAAGTACAGTCCAACGCGCTAGGCAAAGCGTTAGAGCGTTCACCGATAATCGACGCCAGAAAATAATGTATCGGTACCATTAAACTGACGGCTACGCACTAAGCGGCGTAAGCAAGTTTATTGTTGTCTGCGTTTATTTAAGTTCGAGCAACGAACCATGTATTTAACGTGCCACCACACGGCATACATATCAAATCAGCCCATACCAGTCGAATCTAATTCACCCCCATGCTCTAATATTATATCATAATTTTAAAATTTTGCAATAGTTAAGTTTAATTAAATAAAAAACCAAAACATTTTCCATAATATGCTAGGAATTACAACTTTGTTATAAATATTTTTTAAAATTTTAAATTGTTTATTGTGTATTAAGTATTTAATTTATCAGTGGATAATAAAAAAGCAGAATATGATAAAAGTCTGCTTCTTATTTTTTAATTTTTGGGTTTTCATTATAATTAGTAGCAAAATTATCTAACTAATAATTTATAAAAAATATTTTACTATTCATCGTCCGTATATTTAAATAGATTATCTTGCCTAAAAGTTGATAGTGATTTTTTATCCTTGTTATAGTTTGACGCGTAGTTCAATGCCATTTGATTGATATATCCGTTTTGCCCGAGTGAGAAACTATCCGTTTCATTAAATATGATATGGTCGCAGAACGTGACATTTAGCATTTCACACAGATTTAGTATAGATTGTGTTGCTTCCAAGTCATCTTCGCTAGGTTTTGGGCTTCCGTTAGGGTGAGTATGGAATAGTACCAATGCGGATACAACCGGGTTAATTATGATTTCAGTAAATTTTTTAATGTCTATAGTTACTTTTGCAATATTGTCTCCGTCGAAGATATGCTTATCAATCACGCGGAAGGTTTTATCAAGACAAATTATGTAAAAAACCTCTCTATTGGTTATCTCAAAATTTTGTCTAAAATAGTCTATACAACTGCGCACATTTTTAAGAATAGATACATTGTTAGCACCTTTTTTAAGTTTATAAATTTTAAACAACTGTGGAAGAATAGTTAAAAATAACGCTGTCTCTTCGCCAACACCTTTAACTTGCTTTAATGCTTTTCTACTTGCGTCTAGGACTCCTGCGATAGAGCCAAACCTGTCGATTAATTCGTGTGCTAGTTCGTTCGTATCTTTGTAAGGAATAGAGTACATAAGTATGACTTCTAACACTTCGTGCTCACTTAAAACATCTAAACCACTTTTTCGAACCTTATCTTTAATTCGCTGTCTATGACCGCCGTGTGAATGACTAAATTCTTTCATATTTCCTTCTTTAAAATTTAGACTTGTATATCTATTTCAAAATTACAAAATAAAAAAATATTTTTTATTTTTATTAAATTAGCAATAATATATTATCATGAAAAATATTAGCATATTTTAAAAAAATTTTCAATAAAAAATACTACATTTTTCTTAGTTGTGGTATAATATATATGTTCGATAAGGGGGAACAACTATGAAGAAATTAAAGTCAATACTTTTAGTATTATTAATTATACCATGCTGTTTTCTTTTCACCGCATGCACGAATGATAAGACAACTATAGTAAAAGTGGAGAAGGTAAATAGCGAAGAGTTAGGCACGATTTATAAACTATTTAATTCGGACGGCTCTACAAGTTATTTTGTTGATTCTTCTGTGGAAAGTTCAACTGATTTAAGTGAAATTACCCTTGAAGATATATACAATAGCCTAGTGGATAATGGGTATACCGGCACTTATTTTGATTTCATCAAGGAGTATTTGACGGTAGAATCTTCTGCTTCCACAACTCAACTCGCGGTCGCAAAGGCTATCAATTCGACGGTGGATATTTATACTTCGGCAGGCAACGCTGGTGCGGGTGTAATTTATGAAATGGGAGATGATTATAGTTATATTGTAACAAACTTCCATGTAGTGTATAATGAGTCCAAATCGCAACCTGAAAGTACGGTTTATGCACTATTATATAACGGAGATTTGACGGGCTCTAGTTCGAGTTCGGGATACACTTTCGACGGAGATGCGCTTGTATGCACATATGTTGGCGGTAGTGATACTTATGACTTAGCAGTTTTAAGAGTTCCTACGGCGGATATCTTAGAGAGAAATTCTTCTGCATGTGGGGTAACGGTGGCGGAAAATTATTATTTAGCGGAGACGGCTATTGCGATAGGTAACCCTAACGCGTCCGGAATGTCTGTTACTGAAGGAATTGTATCAAAATTAAGTGTTACGCTTGAGATGACGACACCTGCGGGCAGGAGCGGTAGTTATCGTGTTATGCAAATTGACGCATCTATTAATCCTGGCAATTCGGGTGGCGGTCTATTCAATGGAGATGGCGAACTAATTGGAATTGTAAACGCGCGCCGTACAGCAAATAGTGACTACTCAAATGCGGAAAATATTGCTTATGCACTTCCTATTGATGATGTAAGTGCTGTGGTTGAAACTCTTATTTCAAACTATGAGAGTGGAGATGAAAATACTAGTGCTAAACTCACATCTGTATCGCTCGGCATTAGATATTATCTAGATAATCGCGAGATTGTTCTTACTAACGGGGAAATCAGTGAGTCTAGTGACTTAATTGTATATTCGGTTAACGACGGCAGTATAGCAGATGAAATGGGAATAAGGTCGGGTGATATTATAAACGGATTAATGATTAATGACGAAATATATTATTTAACTAATGCGTATGATATAAAGACCTTATTGTTCAAAGTAAAAGCGGGAGATGAAATTTCGCTACTTGTTGAAGTGGACGAAAATAGCAATTTTGGAATTTCCTATACAGTTTCAGCAAGCGATATATATACTGTTGAATAATAAATGCAACAATTCAATGGTTGCACGTAAAACTATGCAGATAAATAGACAAAAATATTAATTTGCAAATATAAAAAAGAAGTATTTTGTCTATGATTATGTAGTAAATAGAAATATTTTAATAAATAAAAAACAACGAATTTTCGTTGTTTTTTACATTTCTTCAAGTGTATCAATACAAATTAGATTAAAGCCGACCGAAAGAGTGGTTTTAAGCGCTCTAATTAATTTAATTTTCGCGTTTGTTGACGCTATATTTCCGTCTAAAATCTTGGTTGAATTGTAGTATTTATTGAATGCTTTACATAAATCAATCAATTTTTTAGATACAATACTCGGGTCGCGCTTTGTGAGCGCAAGAGAGATTGCATCGTTAAATGAATTAATCATTTTTACTATTTGAAATGCGTCTTCATTCAGTGCGCTTAAATCACACTCTGTGCTAGTTTCAGTGTACTTTCTTAAAATGCTAGCAAGACGAGTATAGGTGTACTGCATATATGGTGCGGTTTCGCCGTCGAACGCAAATGCCTTATCCACTTCAAATACGCTGTCCTTTATGCGCTCAGTTTTTAATACACTATAATTTATAACCGCGCGAGTGACCTTTTTTGCGACATCTTCTGGGTTCTCAATCTCGAATTTTCTATCCGCAATAACTTCGTTTGCGTGGTTTAAGGTGTATTCGATTAGGTCAACCAAAACTGCTTGTTTCCCACGACGAGATGAAATTTTTCCGTCTGGGAGAGAGAACCTTCCGTATGCAACGTGCTCCATGTCCTTGTAGAAATCACAACCCGCAAGTTCCATAATTTTGAATAACTGCTTAAAGTTTAATATCTGCGCAATATCGGTTACATAAATCATTTTATCAAAATTATATTCCGCTTTTCGTTTGAGTACTGCGCAAATATCACGCGTAACATAGAGCGAAGTTCCGTCGCTCTTAAATATGACAGCAGGGGTCAAATCGTAAGATGTTAAATCCACAATTTTAGCGCCCTGACTATCCACTAGTAGATTTTTGCTTTCAAGTAAAGCCCTAGTATCTTCAACATAATTGTTGTAATAACTTTCCCCGCGCCAGTCGTCAAAATGCACGCCGAGAAGGTCAAACATTCGCTTACAATCTTCCTTTGCAATATTTATGATAAACTCGTAAAGTGGATAAATTTCCGCGTCCTTTTCTTCAATCTTTTTGAATATATCACGTGCCATTTGTGATAATTCGGGGTTATTTTCCTCTTCCTTATTGAAGCGTACATAGTATTCTTGTAACGCGTCATTTCCGCGCGATTTAACTTCTTCTATGCTTCCCCAAAGTTTAAGTCCACCTATGATTTTCCCAAACGGAGTACCATAATCGCCCACATAATTTAGTCGCTTTACAGTATAGCCAAGTTGCTCAAAAAGACGCGCCAAACTCTCGCCAATAATTGTGGTTTTAAGGTGTCCAATGTGAAGGTATTTCGCAAGATTTGGGCTTCCGTAGTCAATGCATACGACTTTACCTTTCCCTTCACCCGATTTAAAGGCGGAGTTGTCTTTAAACTCAGTTAAAACAGTTTCAGCGATAAGTGGAATATTTAGAAAGAAATTTACGTATCCGCTAACGATTTCCACCTTTTTAATATACTCGCTCTCTTTAACACTCGCTTTAATTTCTTCCGCGATTAACATTGGAGATTTCTTTAATTCCTTAGCGAGCGAAAAACATGGGAGAGAGAAATCTCCCTTGTCGGCTGAAATGCTCTCGATAATCATGTTTTCAAAATTAAAATCGCCGTAATCTATGCTGTCTGCAATAATTTTCTTAATATTCATTAAATAATGATAGCATAAACGCAATATTTTTGCAACAATAATTTGGAAATAATGTTTTTGCTACTTTAGATTTTTATTGATTTTATATGAGTAATATATCGCAAATTATAACAAAACTAGTGCGTTTTCGACACGATATTACAAACGAAACATTTTGTGAAAATTTTTAATAGTACTAAACTAAAATCATAGGGGGTAATTATGAGAAAAAGAGTTAAAGGTAAACTATATTTTCTTGCGCGCGACGCAAAGACCAGAATGAGAAATTATAATAAGGAACGCTCTGTCTTTGAGCAAATTCCGTACTCAAAAGTTACTTTCGGTGTTCAAGAGCAGGAGTTGTATGAAAGAGTGTGTAAAATCCTTTCGCGTGACGAGGTGGTCATCAATCCAATTAATGAGTTGGTAGACACAAAATATTATAATTCGCTCTCTCTAGAGGCAAAGCAAAAATACATAATAGATTTATCAAATAAATATAAAGAGATGAAATTGCGTTATGAACGGGAGAGAATGCAGTGGCAAAAAGTGTCTAATATTTAGAGATATTGTAAAATACGCTTGACTTTTGTACAAAATGCAACTATAATTGTATTATGTATGGGAAAAAACAGGTGGAAATGAGTTTAGATAATAACGAATCGATATTAAATAAAGTTCGGGCGTTTTTGAAAATAGATTTACAAGAATTAGATGCGGATACGATTGAAGGGCAGGTGCGCGAGTTATGCGCGCGTAAATTATGTTGGGCATTAGGACTTCGATGTAAATGTAATTATCATAATGAATTTTTTACTATGTTTTCTTCTATTATAGGGGAAGCGGTCTCGCAGATTCTCGATTTAAAACTAAATATCGCGCCATTTGAGTTAAAATTTATTCGATATAATGGGCTCAACTTTGTCACTCGTGCGCGTGAGTTGTTGGAGAAAGAAGATTTAGATGTCGCTTTTATTGATATTTTTAATTTGATTGACGACAACAAGGAATTTATTAAAAAACTATTTAAGTTTAGTTAGATTTTAGACTTAAATAGTATTTTTATTATAGTTTTTTAATTTGGTATGAAAAAAGTTTTCAGTAGGTTGGTTATAATTAGAAATATAATCGTAAAATTTACTGTTTGTGAGGTTCATTCTCCAATTCGAAAAATTTTTCGCCATCGAGCAAACTTTGCTTGCCGACCTTAATCATATTTTTCATAAATTCAGTTGGTTCATAAGTATAGCGTCTTGTTCGAAGTGTCATCTTTGATAAAGAATATCTAAGCTTTAAAAGTTGAAATTTTTCTTCAAAGTTATCCGGTCTCTTTGCGATTGAAAAATATCCATTAAGAAAATATTTTAATCTTTCAGGTTTGAAAAACAAACTCCAACAGGCAATATCTGTTACGGGGTCGCTTGCAACACACTCATCAAAGTCCAAAATGCCATTTACAGTTTGTCCATCTGTCAACAAGTTCCAGTCTGCAAAATCATTATGCACCAACACTGCCTGTTTGCAAGATAATAAATTTTTGCTGTTTTCAAATAGTTTTTTGAATTGCTGAGCCTTTTCTTGTGTCAAAATATCGTACTTAACAAGCGTTTGTAAATCGAAATCCAGTCCAGCGAGTACAGAATCATACAGCGATTTATGGACACCTTTTAAAATATATTTCTTTGCAAGTTCGTTGCTGAAAGGTCCAAATCCGTCCACTTTAATTTTGTGGATTTGCGCCATAGTCCTACCCATTTCATACACAAGTTGTGGCTCTTTGTGTGGGTTTTCTTTCAAGAAATTTTCAATGTTCGTTCCGTCAATTCTTTCAATAACTTGAAAAGCGCAATCATTTTCATTCTCGCAGTCGTGAATGGCATAGGTGTGATATGCAGGCAATCCGTGTTGAACAAGCATGTTTGCGACAAGAGATTCCACATAAAAATATCCGTTTTCAACTCCATAGGGGTGGCAACGAATGATGACTTTCTTCCCACTTTGCAGATGTCCAACTCGGTTAGAATTTACGCTCCCATTTGCTTCTTGCTTTTTGGGGTCAACATCGTCAATCGATACACATTTATCATCTATTAAGCATTCATTTACTTTATAAATTAGTTGTGAGTTTTTTATTCTAGAGTGTCTATCTTTCCACAGCATAGCCGCTTCCTCTTCGGTCACGCGCCTTTCAGCCTGCCAATAGAACAGATCGCTCCTATCTACAATTCGTTTGTTAATTTCTGCTAAATTCATTTCCTCTCCTTTACTGAAATATTATACATATTTTGGGATTTTGCCTTATTTATAAATTTTGTTCACGATAAATTTTACTAATTCTTCGGCTTGGTTAACCCCAGTAATCTTTTCATAATCTTCAATACCTCCCGGATTTGCATTGACTTCGCAAATAAGTGGCTTTTTATTTATGGTATCAAAGAAATCAATTGCACAATAGTCTAAACCTAATATTTTAGCAATCTTTTCAGCAATTTCAACCTGTTCCTTTGTGGCTACAAATTTATCTTCATCATCTTTGCCTAGTGTATTGTCTTTAAGATTCACAGTGTCCTTTCTTAAAACAGAATAAATCACTTTTCCGCCAACAACAACCAAACGAATATTGTTCCCAACATTATCATAAATAAATTCTTGGAACATATATGCGTTTTGACCTTGTTCTTTTAAAAGTTGTTCTAATTCATTTCTGTTTCTAATAGTTTTAACACCTCTTCCACCATAACCAAATGTGGGCTTAGCAACAAAAGGATATTTGAGTTCTTTTTCAATTCTATCAACAAACAATTCGCTTCGATTATAACCATCAATTTGCAATCCATCGAAATCGGTATTTCCGGATAGTGTTCGTGGTAAAGGAATATTGTGTGAAAATAGTTTTACATAAGTCAAAAACTTGTCGTCCGACATCGCCATAGAACCATATTTATTAAAGCAAGGTTTATCCATCATCTCAAACAACGATGACATATATTGGTCCTTAACTAATTGAATTAAAAAATCATATTGACTTATATCTAAATTGAACTTTCCATTGCCAACACACAATACATATTCATCTATCTTTTGAAAATCTAATTGAATATCGTATTTCTTAAAAAATTCCTTAAACATTGGATATGCTTTTGTTGTTTGCCATTGTGTAAAGCCTATCAATAAGCCCTTATGCATTAATTTTTCTTTCATCTTTACTCCTAATTTAAACTATCATTATTTTATCATAAATAATATTAATTTGTATCGAATTTATGTAAAATTATTTAAATACGATTAAGACGATTAAGTTTTATATCTGTACGATAACATACATTTTAACAAGATATGGATATGAAAAAAGTCTAGCGGCTGCTAGACTTTTTTTGCTATAATTTCGCCCGAATTTGCGTCAATCAATATGCCTAAAGTATCTCCATTGTTCGATACTACACCGATATACCAGTAGGAAGAAGAACTTTCACTCGAACTATCTTTAACGATCTTCATAACTGTTTCAATTTGAGCACCATCGTCTAGGATATTTGTTAATGATTCACTTAACTCTTCATTTGCGATATTGAGAGCGGTACTTCCGTCGACAGCAAATGAAGATGACACATTGGTTAAATCACTGCTAAAGTTGTAACCTGTGAACGAAATTTGGACATTTATAACGGCATCGTCAGTTACTCTAACTCCAACATCTGTCGAGTATGAGTTATCCACTTCACTGCTTTCAAGATGGCCAGTGTATTGTTCACCGTCTATTGTAATGATGTACGTGTAAGTACCGGTTGCGAGAGGGTTTCCGTTTAAGCGAGAGAGAGTGAGAATGCCAAAATCTTCCATCTCGTTTTTCACCCCGTCGAGAGCGTAATTCATCTCACGTGTTCCGCTTGAATAAGTAACGCAGTATAGGTCGTCCTGCGCTGTGAATAGATTTTCCCGATTTTCGATTAAATAGTCGGCTAAATTAACTTTTGTATTTCCACATGCTGTAAAGCCTAGAATACCGATTGCTAGCATAAGTAAAACTAAAATTTTCTTTTTCATAACATACCTCACTAATATTTTATTTGCTTGTCCGCCCGATTAGAACACCGACTTGACAAAACTTTTTAATTTTATAAAATATGAATATGTTTTGTACGATTTGCCCGCGTGATTGTGGGGTGGATAGAAAGTTAAATTGCGGATTTTGTTTGGAAAGCGACGCTGTCCGTATTAGTAAAGTTATGTTCCATAAGTATGAAGAACCGATTATTAGCGGTACGAGGAAGGGCTGTGGAGCGATATTTTTTACGGGCTGTAATATGCGCTGTGCGTTCTGCCAGAATTATCCTATTAGTCGCGGTGGTAAGGGTAGAAAAATCTCAGTTAAACATCTTGTGTGGATATTTAAGCGGTTGGAAAGAGCGGGCGCGTGTAACATCAATCTTGTTACGCCAACTCATTTCACCGAACAGATAATTAGCGCTCTTAAAATATATAAACCGAAAATCCCAGTTGTGTGGAATTCGTGTGGATATGAAAAGGCGGAAACGATAGCACGCCTTAGCGGACTCGTAGATGTATTTTTAGTTGATTTAAAATATTATGATGATAAACTTGCAAAGACATATAGCCTTGCACCAAATTATTTCTATTTTGCTTCTCATGCAATAAAAAAGATGCGCGAAATTGTGCCTGAAGATATAATTGAAAACGGACTTATGAAAAAAGGAATAATTATTCGACATCTAGTCTTGCCAACTCACACTGCAGATAGTTTACATTGTCTAGATTTTATCGCAAGTGAGATAGGAAAGGATACAATAGTCAGTATCATGAGTCAGTATGAGCCGAGATATGACGCTGTAAATTTCCCAGAGATAAATCGAAAAATTACACCGCTAGAATACAAACGAGTGGTAAACCACGCGCTAGAACTAAATATGATGAATTGTTACACTCAAGACTTATCAAGTGCGGATAGTAAATACACACCGAAATTCTTCGCGGACAATTAGTTTATGAGTTCGGGGTCGTCGCCCCCCAATTCTCCCGCGCAACGTCATAACTCGTCCTTTTGCTAGATTGCTTGTAATACTTCGCAATCATAAGCCTAATGGACGGTTATTCCTTTCCCCATAAAATTTCATTTTACGGGAACCCCAGTGTAAAAGGTAAGAGTTGCGCTCCGCCCAATGCTCATAAACTTATAGTCCGCTCATTTTCGCTAATAAGGAATTATTAGAAATTTTTTAGTGTGAGGGCAGAGAGTGAAACTATAGGAGGAATAGTCTATGTTTAGTTAAAAGGAAAATTAATTAAAAAATAAAATTCACAAAAATTATTAGAAATTTATAGAAAAATACTAAAAAATACTATATTTTATTAAAATTAATAAAAATTTTTTGAATTTTAATAAAATTTATTGTTATAATTAAAAATATTTGCAAGAATAAAATTATTAAAAAACAAAAAAACGGCT
>CASFFG010000013.1 GCA_949293905.1 uncultured Christensenella sp. | reverse complement strand
TTTCCCACGTTCTGACGGTCTTGTTTTATACCAAATGTTCCCGCTATGCCTTTTCCAATAATTGTTAAGTTTTAATCTAAGACCACCAATACAAACAGGTTTGCCATTCACATATAAAATATAATTTTCAGCTGGTAATACATTTCGACTTAATGTTAAAGAATATGCTACTCTCATTCTTGAATTTATTTCTTCCACTATCTCTTTTCGTGTTTTTCCATAATATTCATTAGTTTGACCAAATTCATCAGTTTTTGGTATTTCTTGTAGCATATTAAAAAGTTCATCATTTAACAAACTTGAACGAAGTTCTAACAATTGATATTTCATAAATTGCTCCCTTAACTAATAATATTGTAACATAAATTATGGATATTTCAAAATAAAAAGAGAAAAACCTGAATTGAACATTTCTTTTCGTTGTCATAATTGTTGGTATTTGTAGAGTTTTATTCATTTTATTCATAAATAGGAAACTACAACTTTTCTTTCTTCGTTTTTATTTCTTATTTTAAAAATAATCTGAGTGAGAGAAGAATGAAGAAAGAAAAAATAAAAAATAAGAGTAAAAAATGTGCTGTTTGATATAGCACATTTTTTGGTGCGGCTAACAGGACTTGAACCTGCACGAGATTGCTCTCACTAGAACCTGAATCTAGCGCGTCTGCCATTTCGCCATAACCGCTCGTTTTACGAAGACAATAAATTAATATATTGGATAATTAGAAGTACTTGGGACGCGCTAGATTTACTAACGGGTCCCCTATTTTAACGAAGTTGAAATAGGGATAAGGAGTAATCGACCAAAAGGGCAGTATTTGCGTTTAGCAAATCGCCAAAAGGTCGAATTACGACGCGCGCGTCTGCCATTTCGCCATAACCGCGCGGTGCAACACGAGTTTTTGCTAGGTTGCTTGTATACGGCGCAACCATAAGCCTTATACTCGGTTGCACTGCTAGTTCCGTTCGAAACCAGTGCTCGCGGAATATTAAGATGAGTGTGAATGTTTCGTCGCACTGCGACCTTATGCCAAATTGCTTATAAACAGCGCAATTGTAGGCTTTTCGGTCGAGTGCTCCTCTATCTTGCTCTAACCAGTTCTCGCAAGAGATAAGTGTTGAGCGTGAATGTTGAAGGTTACACGAGTTTTTGCTAAGTAGATATTGAGATTCCGCTTAAACAAATACATTTTAAGTTGTTTTGAGTTTTTTGTCAAGGAATTAGATTTTGCCTATTGCAAAAATATGGGTTTTATGGTAGAATTAAAATATGATAGTACGAAATAGGGCAACTACCGCAAAAATTGGCGAAAATAATGTTGAATTTTTCGAAAATTGTACAGCGGAAGAGTATGCTAAATTAAAAAGCGATAAGCGGGAATTAAAACCGCAAGAAATTATTTGCGATGTTAAACTTTCTAGCGTGAACGAAAAAATGCTAGAAAAAGTTTTTGCTCATGCAACTCCTGAGTGCGATAAGGACATGATAGCATATGCGTATCTCACTAGTAAAATCATAAAATCAATTATGGAAAAGTCTGGGTGTAAGAAGATTAAATCAAAATTAAGAGCCGAACTCGATTATGATAATATTTTTACGGGAGTATATACCATTGAACGCGGGAACTATTCTGGCGCAAAACTATACATTGAAGATGGTAGATACGATTCTCTCGACGCATTTTTAGAAAAATACAAAATTAATCTAAACTTATATCTTCTAAATATAAACAATGAAACACTGATTAATACTATTGTAGATAATCTCTTAGAATATCCATATTTTAAAGTTCAAGTGATTTCAAATGGAGAGATAAAAAAGCGCATAGTTGACACAGCAGTTATTAGGAAAAATTATATACCGACTGACCCAAGCGAAGTTTTTAAATATTTCAATATTTAGTTTGACTGGATAAAATTTTATTAAATTTGTTTAAAATCGTAAAGCAGAGATATAAATATTTGCTTAGACTTTCTAAAAATGTCAATACAAAACTTCGTAGCATTAAGTATTTAAATCTTAAGATAACATAGCATAATCTAAGGGTTGACAGAAATTGAATAATATATTAAAATAGCATTATGGAGAAAGATATGGGAAAAATTAAGAATTTAGAGAAACTTACACAAGCAGAAGTTGACGAAGTGTACGACGCGTTTATTTCACAGGTTCAAGAAAATGACGAAAAGATTAAGAATTCGCTTTTGACCACGGATAGAAAAAAAGATTTAGACGAATATCTCGAATTCGCTGACAAGAACAAATGTAAGCGACGCGGGGGTAAAAATGACAAAAAGTAATAAAATATATATTGCAATAGACTCAAATATCCTTAGGACTCTAACATATATGGACAACCTTGTGTATTTTTACAAGAAAAAGAATCGTGGAGTTTTGACGGACGACATGGTGATGGACGACGATTTCAATTTCGGCAATATTATGGGAGATACTGTTACTAAGGATATTATATTAAATAGACATAAAAACAGTTTGTGGTATTTATTTACTCTTGTGAAACAGGATAAAATTAGACTATATATCACTGAATCGGTGTATAAAGAGAACAAACACATAGAAGATTGTCAGTATTTTATTATTAAAAACTGTTTTATGCATGCACCTATGACGGATAAGGAAAAGGAAGAGAGAAGAGAAAAAGTTGCTCGCATGGTGGACGCTTATACCACTCCGCAAATGATAATGCGTCGTGGAGAAATGATAAAGACAAAACCACCTATGAAGAAAGTTTTCTCTGCACATTTTGATGGGTATATCCCTACCAATGACTGTTACATTATGGCGGAAGCGACTATTGACAACTGTTTACTTTTAACGGATAATGGAAAGGACTTTATCTTTGACATTAAAGAAGAACCTAAATTTGACCGAGAGACCGGTAAACAGATTAAGACAAAATCTAGGACAACAGGGATAGTGGATATAAATATTGCAAACGGATATTATACTACTAGTGTTGACGGCTCTAAGATAGTGCCTAAGCCGGTAGGTATAGACTTGCTAGCGAATGTAATTCGTGAGCGCGGTATTGAGAGATTTGAAACACCAGATGTTTATAGTGAAGATATTGTGTATGCATCAACGAGAATTTCGTTATAGAGAAAGTAAAGTAAAACGCTTTACTTTTTTTTTAAATTTTGAGATAATACTTGGATAAACACAAAAAAGGAATTAATCTATTCTTTTTTGTATATAGTTACATATTAATTTTTTTAATTATTCAAAGGAAGGAAGAAAAGGAAGGTAAATATGATAGATTTTAGGTATGATACACAACTCCTAATTGAAGGGAAAGGTCTAGATGAAGACAAAATTAGAGATTATTTTCTTAAAAATTTTAAGGGTGATTGCTTAATCGCGGTTGGAGATAGCGAACTGATTAAAATTCATTTCCACACAAATGAGCCATGGGAAGTTCTTAAATATTGTTCAGGCTTAGGCGAGATATTTGATATCGTAGTTGAAGATATGGATAGACAATCGCGCGGGTTGAAGGGGTAGAATATGGATTTAAGTTACGACCATGTATTAGAATTTGCGCGCAAAAAACATGCTGGACAATTCCGCGCGGACGGGGTTACGCCGTACATTAACCACCCTATACTTGTCGCCAACTTAATAAAAAAGTATAAACCATATTCTAAAAATATTGACGCGCTAGTGGCGTCCGCACTACTGCATGACACACTTGAAGATACATACACTTCATATCGCGAATTGTTTGATAATTTTGGCGAGATGGTAGCAAGTATTGTTATTGAACTAACCACTGCTGACTCACTTTCACATTTTATAGGCAAGGCAAACTATTTAAAGACGCGTATGGCTATTATGTCCACATATGCTTTAATGGTAAAGTTGTGTGACCGAATGGCCAACTTGATGGATATGCAAAATTTATCCAAGGATAAGCAGAAAAAACTTGTTAAAGAGACTAAGGAAATCTTAGACTATGTGGTAGAAAATAGAGTTTTACGCCCCGCGCACATCGAAATAATTAATGATATTTACGCGCGACTCGGTGTGGATAAGCAGATTGATTTAAATAAATAAAAAATGAAAAATCCATTGACTTTATTTCTTAATTATGTTATACTTAACATAAGGAGTACGGCATGAAGGCTAATTTTGTTATTAACATCGATATTCAAAATTCTAGCCTTTCTTTGTATTTATATTTGAAAAACTCAGTTTAATGCTGAGTTTTTCTTTTTATGTGGGAAAATTAAAAGGAGAAAGAGTATGACACAACAAACCCTAGTAAAACGCGCGTATTACAGACATGTTAAGGACAACTTTAACGATCCCATTTTTCACGAACTTTGGGACAGTGCTAACGCGGTAAAATTTGAAGTTCGCCCAAAATACAATTCGGTGGACAACAATAAGATAAGTATAGGAATTTACGAGCGAAAGAAGGGAGAAGAAAATAATATTCGTCTATTCAGGACGGTTAGTTACTCCAAACTTAGTGACTTTTTTGAACTCGTGGGACTACAAAACGGATTAAGAGAAAAGAAAATAAAAGGAATTCGTTTCACAGATGAGCAGTACAAAAAAATTTATGACAAGTTACTTAAATCTAACGAATTAATTTCACTCGTATTTAGAAAAAAGTCTATACAATTAAAAATAGAGAGCGATTCAAGTTCGGGTTCAAATAGAATTTCTACTAGAAATTTCCCTACATATTATAAAGAGAGCAAGAGAAATGATGATATCGAATTAGATATAGAAGAAATTAAAAATCTACTTTTATCATATATCGGTGAGAATGTTCGCGTGGAAGATACAGTCTAAAAATTGATGGAATTTGTCTAATTAATGACAATTAAGTCTAAAATTAGTTTTTAATATTTAAAAGGATAAATTAATTAGAATAGACTTGACAAACGGCTCAATAACTGTTAAAATAAATTTAACATATGGTATTGGGCCATTTTTTATTCTAAATTTTGCCCTTGCTATTCCTTAAAATTGCGAATTCGCAATAACCCGTAAACGCAACCTATGTAATACAAAAAAAGGAGAAGATTATGAAGAGAACTTATCAACCTAAGAAAAGACAGCGCAATAAAGTTCATGGTTTTAGAACGAGAATGAAGACTACCGCTGGTCGTAAAGTTTTAAAGCGCCGTAGAAATAAGGGAAAGAAAGAATTAACAGTTTAGTATGTTAAAAAAAGTTAACCGCTTAAAGAAGCGAAAGGAATTTAACTATATCTACAAAAAAGGTCAAATCGCGCATGCGGACGATTTCTTTGTTCATTTTGTTCGGGCGTTTAAACCATACGCTCAAATTGGAATTTCTGTATCTAAGTCGGTCGGAAATTCGGTTGTTCGTAGTCGAGTGAAGCGAATTATTAGCGAAGCATGCAGACTAAATATTGACTCGTTTGCTGTGAAAAACTATGTGATTACCGCAAAACCGAGCGCAAAAGATAAGACGAGTGTAGATATAGAAAAGCAGTTGTTAAAACTACTTAAAAAGAATAATCTCATGCGAGAGAAAAATGTTTAAATTTTACTATATTCTAACCTATCCGCTCACATTAATATGTTTAGGATTGCTTGCTATTTATCGCGGAATTTTAACTCATATTAAGGGCGGAAAGAGTTGTAATTTTATCCCAACATGCAGTAAATATGCGTGGGATTCGATTCGCGAGTTTGGGGCTATTATTGGTGGAGTGTATACTCTCATTAGACTAACAAAATGCAGACCGAACCACACGGGCGGAATCGATTTACCGAAATTAAATTTATCAGGAAATTATAAATGGAAATGTTAAATAGTGTGGGCATGTTACTAAGTGGCAATATGTGGACAAATATCATAAACTTTTTTGCGAATGGTATCGTAAACTACGGGTGGACGATAGTCGTTTTTACTATCTGCTTAAAGTTGATACTTATTCCTATTGATGTATTTCAGCGTGTATCAAGTGGAAAGCAACAACGCGTGATGTCCGCTATGCAACCTGAGTTAAATGCAATTAATCAAAAGTATGCTAACGATAAGGAAAAACTAAATCAAGAGACGAGTAAATTATATAAAAAGTATAAACTGAACATGGGCGGTATGTGTTTAAGCATGCTAATTCCTATGATTGTTACGCTCATAATATTCTTTACTCTATTTAGTAGTATCCGTACACTTGGTGAAGAAAATCTTTATGCGTCATACCATGAGTTAGATACCACTTATGTTAGCGCACAAGCGGAAGTAGACACAACTCTTAGTGAAGAAGAGCAAAACACTTATATATTAGATGTGGTAGTGGACAAATACAACGAACTGAAATCGAAAAATAGTTGGCTTTGGGTGAAAAATGTGTGGAAATCGGACACTAACACTAGCCAGTTTGTAAGTTTTGAAGATTATGCAAATTACATGAATTTTGATGAGACTGAGCGGGCGGAAGCACAAGCGAGATATGAAGATATAACGTCTGCAATTATCGGTGATGGTAATGACCAAAACGGATATTATGGACTTATAATTCTCGCTGTACTCGTATCCTTCTTAACCCAGTTCCTAAGTGCGAAAATTATGCTTCCTAAAGGTCAAAAGATGAATAAAGCCAATATAATTATGATGGTGGTTATTCCTATCACAATGTTAATCTTCGCACTCTCTTCAAACGCAATCTTTACGCTTTATATCATAACCAACTCTGTCATGACAGCGCTTATTTCCACTATAATTTCTCTAATTATTCGCAAACGCAACAATAAGATGAGCGATAGCGAAGTCTTAAAGAAATCGCGAGATATTGAAGTTGTAGAATATAGTAGAAATTACAAAAAATAAAACTAGGAGGAAGGTATGAAAATTGAAGCGACGGGAAAGAGCGTAGAAATAGCGATTCAAAACGGACTTTTAGAGTGCGGAATGAAGCGCGAAGATGTCGAAGTAGAAGTTGTTGAAAATGGCGGACTTTTTAAGAAAGCAAAAGTAATTTTGACTTGGGGAGAAGAAAAAAAGGACGAGAAACAAGAAGAAAACAAAATCGAAACCGAAGAAGAAAGTAAAGTTGAAGATAACGAAACTAAAGTAGAAACTAGTGAAGAACAAGTTAAGGTTGAAAAGACCCAGAAGCCTAAGAGAGTTGTGGATACCGCTAGACTTGAAGCAAAGGGAGTGGAGTTCTTAACAGGGCTTGCAAAACTAGTGGACGAGAACGCAACTGTTAATGCAACCGCAGGTGAAAACGAAATCTCGTTCTCAATCACAGGCGAAAAGGTGGGGAAACTCATTGGCTACCATGGTGAAAATATTCAGGCGATCCAAGTTTTACTTAGTGGACTAAAAACGCGTGGAGAGAGTCCAGTGCGTATGTATCTCGACATTGACGGGTACAAGCAAAATAGAAATCAATCTATCATAGATTTGGCGAATAGAGTCGCTGAGCAGGCAGTGAAAATTGAGCGTAATATTCACTTAGACCCTATGAACGCATACGATAGAAGAATCGTGCATACCACTTTGCAAGGGCGCGATGACGTTACGACAGAATCTACTGGCGAAGGCGAGAAGCGTCATGTTGTAATCAAACCGATTTTTAAAAAGTAGTATTATTCATAAAGTTTAAAAAGTTGAAAGCATTTGTTTCTAGGGGGAATTGTCTAAATAAGGAGCAGTTATGGAGAATGAGATAATCGACGCATATGATGAGTTCAGTAGTCATTTAAGAGCACTAAAACACGATATGGTGTGTTGGAAAGATAAGCTAAAAAACGAACACGAAATCTCGTATGAAGAGGCATATACTATTGCAATTCACTCGCGCGAGCGCGAAAGAAATTATAAAGATGAAAATAGGTCGCTTTTTGGAAGAATTCTAAACAAACTAAGAGTAGATATTATTTATCCAGGCTTTTACCCAGAACTTTATGATTTAGTACTTTGTATCATGCGCATAACGAAGAAGGACATACTTACTTTTGACGATATCGATAAAATTTTAAGCGAGGGAGAAAAAGGCAAACTTTATCAAACTTATTTTAAGGACAATTTCACAAGACTTGCTGAATTTAAATCAAAAAATCCCGATTTTATTAAAAGACTGCACGATAAAGACTTGTATAATGAAGAGAGTTTACTAAAATACCGCGCAATTCCGCCGTTTGGAAATATTGATCTTGACGAAAAAGCAGAAGAAGTAGAAACCGAAGAAGCAAAGTTATAAGATTAATAAGGCAATCACGATTTAAAATATCGATTTTAAGAAGGACGAAATTAGTCTTTCTTTTTTGCTTTACTTTACAGTTTTGCTTTTATTTTATATGAGAAAAATCCACAAGCGTATTATGAGGCGGGATGTTTTGCAGGTTTTGGATATTATGAAGAGACTGGAGATATTTATCTTATATATCCAATTTATCTTTGGGCTGCTTATAAGAAGAAAAACGGTTATGATGACGACCACCGCAGCGGATATTTATTTCCAAACCATAAACTTAGCGAAGAAGAAGTGAACGAGATAGCAGAAAAATTTCCGTATGCTTTGTCGAAAAGATTAAAAATGGCTAGAGAAAAAACGGATAATGCCTCAGTTTAAAATCAGTATTTCAATTTAATAAAATTTAGAAAAACGGCTTAATAAAAATTAAGTCGTTTTTATTTTTTATATAGATACACATAAACTTTTTATATAAATATAATGTTTGCGTATTATTTGACTTTTGTGTCCTTAATAGATATACTTTTTCTATTAAGACTTTAACTTTATTTAAGGCTTAAAGATTTTAAGGCTTAAAAAATTAGTTTTAAAAATAATAAGACAAAGAGTTTTTAAAATTCAATTAAAATTAGGAGTAAATTATGGAACAAAATGAAATGAGCGAATTTGATATTAAGGTCGCAAAAGTAAAGAAATTGGAAGAGATGGGAGAAAAGGCGTATAAGGCGAAATACAACAAGACTCACGAAATTCATGATTTAGAAAATTACGAGTTGGGCACTCATGTGAGTGTTGCTGGGCGAATGATATTTAAGCGCACTTTCGGTAAACTCATTTTCGCGCGTCTTTATGCTATCGGGGACAACTTTGAAATCGATTTTAATAAAGAAATCCGCACAAGTGTGCAGATTAGTCTTTCCATGAGTATTGTAGGCGAAGATAGGCTTAAATACTTCAAAGAATTTTGTGATATCGGTGACTTTATTGGGGTTGAAGGAGAACTTGTGCGCACACAGACTGGCGAATTGACCGTACAAGTGGAGAAGTTTACTTTACTATCTAAGGCTCTCCGCGGACTACCTGAAAAATTCCATGGATTAACCGATACCGAGTCACGTTATCGTCAGCGCTATCTCGACATAATCTCAAACGAGAAGAGTAGAAATGCTGTTTTGATTCGTTTTAAGGTTATGCAATTTATCCGTGAATTTTACAATAAACACGGATTTTTGGAAGTTGAAACACCAATTTTACAAAACGCAGTAGGTGGTGCACTTGCGCGTCCATTTAAGACGCACCATAACGCACTTGACCTTGATATGAATTTGAGAATTTCGCCTGAAACTTTCCACAAGCGTGTTATCGCATGCGGTTTCGATAAGATTTATGAATTCGCAAAAGATTTTAGAAATGAAGGCATATCAGTAGACAAGTTGCAAGAATTTACTATGCTAGAAAGTTATGCGGCCTACTGGGACTTTGAAGACAGCATTAAATTTTATACCGAAATGTTTAGAGAAGTGTGCAAATTCGTTTTCGGCAAGTATGAGTTTACTGCAAACGGAAGAATTATAAAGTTGCCTGAACAGTTCCCTAGAATAGACTTCTTAGCAAAGGTTAACGAAATAATAGGTACTAATGTTCTAGATATAACAGATGTGGACGAATTCAAAAATCTAATTAGGAAGAAAAAACTTTTAGAAGAATTTGAAATGTCTGACCAATTTACCGTCGGCGGACTTATAGACTTAGTCTACAAGCGTAAAATTAGACCAAACATAGTTGAACCTACCGTATTATATAATTATCCAAATGTCGTTCCGCTCGCAAGATATAGCGATGATGACGATAGAATTATAGAGATGTTCCAAGTTGTAATCGATGGACAAGAGATGGTTAAAGGATATAGCGAGTTGGTTAACCCTATACAACAAAAACGCAATTTCGAAGAGCAAGCGAGAGCAAAACAGCGCGGAGATGCGGAGGCAATGGACTATGATAAAGATTATATCTTAGCCATGGAACATGGATTCCCACCTATTTCTGGTATTGGGTTTGGAATAGATGTGTTTATCTATCATTTACTAGACTTAGAAAATATTAGGGAAACAATTTTATTCCCTATCACAAAACCAATAGATAATGAAAAGGTCGTGGAAGATGAAGATTAGTATACTTGGTGCTGGCAGATGGGCGAGCAATATCGCTTTCTGCATGGGTAAATTGAACTATGATGTGTTAGTTTGGGAGAGAGTGGAAGAAAAAGAAAATCCACTTTTCTTAACTCGCAAAAATAAATTTGTGACCTTGAGCGAGAATGTAAATTTCACGCACGATTTAGAAAAAGCAGTTACGCATAGCAATATCATAATCATTTCAATTTTAAGTCAGGCGCTTGACGACCTTATGCAAAATGTGAAGAAGATTAAGGGATACGAAAATAAGCATTATGTTGTTGCAATGAAGGGAGTTGAAGCAAGCACTGGTAGAAGACTTAGCGAAGTGTTGCTAGATAATGGCGTAAAAAAGGACAACATCGCTGTATGGGTAGGACCAGGACATGTGCAATCAATCGTTGCTGGACAACCTACTAATATGATAGTGAGCGCGTATCGTGAGCAGTACGCAAAGCGACTTACAAAGGTGTTAAGCCGTCCGGGTGTAATCGATGTATCACATAGTAACGATATTGTGGGTACAGAGTTCGGCGCGGCGGCAAAAAATGTTATAGGAATAGCAGCGGGAATTTTGGAAGGTAGCGGTTATGAGCAAAAGAAAGGCCCGCTTATGTCGGCTAGCGTTAGAGAGTTGGGAAGATTTATTGACGCACTCGGCGGAGATGGACTTAGTGCTTCTGGACTTGCGTTTTTAGGCGATTTCCAGGCTACTCTTTTCGACCACAATAGTAAAAATCTAACTTTCGGGCGTCTAATTGTTGAGAAAAACACATTGGACGAAAATGTTTTAAATCCATATATCAATGTAAAAAGCGTGGAAGGAATAAAGACGGCGGAAGCACTTTTGAAACTACAAAAGAGATATAACGACCGCGTGAGTGCAGAGATGAAAGTCGAGATGCCGATAACCAGCGCAGTTGACGAAATCATTAAAGGCAAAGTCGACCTAAAAACCGCCGGCGACTACATATCCGCCCGCATAACCGACGCATTGAATTTATAAAATTTTAATTTAAAAGGAAAAATAATGAAAATCAAATACGAAACCGAAAGGTTGATTGTAAGAGAATGGGAAGATAAGGACTACAAAGATTTATTTGAATATGCAAGTAATAAGGAAGTCACAAAGTTTTTGGTATATAAAACATATGAGAGTGTGGAAGAAGCAAAATCCCGTATTGCCTCTTTAAAAGAAAAATATAAGACTGAAAATAGATATGGAGATTTTGCTATTGAACTTAAAGACGAGAAAAAAGTCATAGGTTCTATTAGCATTACCTTTAAAACTTCTAAAGCAGGTGGAATAATTGAACTAGGCTGGACATTAAATCCTAGTTATCAAGGGAAAGGCTATATGACAGAATGTATCAAGGGAATGTTTAAATACATTAAACTAAACAAACTCGCCAAGAGGATTATAGCCAGATGCGACACTGAAAATACTAAAAGTGAAGCAGTTATGAAAAGGTGTGGAATGACTTTTGAGGGAATAGCACGCAAGGCAGGAGATGTTAATTTTCGTTCTCGCTGTGATCTTGTAAATTATTCAATCCTAGACGAAGAAATTGAACTTTAAAATTTAAAAATCAAAAAGGAAATTATGAAGAATAAGAATGAAAAGATATTAAAGTCGATTTATGACAAAGCGGACGAAGATACTAGATTGACTAGGTCACTACATGGTCAATTAGAGTTTTTCACCACCATGCATTATATTCAAAAATATCTAAAATCTAATATGAAAATTTTAGAAGTTGGCGCAGGAACAGGTAGGTATTCTATTAGTCTAGCAAAAGAGGGCTATAATGTGACCGCAGTTGAACCTGTAAGGTCTAATCTTAAAGTTTTAAAAGAGAACGCAAAAGGAATTATAAATATAAAAGCCTATCAAGGAGACGCGCTAGACCTATCAAAATTTGAAGATAATAGTTTTGATATGGTGCTGGTACTCGGCCCACTATACCATTTGTATGACGAAAAAGAGCAAAAGCAAGCAATAAACGAAGCGCTGAGAGTATGCACAAAAAATGGAATTTTAATGTTTGCATTTATTTCTATTCACAGCTTTATTTATGATTGTGGTATGGAAGGTTATCGATCGATTGTAGATGAGATTAAAGAAAATTTTACCGAGGATTTTAAACCTAGACAATTCCCAGAACAAGGTTTCACAGGTTTTGAGATAGAAGATTTTAAAAAATTGTTTAAAAACCTTGCTTTTAAACCCTTAAATTTAGTTTCGACTGACAGTATAATGAGCATAGAAGAAGATAGGAAAAACTTTAAAATGACCGATGAAGAATTCGAGTTTTTCAAAAAATACCACCTAGCGACTTGCGAAAATCCTACATTGCAAGGATTAGCCTCCCACTTGTTATATATAGGGAAGAAAAAATAAAAAATAATTATAAAGGAATGATTATGTTAAAATCAAAGAAATTAAAAAAGGGAGATAAAGTCGCGGTTGTGAGTTTGTCTAGCGGAATGCTAGGGGACAAACAATTTATTCATAAATTCCATATAGCAAAGAAGCGACTTGAAGAAGAATTTGGATTGCAAGTTGTTGTTATGCCGAACGCACTTAAAGGTTCAACATATCTATTTGAGCACCCAGAAGCACGCGCAAAAGATATGATGGACGCGTTTAAAGATAAATCAATTAAGGCAATAATCTGTGCTATCGGCGGGGAAGAGACTTATCGACTGCTACCATATATTGATTTTGATATTATAAAAAACAACCCGAAAATTTTCACGGGCTTTTCGGATTCAACCACAAATCATTTTATGTTATACAAAGCGGGAGTCGTGTCTTTTTACGGCCCGAATATTATGTGCAATTTCGGCGAATATGAGAAGATGTTCGACTACGAGAAAAATGCGGTTTTAGATATCTTTTTTAAAAACTTAGATAACTACGAGATTAAGCCGAGCGAGTACTGGTGCGACGATTTTGTTCCGTGGGTTGAGAAGAATATAAATCGAGAAAAGCGCACAAAGTTAGACTCAAAAGGTTACGAACTTTTGCAAGGCAAAGGAGTTGTTAAAGGAAAACTTTTGGGTGGAAACTTAGAAATGATTTCCGTAATGCTAGGATATTTTAAAGATGAGTGGTACGAAGGCGATCATGACTTAGGTGCAAATACAAAGGTTTTAGCAGATAAATATGACCTTTTCCCAAAAAAAGAAGAGTGGAAAGGTAAAATTCTATTTATTGAGACGAGTGAAATAAAACCTACTCCAAGCGAGTTTGAAGATATGATCCATGCGCTAATTAATTACGGAATAATTGAAAATATAAATGGTGTAATTATTGGAAAACCGCAGGGCGAAAAATATTATGAAGAATATAAAGAAGTGCTAAAAAAAGTTATTGGAAAAGTACGACCAGACCTTCCTATTTTATATAATATCAACTTTGGCCACGCAAGTCCTATCACAATAATTCCGTATGGTATTGAATGTAAATTGGATTGCGAAAATAAGAAATTAATGCTAACAGAAAAATGTCTAGAAGATTAAAATAAAAAATTATTAAAAAAATATGTAAATACAGTAATTATATTAAAAAATATTTAGTACAAATTATGTAAAAAAATGGGATATATTTTACATAAATGCTTAAAATAAGTTGACAAACACCCCTGTTTTTGTGCTAATATAAAAACAGTTAGGAGGTTTTAAATGGAAAAATCAAGAAGGAATAGTAAAAAGTTTATTCTCATCGCACTTTTGATTGCTTGCTTTGTATTTCTCGGCGTAGGTTATGCTTATCTATCTCAATCATTGGACTTTGGTGGTACTGGTAACATTGATTCGAATTTCAAAGTTGAGTTCACAAATGTTACTGTGGACGAAGAAGAATCTACAGTTGACGACGTACTAACATCTGGTAGTACAGGCAACTATATCACGATTGCAGATGGCTCAAGTGGTATAAAGGATACAATAAATTTTGGTTTGACTCTTAATAAGCCAGGGGATAAGATTGTAGCGACGGTAACTGTAACGAATACTGGTGAAATCACAGCAGAGTATGTAAGTCTAGTTGCAGATGAAGGAAATACAGAACTCCCTGCTGATATTACTGCTAATTTTGTTGCCAATAGCGGAGTTACTGCGGGTACTGAACTTACAACAGGCGCAACTCATACTTTCACATTCACTTTTGAGTGGGCTTCTACGAGCACTAGCGTACCTACAACTACAACACTTAATCTTAGTTGGACACTAAATTATACACAAGCAGTGTAGAATAAATTTTATAAAGTAAAATGGAGTTTATATCGTCTTAATTTTACAATTTAAGGATTAAATATGAGAAGAAGAAAAAAGAAGAGTTCATTAAATTGGGCTGTTTGTCTTATGGTTATTACGACTATATGCCTATGTTCAATTCAATATGGCTATTCTTTTTTTAATCAGGGCATTGATTTCTCGGGGACTGCTATTATAAGTGGGCAAGTTTCGGGTAATACAGCGCAAGATATTGTTGCGAACGCAAATAGTGGGAATGCGAATTTCGTTCAATCAAATTCTTTTACCGGTGCGACTGCGACTGTTGCGAACGGACTAGGCTTTGACTCAATATTCCAGGCTGAGAAAGGAGCAATAGTTAATAATTACCTAGTATTTTCATCAAACGCAACTGAATATTGGAGAATAGTTGGTTTTACTGAATACGGAGTAAAGATAGTTAAGGCGACAAGAGAGCGCACACCAAGCGATGTATCGTGGGATAATAACAATAGGTCTTGGGTGGAACTTCCAACAGAGGTTTCTATTACCGAAGAACAAGCACAAGCAGGCGAGGCTATAAATACAAAGCAGTCAGTGAATTTAAGTAACGCATCAAGCTCAGCGAGTGTAATCTTTCAATATCTAAACACAGGCTATGGCGAACACGATAGTTATCTCTCGATTTTGACAAGTCCAACCTTAAATGGAACGACGAATGTAAATTATATCAATCCAAATTATATAAATACATCAGCATATTGGGATATAACCCCAATGCGAATTGATGGACTCACTCTCTATTATCCCGAAGGGGTCAAACCAAATTCAATTATGGTTAACGGGTTTGCGTTAGGGTTACTTAGCGCGGTAGAGATTAATCTATTATCTAATTCGTTTAATGATGGCACAGGTACTGATGTTACCCACCATAATAGCGGTAACTATTCTGCCGTCTTTTCAGGTTGGATATCGGACACGACCGCGGGTATAGATAGCAACTTTAACTTTGAGATGTTAATAACTGATCACGCAAGAAGTGACACGATAACGACTACTGCATATGAAACAAATCAGGGAGTATTTTTGCAGGATTATGATTATGCCAATTCTGGTAAGAGTTCGGCTGGAAGGTGGTTCCGCCCTGCAATGTACCTTAAAAGTAATATCATTCTATCACTAAAAAATGGAGAAAATAGTGCAGACGGTGGCTCTATGAGTAATCCTTTCGTTGTCACGGGAATAGGTGCATAATGAGAAGGTTGAATATAAAGAATTTACTTTATTGTCTTTTAATCATAGTCATCGTTCTTGTTGAAGACTTTGTCCGCACATCATTGAGCGAAATTTATATATACTACATTAAACCTGTCGTCTGGCTAGGAATTGCTATGATAGGCTGGTTTTATGTTAGGAAAAATGTTACAATAAAACAAAAAGATGAGAAGGCAATACGGATAACGACTCTTATAATACTGTTCACTTCGTTCTACTTTATGCTTGGGTTTTTGTCAGGATTTGCGCGATCACCATATAATAGGACATTCTTAGGGATTATTATAAATGAGTATAGTTTCGTTTTTATCTTAGTTGCGTATGAAATGATAAGAAGTAGTCTAGTTTCATCATCTAATTCAAAATTTCAATCTTTTATAGTGCTTCTTACCATGATTTGCATCTTCCTAGACATAGAAGATCTAATTGAAAGTTTCTCAACAGGGATACACTTTAACTATATATTCGGTACACTTTTAACATGTATCATATCGCAAGTTCTACTAAATTTCATAATGAAACATTGCGGAATTAAATCAACTTTAATTTGGCAATTAGTGTCAACAGCGATTTTATATATCGTACCAATTTTACCCGCATTTAACTGGTTTTATAATATTTTATTTGTTTCTCTTCGCGCGTTGGTCTGCTATGTGTTTTTATATTACACATATACAAACAAACAACTAGTTAAAGATGTCCGCGTAAACAGAAAAAGAAAGCCGTACTTTACTATTGTAGCGATGATATGCTTGATATTATTCGTAGGATTCGTGTGCGGGATATTCCCATATCAACCGATTGTGATATTATCTAATAGCATGGTGCCGAATTTCTCACGCGGAGATATCGTAGTCGTGGATAAAAATGGAGATTATGGTATAGATTCAATTATTCAGTTTGAAAACGAAGGAATAAATGTCGTGCATAGAATAGTTGGGATAGGCACAGACGAAAATGGTAAGACCTACTATATCACAAAAGGTGATAATAACAATACGGAAGATAATTGGGTGGTCTATGAAGAACAGATTTATGGAACAGTTAAGTTGATAATTCCAAAAATAGGGTATATTACAATATGGTTTAATGACGCAATAAGGGGGATATTATGAGAAAATTTATTAAAAGACTACGGGAAGATAGATATTTATTCAATGTTTTAGTTTGTGTCGCAATACTCTTGATTTTAGCGAGTATACCTATTTTGCTAGTGCAGTTTAGGAACTTTAATCTATCTCAAATATCCACTGTTTATCAGGTGAATTTGTCCAGGTCTTCAACAGATAAAGTTAAATTAAAAGAAAATAATGTCTTTGTCAATAATAGTGGAGATTATTATGTTAGCGATTTTTATGTGTCTAGTCTGGTGGACGCTGTTCATATAGATTTCAATAATTCGGTAAATTTCTATACCACGAATTATAACGTGGACTACACAAAACAAATAAAAGCAACCCTAATTGTTGATGGATCGGAAGGCGTGATTTTGGAAGAAAATGCAACTGAAAATGGTGAGGAGTATTATCTGCAAGAGAGCGGTCATGCGGACAATTCTAGTTCGATATATTATCTTAATGAAGAAGTGGAATTCGACTATGATAGACTATGCGCCCGACTAAGTGAAATCCAAGCATCATGTGACGGAATTACTTGCTATGGGACGGTCGAGATTGAGTATACACTAAGTTGTGTGGGAACATTATCTGGGGAAAATTTTTCCTACTATGATACAATGAGAAGTTACTTTCCAATTGAAACAAGTGGGACGATGAGCGTTGACCACACACTCTCTCAAAATAGAGAGATAGATAAGACCAAAATAACCTATTATAATGATGTAAATTATTTTTGGCTTGTGGTTGGTTTTTTAGCAGATATAGTAGCACTAGGAATTATAACTTTGATTGTGATAGCGGTTGTTCAGGCGGGAAGAGAGAAAGCGTCTCAAAGATATATTCAAAAGATTTTAAGTCAATATAATGATATATTGGTTAAAATTGATGCTCCACTAAAAAGTAAAGTGCCAGTTTTAAGAGTCTCTTCGTTTGATGATTTAGTTAAAGTGGAAACTGAATTATCTTTACCTATTACATGGTACTTTGACGGAAACACCTATAATTTTTATGTTTACAGCGAAAATGTAACATATTCATTTGAGTATCAAATTGAAACACATGAAAATCTACAAGATGAAAGGGAAGAAAGCATAAACTTAAAACAACCATAATAACCTACATTTTAATAATAATTAAACAGCAGAGTTTATATTTTATAAAAGTTTATTAACAGGAAAAATGCACTATTTTTGTAGTGCATTTTTACTAATTTTTATTTTTTATTGGTTAGAGATATTTTAGTTAGCCTAAAATTATAAAAGGTTAAAATATATTAAGTAATTTTATCTTCTAATGATTACCTTTTCGCCACCTTGCATGACTGGTGGAAGATTTTTATTATATTTCATGACTTCGTCTACGGGCGATTTTATTCGCTTGCATAGTTCCCACATGCTCTCGTTTGGGTGCGCGACATATATTTGGAAATCTACTGAGCCGAAATCCAGGCTCTTTCCAATAGTAACATTATCTATCATTTCGGCGTCCGTTTTTATATATGCGCAAACTGTTATAAGTAGCGAATATTCGAGTTCAATTACGCTACCACGACGCACACGGATTTTGCTATCTACTATTTCGCTGTTTGTATGCATGCAATCTGCCTGTTCTAATGAGATTTTAGTGTTAATTACAAAAGGGAGTTCGAGTTGTTTTTGTTTTAGTTCTTTATTTTCGTCAATATAGATTAAGCGCGAACTTATAACCCCTTCGACATAGACATATCCGTCTTTTATGTAACTATTAGTTATCTCACTTTGCGCGTTTAAATTTGACACAACTTCGTCTATAGCCGTCTCATCGTCGCGTAGAGTTATCTCGCCTGCGACGGTGTCTGCGTACCTATTGCACATCATGTCCTTGTTAAACTCGCGTTTTGTTTTTACTATGTCAATCTCATTTTCTGCACTGTACATATCGTCTACAATATCGAGCGAAATTGCGTTCATGACAACTCCGCATACGCAAATCGTATTCTCAATACTTACAACATTTTCGCCGTCATCGCTTTCAGTAGAGATATTGGTTTTAGATTTATCTATCGAGAAAGTAAAATCGCATACATTTTCACTGTTTAGTCCGGGTATGCTAATCTCACTTTTAATATTTTCGCATTTTACTATCTCTTTAATAGCGCTATCTTCTCCGGACTGGCTTTCGAACACCAGTTTAGATAAAAGTTTCCCTTCAACGAGTGCATAGTCATCATGCGGAGTTACATTCTCGCACGAAAAATGCGAGTTGTAACACAAAATTTTAGTTATCGGCATGTTGGTTTCAATATTTGTGTTGTAAGTAAAACTTGTGTTGACTGTGTTCGCAATAGTGGTGGTAGAAACCTCGTCCTTCTTTACAATCATATTTTCAAAATTCATTAGGTTATTCGGCAGATTAATGTTTAGATACACGATAGGTTCAATAGATATATCGCAGTTAATTTTTAATAGTCCGTCCGTAGAGAGCACGCTTGACATTACGTTTGAATTAGATAGACTTATAAAACAATCTGCGGTGATAGCATTGTCAGTAAAACTCTCGCTAAAATTTTGTGAATCATTAATCGTGTTAGTCATATTATCAGTATCGATGTATAGTACATTTACACCGATTTTCCCGCTGATGACCGCCTTATTTGAGCCCGCGTCCACCTTTGTATCAAAAATGTAACTCTCCACATTAAGAATTGTTTTGATGTTTACATTAGAATCTATTGGAACGCTAATCGTCGAATTAAAATTGAGTTTATTAAGATTTTTTACATAAGTAATTTTTACACTTTCGTTATTTGCCATATAACCCCCTAAACTAAGATATATTTCGATTTTTTAAATTATGCAAAAATGTTGAAATATTTTTCATTTTATGCTAGATTTTTTCAATTATAAAATATTTAAAATTTAAAGAATATGAAATAAATGGAAATAAAAAAACGCGAGAAGTTTTATCTCGCGAATGTATTACATAATTAATCGACATCTAAATTTTCCCTTTTAAATAGTGGATCATCAAAAAACTCTTGAATTGAAATATTAAAGCCGTCGCACACTTGAATTATTGTATCAAGTTTAACCGTTTTATATCTTTCGTTTATTATTGAGCGCAAAGTCTCTTCAGGCATCGCAATTTTCTTACACAAAACATATTGCGACATATTATTTTTTACTAGTAAATTCGAAATTCTTAGCGCAACCGCCTTTTGTGTAGTCATTTTTATCTCCTTATCTAATTTTAACAAAGAAAAAATTTAATCTTAGCGCGTTTACACACGGCAAATGTTTGACTTAAATATTTCTTTCTATATAATATGTAAAGTAAAATAAATAATTCTTACGAAATTTTGTTTTAAAAGAATAAAAATATTAAAATAAAAAGGAGAAATTAACTAATTCAAATTAATACAAATTTCACTCAAAACTATTAAAAAAATAGAATAGTATAAATTTTAATTTATATATTTTTTAAATTCGACAATTTACCTATTTTTAAGAGGAAATTTAGCAAATATATTTAAAATAATAAATAATTTTTATATAAGAATTCCGGTTAAATTTGATAATATATTTATGTGTTAAAAATACACTAAAAAGGGGTGAATATGAAGAAAACTACATTAGTTTTAGCAGATGAAGAAGAAAATGTTTTAGATGAATTACGAAAGAATTTTAATGACGAAAATTTTGAAGTTATAGCGACAACTACTAGCGGAGAAGAACTAATTTCGCTCATTAGAACGCGCAAACCAGATATCGTCATTATGGATATAGTTTTAAAAGGTATGGACGGATTTAAGGTACTAGAAAGTGTGGCTGGCGAGAAAAGTAAAATCATAGTTCAATCTGCGCTATCTATGGATGGATTTATCAACAAGGCGATTAATCTTGGCGCGAAATACTATTGCATTAAGCCGTTTGATGTCGGCACATTAAAAGATAGAGTTCATGATGTTTTAGGTGCGGATAACACCAATACGAAAGTATTTTTTAATGCAAAGTCACCTAATCATATAGAAGAGAAAATCACAAACATATTTATAACAGTCGGCATACCTGCGCACATTAAAGGTTATCAATTTTTGCGCGAAGCAATTAAACTTGCAATAGCAAACCCAGAGATTATAAATTCTATCACAAAGAAACTTTATCCAACTATCGCGGAGAAGTACGATACGAGTGCTAGCAAAGTAGAGCGTGCAATTCGTCATGCGATTGAAGTTGCTTGGAATAGGGGCAAGATTGAAAACATTAATAACTTGTTTGGGATAAAAGTTTATTCTAGTAATGAGAAACCAACGAATGGCGAATTTATTGCTCTTGTTGCAGACAAAATGCTAATCGAAGGTGCATAAACTCATAAAAATTTAAAGTAAGACATAAAAGAGAACCTAGGCTCTTTTTTTCTCATGCAAAATTATAAAAAGGCTATGTTAAACCAGCATAAATTAACTAAAATGAGTGCACTACAAATTTTACAATTTAAAAATCACAAAAAAAATTAAAAAATTTTTAATATTTAGTAGACAAATTTTTTTTGAGTATATATACTATTGTAGAATTTGAAAAGGAGTAATTATGGCTAAGTCTACAAAACCAGTTTGGATTTTATGTCCGCGTTGTGAATTAAACTACATCAAAAAGTCAGACCAATACTGCGATGTATGTAAAAAGGAAATGAAGTTGATTAAGTCGACGGAAGACGATATTGGCGACCTTGAACTTTGCCCGGTATGTAAGATTAATTTCATACAGAGCGGTCAAGAGATTTGCGATTCATGTCGTGCAGAATTAGGTGTGGGTGCAGATGGCGAAGATTCTCAAAAAGAACTTGATGATTGGCACAAATATATTGCGGACGATGACGACGGCGATGATGACGAAGAAGATGACGACTACGATGACCGCGACGAAACGGAAGAACAGGATAGTCTAGATGACGATTTCGACTTCGACGACGATTTAAGTAAAGATATGGGCGAAGATTTCGACGATGACGACTTTGACGACGACGAAGATGATGATGACGATGACGACGATGATTATGACGACGACGATGATGACGATGAAGATGATGACGACGATGACGAAGATGATGACTAATTTTGGCTAGTTTTGTAAGATTTGATTAATTTCTGTTCGCTCGCTAAAAATATTTAGGGGTGAACTATGAAGAAAATGCCGAATAGTCTAGATAGCATTAAGCAAAAAATTCTCGATTTAAAGGGTCAGGAAGTCAATTTATACATTAATCGTGGTAGGCGTAAAATTTCCAGTTACCGCGCGCGTATTGAAAATGTGTATACAAGTGTGTTTACTGTAAAGTCTTGTCCAATAGAGAGCGGTGCGATAAACACATACTCATACAATGACATTTTATGTGGAGAAGTGAAAATTTCTAGCGACTAATGGCCGACTAAATAGTCGGTCTTTTTTATGTTCTTTTTCGTATCTATTTGACTTTTAAGGTAAGTTTAATGTATAATCAAAAATAAAAAGGAGAACTATGAAGAACTATAATCCAGTGCGCGGGACTTATGATTATGCACCGAAAGAGGCACGAACGCGTGAGAATGTTAGACGCACGATACTAAATTGCTATACCGAAAATGGATATAACTTAGTCGATACCCCGATTTTAGAGAGCCTTGAGTATTTAAATTCGAGTGACGGTGGGGACAATCTTAGACTTATGTTTAAAACCGTCAAGCGTGGTGATAAACTTGATTTAACAAAACCGAATTTGACAGTTGATGACATTACAGAAGAAGGGCTTAGATACGATTTGACCGTTCCGCTCGCTCGCTTTTACGCAAATAATCGAGAGAAATTACCAACTCCGTTTAAAGCAATACAAATAGGACATGCCTTCCGTGCTGAGCGTCCGCAAAAGGGAAGAAATAGACAATTCGTGCAGTGCGATATTGACGTGTTTGGAGATAATAGCGTAAATGCCGAACTTGATTTAATGAACACTTGTATTGAAGTGCTCACTCGACTTGGATTTAAAAATCTCACTGTAAAAGTGAACGATAGGCAGATACTTAATAGTCTAGTGTTGTTCGCAGGATTTAAAAAGGAAGATATTTCTAGTGTGTGCGTGACTCTTGATAAAATCGATAAAATTTCGCTTACGGGTGTCACAATGGAACTTATCGAAAAGGGATTTGATACGGCTGAGATCAATAAGTTGATTGAAATTTTGGACGATTTGATAACAAACGGGCTTGATGTTACTTCAAAATATGGTGTAGAAGAAGCGGTTATTACTCGAATGAAATACCTTCTAGATAACTTAAATATGCTCACAAAAAATGCATTTGATATAAAATTCGATACTTCAATAGTGCGTGGGCAGGGGTATTATACTGGCACAATTTATGAGATGTATACAGATGGGTTTTCTGGTGCGATTGTCGGTGGCGGAAGATATGACGGAATGATTGAAAAGATTACGGGTATACCAGTTTCTGCGGTCGGGTGCAGTATCGGGTTCGAACCGGTATGTGTGCTAATTAAGGAGCGTGGAATCTCGTTTGACGAAAAAGAAAACTTAATTCTATTATTTGATAGCGACGACGATGTATCGACTAGATATAAGGTTAAAAAAGATTTGAAAAAAGCATATAACGTTTCGCTATTTGCTCGACCTAAAAATATGAAGAGTTTTTATGAAAGAGCGGGCGAAGTTGCAAGTGCGGTTACTAGTGTAAAAGATTATTTAGCAAATAAAGAGATAAAGAAATTAAATTAATACTAAGGAGAAAATCATGGATAAATTCGCCGAAATTCGTGTGCCTATCGCACACGATAACCCTAGCATTAAACGACATGAGAGTAAGTGTGTAAAATGTGGAAAATGTAAAGATGTCTGCGCAAAAAAGATTGGTGTTGCGGGCTATTGGAAATATGATAGCGAAGACATAGTGTGCATAAATTGTGGACAATGTGCAAATGTCTGCCCTACTGACGCAATTACGGAGCAGGACGAAAGTGCTACTCTTATGCAGGCGATTGCTGACCCTAAAAAGAAAGTGGTTATTATGACGAGTCCAGCAGTTAGAGTCTCTCTCGGCGAAATGTTTGACCTTCCTGCTGGCGAGTTTGTCGCTGACAAAATGGTTGCTAGCCTTAAAAAACTAGGTGCGGACTATGTCTTTGATGTGACTTTCGGCGCAGACATGACAATTATGGAGGAAGCGAGCGAATTAATCGAACGAGTAAAATCGGGTGGCGTTCTTCCACAATTTACTAGTTGTTGTCCCGCATGGGTAAAATTTTTGGAAACTTTTTATCCTGAATATATACCGAATCTATCTAGTTGTAGAAGTCCAATTTCGATGCAAGCGAGTGTACTGAAAGGATATTTTGCTAAAAAAATTGGCATTAAGCCTGAGGATTTATTTGTTGTTGCTATGACGCCATGTGTTGCTAAAAAGTTTGAGATAAAGCGTCCCGAACTCGCAGGACTATATGGAAAGAATTGTGATTTAGTTGTGACAGTTCGCGAAATGGGAAAACTTTTAAAGAAGCAAAAAATAAACTTTAAAACTATTAAGGGTGCCGAATTTGATAGCGCGTTCCCGACTGGCAGTGGTGCAGGTGTGATTTTTGGCGCGAGCGGTGGAGTTATGGAAGCAGCGGTGCGTACCGCTTACTATCTCACGACTGGGGAAAACCCTCCAGCCGATTTACTGAAATTTAAACGACTTCGCGGGTATACTGATGTAAAGACAGCAGAAGTAACGCTATTGGGTCGAAAATTGAAACTTTGTGTTGTGTTTGGAACTCAAAAAGCGCGTGAGATACTCGCTCGTCTTAAATCGCGAAAGATAGACATGCTCGAAGTTATGGCATGTCCAAATGGCTGTGTCGGCGGTGGCGGACAACCTAAGCAATTTAATAATGATAGCGCAGTAGTTAAGCGTGCGGACGGGCTATTTAATTTGGACGCGAATATGCAGATAAAATCTAGTTATGAAAATTCGATTTTAAAATCCGTTTATGATGAATTCTTAGTTGCTCCGCTGTCGAGCAGAGCAAAGGAATATTTACATACGAGTTTTTCTAGTCGAAAGACAAAAAATATTTCAAATAAAAAGATATAATAAGGAGAGTTAATGGTAGACTTAGATAGCATAAAAGCCGAATTTATTGAAATTTTTAAGTCGAATATTAAACGCGACGGTGCAGATAAACTGCTCGACTATTTAGAAAATTCGAGCGATTTCTTTACTGGACCTGCATCTGGTAGGCGCCACTCTTCCTTTCATGGCGGACTTTGTTTTCATTCGATTAATGTATATAAAAGACTAAAGAAACTTGTTATTAGCGAATACGGGGAAAATTATAAAGCGAAAGTTAGCGATGAAACGATAGCGATATGTGGACTATTGCACGATATATGTAAAGTAAATACATACACTACCGATTATCGAAATCAAAAAATCGACGGGAAATGGGAGCAAGTACCATATTTTGCGTACAATAATACTCTACCATACGGTCACGGCGAAAAATCGGTATATATAATCAGTGGATTTATGAAATTGACGCGCGAAGAAGCCATGGCAATCAACTGGCACATGGGACACAGTGACCCTAGAAATCAATTTTCAAGTGACCTTAATGACGCTATGTATATGTATCCGTTAGTAACTCTTATGCATGTCGCCGACCTAATGGCAACATTTATCGACGAAGACAGAAATTAAAGAATTAGAGTAATAATTTAGTAAAATACCTAATTTACATATTAAATCAAAAATAATTATAGAAATGTAAATTATCAAAAACATAATATTGTAAAAATTTTTTAATAAAAGCCCTGGTTTTACTGGGGTATTTTTATTCTATTGCTTTGATATTGTTTATGATGTATTCGCGTGATTGATTTGCATGAAGATTAAGTAATGAGATTTAATAAGTTTTTTTTATTATATGATAATTTCACAAAATTTTATTGTCTAACATAAAAATAGTTGAGGTATCAATGGCAGTAGCGAGTGATTTTTTAATTGGAGCAAATGATGAACATGGAATAAATCCGCCGACGGTGGGCAAGCGCACGCCAATTATGCCGTATATTGGCAGGAGTTTTTATGAAAATGAATTTAATAGACAGGCGAAAATTGATTTCATTTTGGCGTGTCTTAGATGTGGATTTAATGTGTATGATGTTCACCCAGAACTTACAGATACGAGCATTTCAACGCGCGTAGTTAGAACTAATCGCGCGGGAGTGACTCTTGTTGTTACATTTGCTTACAACGCGTTTGGGTCTGGAGAGAGTTTCAATTCTGCGCAAGGGATTGAAGTGTATTATAGCCCGTATAATCCACAAGTGTCTCAAAGTCGTGCACTCAGTGAAGATGTATTTGAAAAGGTTGTCCAGTTCACAGGACGCCCAGGTAGATTTGTTGGCACACTTTCGGTCGGTATGTTATCAAGTGTGAATTGTCCAGCGACTCTCATTGAAGCGGGATTTATGACGAATTTTGAAGAAGCAAAACTTATGCTTAATCCAAATTTTACTCTTGGCGTAGGTGAAGGCGCGTGCGCAGGAGTATGCGAATTTTTAGATGTCCCATATGTCGCGCGTGAGATAGGGAATTATCCTACTATTCGTCGTGGAGATACTGGAAATTTTGTTACTCTTCTTCAATATTTATTAAATGAATATGGTTACGATTTGGCTACTGATGGGATTTTCGGCGGTGCGACATATTCGGCAGTATTGAATTTCCAAAACAATAACAATCTCACCCAAGATGGAATTGTAGGCAGAAATAGTTGGACGGCACTACTTAATTTAAACCCAACCGCAAATGTTTTGCGTCGCGGGAGCAGAAATAGTGCAGTGCTATATCTACAAAAATTATTGTTATCTTACTTGTATCCTATAACTTTACTAGACGGAATTTTTGGAGCGGAAACCGAACGGGCGGTCAGGTCGTTCCAGACTGAGAATGGTTTGGTGGCAGACGGAATTGTGGGCAGGAATACTTGGAACACACTTCTTTCTTCCACTGGACGACCAAACCCGAATTAGAGCAAAAACAACTAAAAATTCTAAAATTTACGCAAAATTTTGCGTATTTTTTATATATTTGCGTTAAAAATTTATGCATGAAGAAAATTTTGTGTATTTTATTTGTTATAGTTGCGATAATTATAGGTGCATTAATTCTACCTAAAACAAGTGATAATTATGATTATCTACGATTACATATCCGTGCAAATAGTAATTCTACTGTCGACCAAAATATAAAATATGAGATAAAGGATAGTTTGGTGGAATTCTTAACGCCATATCTTTGTGATGTTAAAAGTAAAGATGAAGCAGTGGATATTGTGGAAAAATTAAGTTCAAGCATGGAAAATATATGTCAAAAAGTTTTATTGGAAAACGGATTTAGTTATTCGGTCAATGTTAAAATAAACAACGAATATTTTCCTACGCGTACGTATTCAAATACTACCTTAGAGAGTGGGTATTACGATGCTGTTATTGTAGAACTGGGTGATGCTGTGGGAGATAATTGGTGGTGTATTATGTATCCACCTTTATGTTTTGTGAATAATTTTGAAAACACTACTCAAATTAATTACAAATCTAAAATTGTCGAGTGGTTTAAGGCGCTTTTTAACTAAAACCACTCTTTAAAGGAGTAGTGTATGAAAAAATTATCTATTAGTTTACTAGTATTGCTTTTAGGGATATTTGCCTTAGCAGGAAGTGTGGGTGTCGCTAATATGCTTTCAAGTAAAAGCGAGACGATTGCACAAGAAACGGTCGCGCAAATTGATAGTATAGATTCGGCAACTGCTGATACGAGAGAAGTCCAAACTCGTCTTAAAAAATGGGGATACTACACGGGAGAAGTGGACGGAATAAATGGACCTAAGACTAAAGCCGCAGTAAAAGCCTTTCAAAAAAAATATGGGTTAACACAGGACGGAATTGTAGGGCCATTAACTGCTGCAAAAATGGGAATTTCGTTGTCTTCAAGTACAAGTTCATCGAGTTATAATAGTAACGATAGATATCTGCTCGCAAAAGTGATATATGCAGAAGCGCGCGGGGAAAGTTATACTGGACAAGTTGCAATAGGAGCGGTCGTTTTAAATAGAGTTAAAGACAGCAGATTTCCTAATACTGTCGCTGGGGTAATATATCAGCCATGGGCGTTCACAGCAGTAAACGACGGGCAAATTAATCTCGAACCAAATCAAACTGCTTATCAAGCAGCGGACGATGCTCTAAACGGTTGGGACCCGACATATGGCTCAGTCTACTATTACAATCCAAAGACTGCGACGAGTAAATGGATTTATACAACAACGTATGTAACACAAATTGGTAATCATATTTTTGCAGTATAAAATATTTATAAATTATAATTAAAAAAATAAAAAATTAATTAAAATATTAAGATTTTTATAAAAAAATTATAAATCTATAATATTTTA
>CASFFG010000012.1 GCA_949293905.1 uncultured Christensenella sp. | reverse complement strand
ATTTTAAATCACATTGACTAAATATCGAAATTTTGCTAAAGTTATAATCATAATTAAGAGGAGAAAATATGAACGAAAATAAAAGAGTATTGCGAATTACAGGTAGTGGAAATGCACAATCTAGCCCAGATACAATCGTTATCACATTGACCATTTTAGGCGAAGATAAGAACTACCAAAAGGCTATGACCTTTGCGGATAATTCAGTTATGAAATTAAAGTCCTCGCTAATTAACGCGGGCTTTGATGAGAAGTCAATTACGACAATGGACTTCAAAGTAAAAGCAGTAAATAAATATGTAAAGAAATCCATGGAAGAAAAGTATATATTCGATAAATACGAAGTTCGCCATGCATTAAAAATTAAGTTCGAATATGATACTAAGAAATTAGCGCGTTGTGTAGATGTCATAGTTAACAGTATGGCAGAACCGAATTTTACTATTGATTTTGAAGTTGGCGATGTGGAAGGAATGAAAGACGAAGCCCTTAAAAATGCGGTTGCTAATGCAAAAAGTAAAGCAGAAGTTTTATCAAAAAGCGCGGGAGTTACGTTGGGCGAAATTTTATCGATTGACCATAGTTTTAGCGAAGTTAATATTTATAGACCACGAACTGTTAGAATGGCATACGACGGTGGGTACAATATGCTAGAAAAAGCGAGCGCAAGTATGGAAAGCCTAAATGTCGAAGATATAAAAATCGACGCAAATGTAACAATCACTTGGGAGATTAAATAGGAGAGTTGCTCTTGACAACGGAAAATTTAAAACAAGTTTACACTCAAATAAAAAATGACGAATATATTTTGAATTTATACGATGAAGTCAATCGTAAAATCAATTATGTGATTGACCATGGTATGCTACATATAAATGCCGTTTTGAATTACATTAATAAAATATGTGAGGTAATTGAATGTAGTGAAAATATACGGTATTTGTCTTTAATTGCATGCTTGTTGCATGATGTCGGTAGGTTAGAAGACCGCAAAACTCACCACGAAAAAAGCGCAGTTTTTGCTAAAACCTATTTGCAAAATAAGTTGGAAAGACAAGATATTGAAATTGTAGCGGACGCAATCACACAACATGAAAAGACCAGCTTTGATTATTCGACTAAAAATGATGTCGCTTGGATATTAATCATGGCGGATAAGATGGATTATACACGCTCTAGGTACATTCCAGAATTACTTGAAGAAGAGCATAAGTCAAAGTATAGTTATAATATAGAGAAAATAGAATTAAAAAGGGAAAATGATAAGGTAAAAGTAGAGATAACCTTGTTTAATCCGGATAAAAATTTTGAGTTGTCTTTTAAAACTAACCTAAATATTTATAAAAAGGCATTAGAACATTTTTCTTTTAAAGATATTGAAATAAAAATCGATTGCATTGATTTAAATAAAAATTTATCTTAGTTTAATGTTTATTGCTTTACATTGATAGTCAGTAAATTTAATTTATAAAATATATTTAAAATAAACTTGCTTTCAAATCTGCTTTCGCGGTGTAGTTCAGCAACTGCGTATATAATCGTTTGCTGAATAAATTTACGCAAACTCATGCTTTTACTTGTTGCTTCACCTATCGCGTTCAAACAAATTCTCACGCGAGTTTTAGTTGCGTTTAATTATAAACTAGTATATAATTAATTATCTCAATCAAACTTGCTTTCGTGGTGTAATGGATAGCACAATGGTCTTCGGAACCGGCTAGGCAACTGCACTTTACTTTCGTCTGTTCGTATACTCACAGACTCTAATTATGTTTGTTGCCTACGCTTTCCCACTGCGCACGAGTGCTTGTGGGAGCCCTATAGGAAATAATGGTTCCTTGGTAAATCACTAAATATTAAAATTGGATAACATGCGTTCATGGTGTAATGGATAGCACAATGGTCTTCGGAACCATTAGTTCGGGTTCGAATCCTGATGGACGCACCAAAAAACTGAAAGGGTAAACCTTTCAGTTTTTTATTTGCTAATTATTTAGGGCTATTTAGGTTTTCTTGTTTTTCTTTTTGTTCGCTAATTTTTTGTGATTGGATTTTTTCTTGTAATTTTATTTCTTGATTTTTGTTCACTTTTAATGATTTGAAATAATTAACAGACGAGCGCCAGCATTTATACAAAGATTGTTCGTGCCACTTTAAAGTTATTGCCTCATAGATAAGACCTATAATAATGGCAAGGCAAATAATTAAAATACCGGTCAACCACCAAGTTAAAGGAGTTCCTTCAAGGAGTGGCGAATTTAAGTACATATTATTTGAATAATCAAAAACTTGATTTGAGAAAACTCCGTAAACGACCATAATACTTAGACCGACAAATAATCTTGGAACTTTATTAAGTGTTGGTTTGCAATATTTAACAGCAACGCATAACATTGCAAGTGTAGCCATTAAACCATGATAGAAGTAACTAATAAATGTGTTTAAGACCTTTTCTTGCCCAATATCTTCTCCTGAAAAAAGCGTCACAATTCCGCCTATGAATCCTGCAAAAAGTGCATAATATAAATTTTTGCTATCTTTTTTACAGAAAAGCACAAATAAAGGTGTAATAAATCCCATGGTGCTGCAAAATATATTTGGAAGGAAATCTATAAGAGAAGGTTTCCAATTATTATAAATAAATCTAGACAAAATTGTAGCCAACAGCAAAATGCCTGCGGTTATTTTAATCACTATTATTTTTGATTTTTCCGTCTTTGCAAAAAGGCAAGTAAAAAGTATTAATAAAGTTGTTATTACAGCCCATAGCACTATAACTAAAATGTGTGGACCTTCAAAGGCTTGAGAACCTACAAAAAAAAATTTTAATCCCTTCCATATTTTCCCTATATGTATTAAATTTTACTTAAGTGTAACATAAATTTAAATTAGATGTCAATCTTTGCCGAAAGATATAATATAAATTGTAAAAATGTTGTATATTTTTTTGTTAATATCAATGTCCCATTAAATAATAGACTAATAATATCTTATACTTATTTGTTTTTATTATACTAGCATATTAAAAACATAATTAATGTGACATTAAAGTTTTTAAACATAAGACCTTGACAAAATTAAATCAAATCGGTATAATACTAAAAGGAGAATAATATGCGAGAACCTTTAATAAGAACAATGATAAGAAATATGGTGAATAACAATGTTGACGAAGTCGAATATGCGTTAGATGGTGAAAAAGTTTGTTATCGTGTACAAACTAGATATGTGAAAAAACAGGTAAAGATTAAACCTAGAGCAGAGAGAATTCGCTCTTCCGTTCATGATAGTGGAGATATGCGCCTACCATCAACTTCAATGTGGAGCGAAAATTACGATTGGGATAGTTGGGAACATCGCAAAAACAAAGATAAATATAGTGTAATGGACGGCGGTGTCGGTTAAAAGATACGGACACAAAAATTCTCAATAATCAGTAAAAAATTAGACCTTTAAAAGTCTAATTTTTTTGTATTTCACTTTTTTAAATTATACCATGAATAAATGTGGTGAATGGATATACCAAAGGTGGCGGGTAGAGTGGATCTTATTTTTTCTAATTCGCTATTTAGTATGCTTATCCCTTCTTCATAATATGTGATTTCAGGTTCTTCCGTCCCGTCATCATTTTTTATTTGAGAAGTCTCCGCACATAAAATCAGTGGTTTTCCGTTCGTCGTTGCGTAATCGATTTCCTCGCTCGCGCACTCCAACATTTTTTCCGCGCTGTCCCTGTAACTCATGATAAAAACATGGTCTGCTATGTCAATCATGTGCGCATAAGCAGGCTTAATAACGCCTGCATACTCGATTTCGTCATGAAACCAAAACGGAATGTCATAGTCAAAACGCAACTCAGGGTATCTTTCATTTAAATTGCTTGCCAAATCAATAAGGTTGTAAATCAGGGTAGAGCGATTGAGTTCGAAATCATCGAATTGGTGCGGTTCAATATCGAGATGGACGCCTGCAAAGCTTGCATTAGGGTGGGAGTTATTAAAATTTAGTACCCTATCAATTTCTGCATACGCTAATGAATAATCATTCACCCATTCTTTTTCACCTGTTAGGTAGAATACCTTAATATCGTTTTCGTTCGCGCGCGTGATAAATTCAGTCGTACTTTCATCTAGATCTCCGTCACAAAAATAGATTTCATTTACTCCGTTATCAATCGCAAAATCAAGATATAATTCTGCATCAAGATTGCTATTCCACCACCATGTTCCAAGAACACGCGCACTCTCTTTTTGCTCATTATGGAAACGAACAAAAACTGCTAGCAAAATCATCGCGAGCAGTAAGATAACGAGCATTATAGGAAAGATAGCCTTTCTAATTCGCATATTATATTATAGTAAAATTTTTAGACTATGTCAAATTTATATATTTTCAGCAAGGAACATACTTCTAAACTTTTTATTTTTCTCAAATAACTCATCAAAAGTTCCTTTATCGATAATTTTTCCTTCATCAAGGAAGAAAATCACATCTGCGTTTTTGATAGTAGTAAGCCTATGTGCAACTATTACGATAGTGCTACTTCCTTTCAAATCGTCAATACTCTTTTTCACATATTCTTGCGCGTAATTGTCGAGCGAACTAGTACTTTCATCAAATATAATAATACTAGATTTCCTAAGCAACGCACGCGCGATTGCAAGCCTTTGCCTTTGCCCACCAGAGAGTTTAATTCCGCTTTCGCCGACAACAGTATTAATGCCGTTCGGGAGAGTATCTACAAATTCTCTTAGATATGCCCTGTCAATCGCTGAATTCAATTCTTCATTAGTTGCGTCCGCCTTAGCCATAAGTAAATTTTCGCGGATAGACATATCGAAAATGTAAGGGAATTGATTGACAAGCGAGATATTATTTCTTAGTGTTTCTTTCGTCAAATCGTTAATATTCACGCCGTCGATTAAGATTTCGCCTTCGTCCACTTTATACATTTTAGACATTAAGGACACAATAGTAGATTTTCCGCTTCCTGATTTTCCAACGAAAGCCACAGTTGTGTTTGGTTTTATGGTAAAGGAGAGATTATCTAAAACTTTTTTATTTTTTATTGAACTGCTTTCGTCATGTTCGCTATTTAAGTCGTTTTTATTTCGTAATTTGTCTTCGTATGCGTAGCCGACTTTTTTAAACTGAATTTTACCTTTAACTTTATCCAGTTTAATTGAACCAAAATCTTCAACTGGGAATTTGCGCGGGTCAAAGAGTGCAAATATTCGCTCATTATAGACATCTATAGTAGATTTAATATCAAATAGGTAACTTAAATTGAAAATTAACATATTAAAACTAGGGCGGTTGTTAATGATAATCATAAAGGTGGAGAACACGATAAGGCTCTTTTCCAAAAGTACAATTCCAAGAATCATTGCACCGTATGTAATGATATTATTGATTATACTTCTTGTTTGATTTAGGGAATTATTGATTGTTTTTTTCTTATATTCAAAGGCATTGTGATCATCATAATATTTAGACGAAACTTTGCTAAGCGATGTCTCTAAATTAAGTGATTTCACATCGCGCTCACTCTTTACAATTTCAGTAGTGAGAGATTGAATTTTGTCATATTTTTTATTCGAAATTTTCCTATATTTTACATTAAGTCGCACTCTAATTCGTTCAATAACAAGGGATAAAATCATACCTATAACGAACACCAAACCAACAATGTAATTCAAGTAGAAAATATATGCGCAAATAATTAACTGCTCAATTGCAATTGAAATAACTTCAACCACATTAGTTAGTGAACCAATGAGATTTTGCGGGTCATATATAATTCGTTGAATGAAAGTCCCGCTCGGGTTGTTAGCATATGTTGTCGCGCTAAATTTAAACGCCTGACTAGATAAATCGCTATTTAATCTCGTTGTAATCAACTTTGAAAATTTTGAATATATGTAGTCGAGAAGGAATGTTGTAAGGAAATCTGTCACTCTAAGAGTGAGCACGATTAATGCCTGCCTTATTGCTAACCAAAATAATTGATTAGTAACATTCGTGATTGCTTCCGCGCTTAAAATCGTAATAGCTATATTCACAGCCATAGAAAATAGCATGACTAAAATAAAAGAAAAGATATATCCTTTGTAGTCTTTTAAATAATTTGTGATTGACGGAATGTTGTGTTCTTTTCTGTATAATTTTTCCTTTTTTCTTTCTTCGCGCAAACTTTTACGCGACTTCTTTATAACTGCTTCCGCCATTAAACCTCCTAAAAATTGTAAATTAAATGTCATTATTTTTGATTTCACAATAAAATTTAAGTACGTAGAATGTTAATAATTTAGATTTTATACTAATTTAGTTAGATTAAATATTTTCCGCAAGGAACATGTTTCTAAACTTTTTATTTTTCTCAAATAATTCGTCAAAAGTTCCTTTGTCAATAATTTTCCCTTCATCAAGGAAGAAAATCTCATCTGCATTCTTAATTGTCGTGAGCCTATGCGCAACTATAACGATAGTACTACTACCTTTCAAATCATCGATACTCTTTTTCACATATTCTTGCGCGTAATTGTCGAGCGAACTAGTGCTTTCGTCAAATATAATAATGCTAGATTTTCTAAGTAGAGCGCGTGCTATTGCAAGTCTTTGTCTTTGCCCACCCGAGAGTTTAATTCCGCTTTCGCCGACCACAGTGTTAATGCCATTCGGTAGAGTATCTACAAATTCCCTTAGATATGCCCGATCAATCACTTGATTGATTTCTTCATCGGTTGCATCAGCCTTAGCCATAAGTAAATTTTCGCGGATAGACATATCGAAAATGTAAGGGAATTGATTGACAAGCGAGATATTGTTTCTTAATGTTTCTTTCGTTAAATCGTTAATATTCACACCATCAATTAAGATTTCACCTTCGTCTACCTTATACATTTTAGACATCAAGGATACGATAGTCGACTTTCCGCTTCCCGATTTCCCAACAAACGCAACCGTCGTATTAGGTTTTATCGTAAACGATAGATTTTTTAATACTTTTTCATTTTTTACAATCGCGCTCTCATCATTTTCGCTATTTAAATCGTTTTTATTTCGTAATTTATCTTCGTATGCATAGCCGACTTTTTTAAACTGAATTTTACCTTTAACTTTATCTAGTTTTACTGTACCAAAATCTTCGACTGGGAATTTGCGCGGGTCAAAGAGCGCAAATATGCGTTCACTACAAACATCTATATCAACTTTTATATCGAGCAGGTAACTTAAATTAAAAATTAGATTGTTAAAATTCGCACGATTAGAGAATATTATCATAAATGTGGAGAACACGATAAGACTCTTTTCCAAAAGCACAATTCCAAGTACCATCGCACCATATGTCACGATATTGTTTATAATGTTTTTTAGTTGATTGAGAGAAGAATCTTGTAAACCTCTTTTATAATTAAATGAATTAATGTCTGCATAATATTTGTTTGAAACTTCACTCAACTTTTTTTCCAAATTAAGCGATTTTACATCGCGTTCGCTTTTTACAATCTCAGTGGTGAGAGAATGAATTTTATCATACTTTTTGTTTGCGATTTTTCTATTTTTATACATAAGTTTTATTCTAATTCTGTCGACAGTAAACGATATTATCATACCGACAACGAACACTATACCAACTATATAATTCAAATAAAATATGTAGGCGCAGATAATTAAATGTTCAATAATTGTAACGACCCGTTCAACGACATTTGATAGTTGATCGATTAAAGTTTGTGGGTCATTTGTAATACGCTGAACAAAAGTTCCGCTAGGATTATTTGCGTATGTAGTAGCATTAAATTTAAAAGCCTGTCTAGATAGATCTTTGTTCAGCCTAGCGACAATGATGCGAGAAAATTTAACATATATTTGATTCATTGTTAAATTTAATAGACAGATAAGTATGTTTAGGACAGCGACTAGAATAGCCTGAGTGATTGCTGTACGATAGAGTAGATTTGTAATATTAGCTATCGCTTCTGCGGAAATTATAGTCACAGCGACACTACACGCGCTCGACAAAAGCATAACAAAAATAAAGGAGAATATATATCCTTTATAGTCTTTTAAGTAATTTGTGATTGACGGAATGTTGTGTTCTTTTCTGTATATTTTTTCTTTTTTTCTTTCTTCGCGCAAACTTTTACGCGACTTCTTTATAACTGCTTCCGCCATTAAACCCCCTAAAAATATGCAAAAATATTAACATAAGTGAAGGTAAATGTCAATATCTATTTACAGAAAATAAAAAAGATATATCAAATTGATATATCCAAAAAATTTAAATTAAATATTATTTTTCGTTGTAGTATCAAGTTCTTCGCTTTCAGTGGCTGTGGTAAAACTTGAAGAAGTTTCTTTTCCTTTGCTTTCTTTTAATTGTGATTTTATGTAATCTTCAGCCGAGATAAAATTTTCCATATTATGGTCGTATGCTTGATAATATGAATTGTATGAATACACTTTTCCATCAACGACAATTTTGTCTGGTAACTCGTAAGTCTCGGTAACAACCCTATATAAAGATCCAAATTTAATTTTCTTTTCAATACTAACTCGTGGCATAACTACTCCTTAACTTATATCTGCATGATACCATATAATTTGCATTTTGTCAAGTCGTAATTTTTTAATTAAATTTTAATTTGCCGTTCTTGACAAATCATTATAATTTGTGATATAAAAGAGTGGAGGAAATTATGGAATTAACTGACGAAAAGCGATTAAAATTATTGTTCCATTACGCAATTAATCCAAAGTCTAGTATGCTCATAATAAGGAATTTGGAACAAAGGCGCGATATAGATGCGGAAGATGTTCATTTCGCTGATGCAAAATTACTTGTACAGTATATGATAGACTTGTATGATTACAATAGATTTCCGCGCATAGTAAAAACTAAGGAGTATAATAGAATAAATTCACCCATAATCTATCGCGGGGTTAAGAATCCAGCATATGCACTAAATTTAGTTAACGATTTTAATTATCACTATGGCTCAGGTTGCGGAGTGGACGGAATGTATTTTGCAGACAAAAGCAGAACGACTTCCTCATTTGGAAAATTTATGTTTCAGGCTAAACTATCGCCCGACACTAAGGTCGCTGATAGAGGATATAGGAAATTGATAGAAGCCTACTATAATCATAAAGAATACGATTGGGAAGACGACTCAAATTTGTCGCATGAAAAATTTAGAAGGAAAATGGAAATTTTAATAAAATTTTGTAATTCGCTTGAGAACGATAAGCAACGCAAACTATTTATGGAATTATTCATGTATAATAACGAGGTGGCATGGATTTATCTCGGCTTTGACGCATATAAAAATAGTTACAATGATAGGGTAGTATTTAATCGCGGAAAACTTATTCTAAGTGAAGCGGAAGCAAGAAGGATAGATAGAGCGAGTGCAGAATATTTAAAGACTGATAATTCTTCTCTAAACTTAACATGGTAGAATTTTATACTTTTTCTAATACTAACCTAAAATTAATATAGATTCTATCTATAGGATTGAGATAGACCTAATTAAATAGGTCTTTTTTATGTCGTTAAACTTGCGCGCTATTTAAAATACGACATATTTAGGTTAAATTTTATTTTTCATTTTAGTAAAACAATATGTGCTTTTACATTTCACAATTCGAACTAAATTATAAGTCAAAATAATAAAAATAATCACACATAATCTCATAGTTTTTATTAGTCGTGCATAGATTAGGTATGAGCAAAATCTGGATAGTGATGATTGTCCTTAGTATAGTTATGACCGCTATTTTTGCGCCGTCTACAATAGTAGGTACAATGATGGAAGCGGCCAAAATGGGCGTAACTATGTGCATAGAATTTATCGGTATTTACGCGGTATGGATGGGAATAATGCAAGTTTTAGATGACTGCAAATTGAGTCACAAGTTATCTAAAATTCTTAGTCGTCCAGTCCAATATATATTTGGAAAGACAGACGCGGAAACAGAGAAAAATATCTGCCTAAATATCGCATCAAATATTATAGGAATAGGTAGCGCTGCAACACCTTATGGAATAAAGGCAATGCAAGGATTGGACAAGGGTGAAAGAAAAGCAACTCGAGCAATGATTATGCTAGTGGTAATTAATTCAACAGGAATTCAACTCCTTCCAACAACCGTAATCGGCATGCGTGCAATAGCGGGAAGTGTCGCACCAAGTTCAATCCTTTGGCCAACCATAGTCGCCACATTCATACCAACGATTTTAGGAGTTCTTCTTGTCGCGTTATTTTATAGAAGGAAAAAGAAAAATGGCTGATTTGTTTATTCCAATTCTTATTGCTTTTATCATGATATACGCGACGATAAAAGGAGTAGATGCATACTCGTCATTTGTGAATGGGGCTAAGGGAGCGCTTCCACTTATGGCGTCTTTAATGCCGTACATAATCGCTATGTTTGTCGCGGTTGAATTGTTTAGAAATAGTGGATTAAGTGGATATCTATGTAATTTCTTATCTCCAATATTTCGTGCAATAGGTATTCCTCCAGAAGTATGTGAATTGACTTTAATTCGTCCGTTTAGTTCAAACGCAGGATATGTAATTTTGCGCGATATTTTTTCCACATACGGCGTAGATAGTTATATAGGTAAATGTGCTAGTGTGATAATGGGGAGTAGTGATACAATATTCTATGTGAGTAGTATTTATTTTGCATCTACGAGCGTTAAGAAGACTTTGCTCACAATTCCCATCGCGCTAGTCTGCAATGTAGCCTGTGCAATAATTGCTTGCTTCTGTTGTCGATTTATATGATGAAAAAAAGATGTTTTGAATCTAAATTCAAAAAATAATAAAAATTTTTAAAAATAAGTAAAAAAATATTAAAAATTATAGTTTTTTTCACAGTTTTTGTAATATTTTTTAATTTTTTAATAATTTTTAGTAAAATTTACTATTTTTTAATTTATTTAAGAATTTAGTTTTTATAGATAAAAAATTAGTACGGAATAAAAACAACACTTTAACGACGAAAGTTAAAGTGTTAATGTTTTTCTATAGAATAATTTTTTTAATGTCTGGCAGTTATTATAGTTAACTTATAGTAATTCGCCATTATCTTTAGAAACGGAAAGATTAGATTCCTCTTCTTTATAAAGTGGATAATTAAATGTGGATAATGTATTTGAATTATAAATACCAACAGTAAGGAGACTAAGATAATCAATATTATCTGGCATTTCTGGATCATATAAGTTTTCTTTTAAAAATTGATACGATCCATCTGGTTGTAAAGAAAACCATTCTTTATGTCTATGTAAATATTCTTCAAAATCCGAGCGGTCTAATGCGGTCATGAAATTAACATTGCCAACCCCACACATCATCACGGACTTTTGAGTTTCAAAAAGGTCGCGTATTGTAAAGGATACGGGTTCATTTCCCTTTTCAAACAACTTGTTCAAAAAAACTTTCTTTTTTACTGTTAGCCCAACCATAACATCAGCGTACAATATATATGCCATATCTTTTCTCCAAGAAACCTATTTTTATATAAACATACAATAACACAAACCCGTATAAATTGTCAAGTAGTTTTACTTCAACGAAATATTATAGAAATAAAATAATTTCATTCTTCGTGTGTGCATATATAAAAATGGATTAAATTTTAGGCTAATAAATTAAATTTATATTGACAAATTAATATAAATTTTATATTATATATGGACTGATTTGGAGAGAGTATGGAAGAATATTGGCACGCGATTTTAGAAGCACTTATAGATACAGCAAGACTCTTGCCTTTACTTTTTATTATCTACTATCTCATTGAATTACTCGAATTTAAGTATGCGGTAAAAATTCAAAATAGTAAATGGCTAAAAGGTAAAGCGAGTCCGGTTTTTGGCGCGGTTGTAGGTTGTATTCCGCAGTGCGGGTTTTCTGTTATTTCTACCGACCTTTATACTAAGCGTGCGATCTCAGTTGGTGCGCTGATTGCGGTGTATATTGCGACCAGTGACGAAGCAATCCCGCTCATGATTATGGACTATCATTATATTCCATGGATGCTTGCTATGATAGGAGTAAAAATCGTTATGGGAATCGCAGTAGGATATTTTGCGAACTGGTTATTTAGAAAGATATTTAAACGCCAGAGTGTTGAAATGGCTACGAGTGTCGCAACTGAAAATACTGACGCAAAAATCGACGATGAGCATATCAACGAAGAGCACGTACATGTAGAGAGCGGAAAGGAAAATGAAATTGTTGTAGATGAGCATAGCGGTTGCTGCCATCACCATGTTGATAAAAAATCGTTCGATTGGTTGCACCCATTATTGCATTGCTTAAAAATTAGCGCTTTTATTTTAGTCATCAATATAATATTTACTTTAATCACGCATGTGTGGATAGGGGAAGATGCTCTCACTAGTTTCTTGTCAAATAGTCGCGCATTGCAACCATTGCTCGCAATAATTATTGGTCTTATTCCAAATTGTGCTTCTAGCGTAGTCTTAACTCAACTTTTCATGATGGGAGGACTTTCGTTCGGCGCGCTCGTTGCTGGACTTTCAGTTAACGCAGGATTGGGACTAGTAATCTTGCTAAAACAGAATAAAAATATTAAAGAAAATATTTTTATCTTTTTAGTGCTAATAATTTCTAGTCTAATTGTTGGATATGCACTGAATTTTATTTAGAAATAAAAAAGTTAAGTTTTATTATAGTTTAAACTAAAACCCAAAGAATTTTAAACCGAAAAGACTAACAAATTAATAAATGAACTTTAGATTAAAAGGATAGCGAAAATTTTTCACTATTCTTTTTTTGCTAGAGCAGATAATAAATCATATCCTAAATTTAAAAAGCGTAATTTTAAGATATCAGTTTTTCGTTAATTTTATATCTATAAAAACAATAGTATATTTCTAAAATTCTAGCGAACACTAATTTTGGGGGAAATATGGAAAAGAATGAATACCTATTGTTAAACAGGATTTACCAAGATTGCGAAATCGGCATGCAATCAATTAATAAAGTATTAAAAAAAATAAAAGATGAAAATTTAAAAAAGCAGTTTGAAAAGCAGTACGATATGTACGAAAAAGTCTTTAATCGCGTGGACGCGATCGCTATGAGCAACAACAAAGAAGTCAAAGAAAATGGATTTTTTAAGAAATTTAAACAAACAGCGATGATATATATATCGCTTTGGACGGACAATTCGGCGCGTCATATTGTTGAGATGATGATTCAAGGCACAGTAATGGGAATAGTCGACACAATCAAAGCAGGTAAGGACTTAAAACCAAAAGATGAAAATTTAAAACTTCTTCATGCCGATTTTTTGAAAATTCAGGAAGATTTTTACGAAAAATTAAAAAAACAACTCGCAAAGGTTTAATTATTTTTTAAAGGGGGAAAATATGGACGAACTGATACGCGAATATGTCGAGTACATTTCTCGCTTAAACGAAGTTAAACGCCCGAACAAACCAAAATTTGATATATCCGCATATACTGAAAGTGAATACATCTCCGCTATAAACGAACTTATGTTAGACTTTGATTTAGTCGACGACTTCGAGCGGACGATAGAATTTCTAAAAGGGGAAGACTAAAATTAAATGGAAATTAATCGTGGCGATATCTTCTATGCTGATTTAAGTCCGGTTGTAGGGAGCGAGCAAGGTGGCGTGCGCCCGGTTTTAGTCGTGCAAAACGATGTAGGAAATAAGTATAGTCCAACAGTAATTATCGCCGCAATTACAAGTCAACTCACGAAAGCAAAACTTCCTACACATATAGAATTAGATAAAATAAACTATAATCTTCCCAAAGATAGCGTAGTTTTACTCGAACAGATACGAACTCTCGACAAGCGTAGGTTAAAGGATAAATTATCTACACTTGACTCAAACACCATGCGAAAAGTCGATGTCGCTATCCTAATTAGCCTGGGTATAACTGCGTAATTTCTTTGAAATTCATCTTAAATTTTAAATAAAGTAAACAAAACATAGTTAAAATGCTTGATATTTGTCAAAATTTAAATTATAATTAATCGCCCATTTTTGTACAAAACTGCTTTACTTTATTTTTTTTATATGTTAAAATCTAATTAACGGAGATGTTATGAATTACGATAAATTAAACGAACTTAGTATATTTGCATTGCGTGAACTTGCACGACGAACGGGCGTGTATTCTCCAACCAGCAAGAAGAAAGACGAATTGATTAATGAGATATTGGAAATCATGGAGGGAAAGAAAGAGCCATATCTTCCTAAAACAAGACAGGGTAGACCTCCCAAAGATTACGGCTATTCATTTGCAGAGGCTTTAAATCCTAGTATATCGCGTCAACAACCTAGTTATCAAACCCCAATTCTTGCACAAAATCTTCCAACTTTTAAATACGATACAGACGGACTTATTTGCGGTTATGTTGAAAATATTTCACCAGTTTCCGCTTGCCTGTGGATACGAGATAATTTGAATTTTAATTGTATATATATTCCCAATAGTATTATTAACACATTTAAATTAAAGACGGGTGATTTCATTCATGCCCATTTGGAGCAGGAAGACGGGCAGACGATAGTAGGTAGTGTTTCAAATATTAATAACTGCCCTGTAAAGAAATACGATAAAGATACTAGATTAAACTATCATGAAATTAAACATATTCTTCCTACTAAACCACTAGATTTTTCTAAAAATGACCTGAACGCACTAGGCTTAAAGAAGGGAGAAAGTATCTACCTATATGGTTTGAACAATAATAACAACACAAAAATGATTATTAATCTACTAAATTCAACCGAAAAAACTAAAAAGATTTACATTAGCACTGTTCTTGCAGAAAAAAATGTGATTTTCTTAGATGAACTTGATGATAGTGTGGAAAAATTCACATCAACTATTACGGACACTGCAGAAACGGCACAACACATTGTGAATTTAGGTATAGAACGCGCTAAGAGAATGTTTGAGCGCGGGGACGATGTCGTGGTAGCAATCGATGATGTTAAATCTATTATGAGCGTAGACAACGGAGAATTTAATGTGACTAAGAATGCAATGTCTGCAACTAAAAATGGTTTAAATGGTGGAAGCCTTACTCTATTTGCGATTATGCCGAACGATAACTCTGCAGGACTATTTGAAAAATTAGCCGACCATAAACTTAGCGTATCGGGAGACAAATTCACTCTATTAGATTAGTATATTCTAGTCTAAAGTAGTAATATCATTTTTATTAAAATTCTGCGATTTAGATAATTAAATTAAAGAATTTTCGGTCATAATGTCCATTAAACGACAAATAAAAAACAAAAAAATTAGTAAAATATATACGCATAATAGAAAAAATACCGCGTTTGCGGTATTTTTTTATCTTTTCATTTTAATTTCTATCTTTTCGTCCGCAATGTCCACTGTCTGTGAGTACTCTGGGTTAGAAATTTTTGTAATTCCTTTAACTAAAAGTTCACTCTTAATCTTGCTTTCGAATTTAGTTAAAATCTCTTTTAAATCACTGCTTTCTGTGTTGAATTCGATGTAAATTCGATCGTCGACATTAAATCCCGCGTCCTTACGCATCACTTGTGCAGAGCGTATCAATTCACGAGATAATCCTTCAAGTAGAAGTTCACGATTTATTGTTATGTCTAGTACGACAGTTATATTGTTATCGCTAGCGATTACGAATTCTTCCTTCGGTTTGGTAGTGAGAGTGAATAACTCGCTATCTAAATCTTTAAATTCACCTACGTTTACCTTGCCAGCCTTATATTCCGCCACCATGCGCGCCATATCTGTTGCACTTGCATCTAATAAAAGTTGTTTTACTTTTTGCACATTCGCTTTAAGCACAGCGCCCGCGCGTCTAAAATCAAGGGACAAAAGTTCATCATTAAATTTAGAGTTATCGTGTTCCATAACCACATTCTTGATATTTAATTCGCTTTCAATGATGTCTTTATATAGATTTACCGCGTCAGCAACTAACGAATTTCCGTTGATATACATAGTTTTAAGCGGTTGTTTTACTTTTATTTGATTTTCGTTTCTAAGTTTACTTGCCATAGTGAAGATGTCGCGCACAATGTTAGTTTTCTCAGTGTATCCAATGTCTTTAACTTTAAATTCGGCAACATTATATCCGTTTAAAGCGACAGACTCACTCGCATTTTTATCTAACTCGCGAACAGCATTTTGCCACAAAAATTCGCTAATAAACGGCACAATAGGGAACATAACCATGCATATGTTTTTAATAGCATAGAGTAGACAGAAGTATGCGTTCATAGTATCAAAATTGTTTTCGCTCTTGTAGAATCTACGCCTATTATTTCTAATGTACCAGTTAGTGAGTTCGTCCACTAAGTTCTCGAAATCTTTTGCGACCGTTCCAAAATCTTGTACCGAGTACGCGTCAAACGAGTTAGCGGTAAATTCATTCACGCGGTTAATTAGCCATTTATCCATGAATGTTAACTCGCTAGCCTTTGGGTTGTAATTTGTTAGATCTGGTTTATCGATATACGCATAAGTGTTAAGGAAGATATATGCGTTCCAAAGCCCCAATAATTTTCTCTTAACTTCGTCACATGACTCGCGCCCGAATTTAACATCGCTCGTGAGTGGGGTAGCAACGAAATTATATCTAATTATATCTGCACCAATCTCTTTAAATGCCTCGTCTAGCGGAATGTTATTAGGGCTAGATTTAGATAATTTCTTTCCGTCCTGCGCAAGGAGCATAGGAGTAGTACCTATTCTCTTATAAGGTGCTTTGCCAGTTATAACTATGCTCATAACTAATAGCGAGTAGAACCAAAGTCTAATTTGTTCCTTTCCTTCAATCACGCACTCAATAGGGAAGTTTTTAGCGAAAAATTCTTTATCAGTGAAATACTTTTTTGTGCTAAATGGAGTGATACCTGCGTCCAACCACGCGTCGCCGACTTCTTTAATTCGTTCCACTTTCGCGTGACATTTCGGGCAAGTGATTTTGATTTTATCAATATATGGGCGATGAATGTGTGGCATTGCGTCCACTTCTTCTTCACTAGATAATTTTTTGAGTTCGTTTAGCGAACCAACCACAGTCAACTCACCACATTTACTACATTTATAGAAAGGTAGTGGAAGTCCGTAATACCTGTTTCTACTAATAGACCAATCTCCCATATTGTTCAACCAGTCCAACATACGCTTTTTCATAAAAGGCGGATTAAACTCAACATTGTCGATAGCAGAAATCAACTCAGGGCGAATTTCGTCCATTTTTATAACCCACTGAGTGATAAGTCTGTAAACAAGTGGACGCTTACATCTGTGACAATGTGGGTAGCGGTGAACATATTTGTGAGTATAGTATACCTTTCCGCGTTGTTTTAAAACATCAAATATAAAGTCACGAGTTTCATCGCTATTTGCATCTTTCCCTGCTAGAACTCCAAAATTAGGGTAGAATAGTCCTGCTTCGTCGATAGGAATTATATTTTTTAACCCGAGCAATTTTCCTAAATCGTAGTCGCTCTCACCGCAGCCTGGTGCAATATGCACAGCGCCCGCACCTTCTGTCGCATCTACTAAATCCCAAGCAACAATTTTATGTTCAAATTGTTGTTCGTCAAGTTCAGGGAAGCAGGTTTCATAAGTTAGCCCAACGAGTTCGCTACCTTTAACCGTCTTGATGACGCTCACCACATCGTCTTTTAGCACTTTCATAAGGTCAGCCATGACGATTAAATTTCGCTCGCTAGACTTAACTTTTAAGATATTATAGTTGAATTCAGGATTTACAGCCACGGCTACATTTGCACACAACGTCCAAGGAGTTGTTGTCCAAACAAGGATATCATTGTTGCTATTTTTTATCGGGCATTTAAAGAAGATCGCTTGACAAGTATCATCGCGGTAAACATCATCTCCCGACATATCATTTTCAGCGATACTCGTTCCGCAACGGGTACACCATGGAGTAGGGCGGTAAGATTGTTGAATCCAACCTTTCTCATGACACTTTTTCAAGAAATACCAAATTGCAGTGATATTTTCGTCACTGTTCGTGTAGTAACTATCCTCCCAGTTCATCCATTGACCGAGCCTAATTGAAGATTTAGTTTGAAGAGCGGAATATTTCTTGACCGAATCCATACATGCTTTGACGAACTTGTCTATTCCGTATTTCTCAATATCCTTTTTACTATCTAGGCCTAGTGCTTCTTCCACCTTCTTTTCAACAGGAAGCCCGTGCGCATCAAATCCGTTTTGATAGTGCTGGTCGTAACCACATAGCGCTTCAAACTTAATCATTGCGTCCTTAAATGTACGATTGTAAGCATGGTGAAGACCCATAGTGTAATTCGCAGTAATTGGGCCGTCAAGAGTTGCAAAATATTTGCCCGTCTTTTTATTTTTTGCTTTTAGTTTAGAGAAAATATCATTATCTTCCCAAAATTTTAAGATACCTTCTTCCATTTTCACATAATCTAAACAACCTTGCTCTTTTTTCATACCTTCTCCTAAATCCAACTTTAAAAAATGCCAGCGTCTGCTGGTCATACCTTATCACAGCAAAACGCGCATCTAAAACTTAGATGTAATAATTATTTTGCTAATGACTATCGAATTTCTAAAATTCATATATCAATGATACTAAAAATCTATGTATTTGTCAAATAAATACAACAACTAAAATTTAACTGGTAAGAATGCCCAGCATATCATGAGAACCACAACAATAAATTGAACCATAACTATATTTTATACCAAGCACTCAATTTTGTCAATATTGAACTGAAATTTAATATTTAATTTCATAAATAATCGATAAATATAAAAACAAATTTAAAAGACCAATTCTATTTTTTACAATTTCCAATCGATGGGAGTTAGTCCGTGGGAAGATAAAAACGCGTTGCATTTTGAAAAATGTTTGCAACCAAAAAATCCGTTATACGCGGAGAATGGGCTAGGGTGCGCGGACTGTAAAATTAAGTGATTAGGATTTGTTAAAAGTGGTAAAAATTGTTTTGCATGATTTCCCCAAAGCATGAACACGATGGGTTGATTTCTCTCGTTTAAAATTTTTATTATCTCGCGCGTGAAGGTGTGCCAAAGTTCGTTTGCGTGACTCGCAGGAGTGTGCGCTACTACGGTTAGACTTGTGTTTAAAAGTAATACACCTTGTTTTGCCCAACTCGTCAAATCTGTGTTCCCGCTCATATCAATTCCTAGGTCAACATGAATTTCTTTAAATATATTTTTAAGGCTAGGTTGCGGAGTCCCGTTGTGACAACTAAACGCAAGCCCGTCCGCTTGACCTTCGACATGGTACGGGTCTTGACCGACAATGACGACTTTAACCTGCTCGATAGGGACAAGATTTAGCGCATTAAAAATTTTTTCTTTCGGCGGGAAAATAGTTTTAGTGTTGTACTCATTTTCAAGCCAAGAAAAAAGTTTTCTTTTGTAATCTATATCAAATCGCGGAGTTAAAACTTCACTCCAACTTTTATCTAAATTGTATTTCATATTTATATTATACAATTAAAAAAGGTTTAAGTAAAGTTAATTTAAATTGTCCTTATTAGTTTTAAATTTTTTATGTGATTAAAATTCATTTTTTAAAATTAAATGAAAAATAGAGAACAATAAAATTTATAAAATTTTTTTAAATTTGACGAAAATAAGTAGAAAATCATTAAATTTTTATCAAATTTATTATATTTTTTAAAGTTTTTTTAGATTTTTCTTGCACTTCACTTTCAACCATAATTCTAATTATCGGTTCAGTACCACTTTTTCTTATAATAATATTTTCTCCCTCATTAGAATATTTTTTAATGATTTTATCAAGATTTATCTTGTCGTTAAACTCATCTAAACTGATACTCGCATGCTCTTGATAATACTCTTTATAGTCCAACAAAAGTTCATTAAATGTTCGCCCAGTTGAACTCAAAATATTTAATAAGATTATTGAATTCAGTAGTCCATCGCCCGTGTTGGTATAAGGTTTAATTATTATATGCCCCGAGTTTTCTCCGCCTAAAATTGCATGATGTTTTTTCATGCTAATGTAAACATTTTTATCTCCAACTTGCGTGCGAATAAAATCAATTCCGCGTGAGTTTAATTTTTCTTCAAGCCCGCGGTTTGAATAAATTGTGCCAACGCATTTGTCTCCGCGTGATAGGAAATATTTTGAAAATATGTAAATCAGTTTGTCGCCCGAAATTTCTTCCCCAGATTCGTCCACGACTAAAAGTCTATCACCGTCTCCGTCGAGAGCAAACCCTATCGTTTTGTTTTTTATACACTCAGTCCGCAATATTTCAATATTAGTGCAACCAGACATTTGATTTATGTTGATTCCGTTCGGTCGAGAGTTGATTATTTTTGTTTCGCTGAATACAGATTTAGCAATCTCGCTTGCTCCACCGAATGCGCAATCTATTATGCATGGGATCTCAGTCTTTTTTAATTCTTTCAAGTGAGAGATATAGTACTTAATTAAATTCGATACATTTTTTAGTTTTCTATACTCATGCCCACCTAAATTTTTTATTCTATCAAAGAGGTATTCAAACTCACATTCATCGTCTTCACTTATTTTTTCTCCCGCAGAATTAAAAAACTTTATTCCATTGTAATCGAACGGATTGTGTGAAGCGGAAATCATCATCGCGAGAGGGTAGTGAAACCGCGAACATACATAGGCAAGACTCGGTGAGGAGCAGATCCCCAAATTATGCACTTCAATTCCGTTTGAAAGAAGTACGGACGAAATTGTAGTTAAAATATAATCACTTGATATTCTTCCGTCGTTTCCAATAAGTATTGTTCGCCCCAACTTGTGTCGTTCAAAAAAAGCGACTATCCCGCGTGCAAGTTTTTCTAAAAATTTTTTTGTGAAGGCGTGAGTATTCTTGCGGATTCCGTCCGTTCCAAAATATTTCATACATATTTTAATATGTTTTGTAGTGAATTTTTGTCATATTAAGCGGACTAAGTAAATTCTCGTCGAAATAGCACTAAAAACAAATCAAAGGCACAAATAGTTGCATTTTCTTTTGATTTATCATAAAATTATTGAGAATATGGACTTATATACCGTTCCCCCGAAAGGTTTTTACATAGGCGATTTTGAGATTACGTTTTACGGCATAATCATGGTTTTTGCTATGCTCGTAGGAATATTGCTCGCTTGTAAACTAGCAAAAAGACGCGGATTTACCAGCGACGATATTGTCTTACTTGCTTTAATTGTGCTACCATGTGCGGTAATAGGCGCACGCATTTATTATTCTATTTTCTACGGGCTATCATTTAGAGAATTTTTTAACTTTAAATCGGGTGGGCTTGCCGTTCTAGGCGGTGTAATCGGCGGAATTTTGGGAATAATAATATTTGCATTAATAAAACGCAATTTCAAAATAATTATAGATTTATTTGATGTATGTGTTCCGTGTCTAATTTTGGGGCAGGCGATAGGGCGAATAGGTTGCATTTTCTCTCAATGTTGCTATGGAGAATTGGTCACCAATCCAAATCATCAGTGGTTTCCGCTATCAATGTTAATTGAAACATATGACGGCAGTGGAGTGTACGAATGGCATTACGCGACGAATTTATACGAAAGTGTATGGAATTTTATAGGTTTCGTGCCGATACTACTCGCCTTTTTAAAGAGTAAAGTTAAATTCACCCCGTCTGCCGTGTATTTAATATGGTATGGGCTAGGACGAAGTATAATTGAAGGATTTAGGGGAGACTCGCTCTTTATCGGTTCAACAAATATTCGCGTCTCGCAACTTCTTAGCATTATAATGATTATAATCGGCGTCGTTATGCTCGCTGTCAATATATACAAAAGAGTTAAATATAAGGATAAATATATATAAATAAAAAATAAGAAAGAAGAAATAAAAGTTTATGAAAAAATAGAAATTAACAAAAAGAAAATAACAAACCGAGTCAAGAACTTTAAAAATAAGAAAGAAAAATAGTAAAAAGGAGAGATTATGGGGAAGAAGTCTAGAATATTCTATTTCTCAGTTTTAATCGTAAACATAATATGTTTTATCTTGGACTTGCTTCCAATAAATTTTCCATTTTTTAGGATAAGTTTCGCAGTATCCCTCATGTTAATCGGTATTTTACTCTTAATTCGCGCTTTTGGACTAAAAATTGACAGTAGTATGTTCTTTGGATTTACCTTATTTGGTTGCGGTGTGATAAATTTTGTGCTATACTTTTTACAAAAATATTTAGGAGTTGACCAAAATCAGTCATGGCCGTACTATTTCTTCGTTCTTGCTCTTGCCAGCATTGCCACGGCAATATATTTTAAGGATAAATTACAATTAAAATTGTTTATTTTGTTCTTAGGATTTGGGTTTATATTGCTTCTATTTGTTAGAAATATCATTAACCTTTATTGGTTGATAGGTCTGTTGATAGGTTGGTTTGTGCTATATTTCGTAGTGAATATAATCATTGCTAAAAGGAGAAAAAAGAATGGATAAGAGATTGGAAAGCATGCAAAACGAGATAAATCAGTTAAACTCAAAAATAAATCAGCAAAACGACATAATTGCTCGTCAGCGCGTGATTATTGAAGAATTTAAGAAGAAAGAGCAATCTATTTCTAGTGCAATCATAGCCAGCATGGAGCATGCTAACCGATTAGAAGCGAGTAGGAAGAAATTGTATTCTCTAGACATTCAACGCAGTCGACTTATGTATCTTAGAATGGAGCAAGTGATAAGTTCGCTTTATACGCGTTACCCAGAGTTAAAAACAGACCCTAATCTTGCCGATCTATCCGCCAGATTTAAGACCATGGTTTATAATGATTTAAATAACAATTCAAAATTGGAAGAAAAAAGCCAGCAAAAATCTGCAATTCCAGAGGACCCAATTAAAAAACTTCTTCATAACATCATTGCCTGCTTTGACAATAATAAAAAGACTGAAGTCGAAAATGCTGAACGCGTATCTCCGTCGCCGACAGATGAGTTGATGAACCATACATCTAAGAGCGGTTTTGATTTTAACGAAGCATTGCACCCGACAATGGGGCTTGAAGAGATAATGAAATCCTTTAACCTAACTGTAAAAAAGAAGGACGACAAACAAAAATAAAAATTTAAAATAAGAAAGAAAAATAAGAGTTGCTGAAGGAATTAAAATAATAGAAAAGATAAATTAAAGGAGTAATTAAGATATATATTTCAATTTAATATAAAGACATTTTGAGTGTATATTTATAAAGGTTGAGATTTATGGACCTTTTATATAGATAATAAAAAAGAGTTATTAAAAATTTTATACTGTTTAATTTTATCTTTAAGATTAATGAATGTAGCAATACATTCTTTTTTATTTTACCTTGCTAATTGCTAAAATAAGTCATAAACCAAAGATTCTAAACATAAATTAGACTAGATTGGAGGAAATGATGGACAAAAACGCAAACATCTATTTAGACATAGCGAAACGCACTAATGGAGATGTTTATATTGGGGTAGTTGGACCTGTAAGGAGCGGAAAATCTACCTTTATACAAAAGTTTATTCAAAATTTTGTACTCGCTAACATAACCAATAAGCACGACCGCGAGCGCGCAAAAGACGAGTTACCACAAGCAAGCGCAGGAACTATGGTTATGACGACAAAACCGCAATTTGTACCGAATGAAGCGGTAAAGATTAAGGTCGGCGGTGCTAATATGTCCGTGCGCTTGATTGACAGCGTGGGCTATATGGTGGACGGCGCGGTCGGGGCACTAGACGGAGATAAACCGCGACTTGTGAATACGCCGTGGGACGATGAACCAATCCCGTTCACTCAGGCGGCGGTAATAGGTACGGATAAAGTGATAAAAGAACATTCAACCGTGGCCCTTGTAATATCCACTGACGGAAGCGTATGTGATATTCCTAGGGAAAGTTATGTTCAAGCGGAAGAGCGCGCTATAACACAATTAAAGGCAACTAATAAGCCATTTGTTATGATTTTAAATAGCACTAATCCAACAGATGAAAATGTAGAGAAATTGGCAAAAATCCTTAGCGAAAAGTATTCGACGAGAGTGCTTGCTATGAATGTGAACGAATTAAATAAGGAGAATGTAGATAATATTATGACCGAATTACTAAAACAATTCCCACTTGAAGTTGTAAACATTAAAATACCAGCGTATTTAAGACCGCTTCCGCTTGAAAATCCAACAATTAAAGAGATTTTGGACACTATAAGCGACGCAATAAGTGAGTCAAATAGTGTTGGCGAGTACGATTCAAATAAGGTATTATTCGAGAATAGTGAATCATTCGAGCCGATTTTGAACAGTAACACAGATATGGGTAATGGTGCGATAACTTTCGAAATTGTAGCAAAACAAGGATTGTTTTATCGCGTGCTAAGTGAGCAGTGCGGTACTGAAATTAAAGATGACTGCGAATTGGTCGGCTGTTTAAAAGAACTAACTTTAGCCAAGAAAAAGTATGATAAAATTAGTTCAGCACTAAATCAAGTAAATGAGACAGGATATGGCATTGTAATCCCAACCATAGACGAAATGGAATTGAAAGAGCCCGAGATTGTGCGTCAGGGCGGGAGATGTGGAGTAAAATTAAAAGCGCAAGCACCTAGTTTACATATCATGCGCGTAGATGTAGAAACCGAAGTTAGCCCTATTATGTCTGGATATGAGCAAAGTGAAGAGTTGGCAAAATATCTACTTCAAGAATTTGAAAACAACCCGCAAGGAATTTGGCAGACTAATATGTTCGGCAAATCGCTAGAAAGTTTAGTGAACGAAGGCTTAAACAATAAACTTACTTCAATGCCTGTAAATTTGCAAAATAAACTTAGACGAACATTATCTCGAATAGTGAATGAAGGTAAAGGCGGAATACTTTGCATATTATTATAAACCAGATTCTATTTTAAGTAGAGCAGTAGAATTGTCTATAATATAGCGAAAATTTAATAATTTTAGGTTTTGTAAATTTAAATCTTTGGTTCTTAGAGCGGAATTTTCCGCTCGTCTTTTTATTTAATAATAGGAATATATAAAGACATAGAATCTAATTAAAAAATTTAAAAAATATAGCGAAAAATGTTTGTATTTGTCAAAATATTGTGATACAATAATTACATCAAATTAAAAGGGGTATGAATTATGGATTTTATAGCAAATAATTGGTGGTGGATAGTATTAATCATAATCGCTATTATCGTGGCTTTAATTGTTGTTCTTATCTTAATGGATAGAAAGGATAAGAAGATCATGCGCGATTTCCAGGATAAGATTTTGGCGGTTGAAAGCGACGGAGTTGGGGACTCAAAAGCGACTGTTAGCGAACCTAGTGTTAGCGAAGTGGTTGAACCTAAGGAAGAGACCGCTCCTGTGGAAGAAGTGTCTGCTGCTAAGGCAAAAAAGAGTACAACTGCTAAAACTAAATCTACGACTAAGACCGCAAAGTCTACTGCTAAAACAGCATCAAAAGCGGGTGCAAAATCAACTGCTAAGAAGACAACTAAGTCTACTAACGCAAATGTTAGTGAAAGTGCAGTTAGTGAGCCAGTAGTAAGTGAGATTGTTGAGCCTAAGACGGAAGAAAAACATTCTAAGGCTACTACTAAAACTAGTGCTAAGTCTAGTACGGCTAAGGCCTCTGCTAAGGCTACCAAGTCTAGTGCAAAAACAACTAAATCTGCTTCTAATACCGCTAAAACAACTACTAAATCTACGACAAAGAAGGCATCTCAGCCAGTAGAAGCAAAGGTTAGCGAAAATGTAGTTGTTGAGCCTGTTGAAACTAGCCCAATAGAAAGCGTTGCAGTAGATGCTAAGGTAGAAGAAAAACCTGCTAAAACCGCTGCTAAAAAGACGACAACAAGTACGGCAAAAGCAAAAACCGCAACTACTAAGTCATCTGCAAAAACTAGCACAAAGTCAACGGCAAAAACTAAGACAAGTACCGCTAAGACTTCTGCAAGCAAGACAACTAAGTCTAGTGCTAAAACAACAAAATCAACCGCTAAAAAATCTAGCAAGTAAAACAAAAAAAAGTTCCTATGAATTCTAGGAACTTTTTTAAATTTGCTAGACAAATATTAAACAATATGCTAAAATAAGACTAGGAGTTTTTATGTTTTTCGTATACACAAGTTGGTATATAGGACTCGCGATACTTATAATAGCGGTTATCGTTATGGCGATAATATTCTTTAAAATGGATAAAAAGGATAGAATTCTAATTGACGAATTTATTAAAGAAAATCAAGAAGCAGTAGCGCCAAACGATAAGAATGAGGAACTAAAGGACGAAACAACAACTGACGAAACGAACCAGAACTAATATATTCTCGTCTAAAATTTTTGAACCAATTTCCATAAATTAAAAAATAAAATCAAAAAACTAGCATCTGCTAGTTTTTTCTTTTACAAATAATTAGTTAGTTTTAAAAGCATCATTAAATAGTTGAAAAAATGAAAAATTTTTACTATTATATTTCTATGAGAGTGATAGCAGGCAAATATCGCGGGAAAAAATTAAAGGAATTTGATTTGTCCACAACTAGACCTACCCTAGATAGAGTGAAAGAGAGCATGTTTAATCTAATTCAATTCGGCATAGACGATGCAGTAGTTTGCGATTTATTTTCTGGGACGGGCGCACTAGGTATTGAGTGTATTTCACGCGGTGCGAAAAAAGTATACTTTGTGGATAAAAATTTAGAAGCGATAAAAATAATTAAATCTAACCTGTCAAAAATAGATGGAAACTACGAAATTATAAATGACGACTACTTAAATTTTCTGTCCCGCAAGATTAAATTCGACATAGTTTTACTCGACCCGCCCTTTAAAACGGACTATGGAATAAAAGCAATCAACTATATTGTTGAAAATGACCTACTTAATACGGGCGGAATTATTCTATTTGAGACTAGTGATGAAAAAGAAGTAGATTTTACGTCCCTTCCACTAGAAGTAAAAAGGAAAAAATACGGCACAGTTGCAGTGTATAAATTGGAGAAAGTATGAAAATAGAGAAAACGAATGATAAAATTACAATATATGGCCCGACCGATTTCAATGTTGACCAGACACTAAATTGCGGGCAAATTTTTAGATACCAAATACAAGATAACTGCGCACATGTCTACTCGCAAGATAAGTCCGCAACACTGATCACCTATGCGGATAGGATAGAGATTTATTCAAACGACCTAGATTACTTCTACAATTTTTTTGATTTAGACCGCGATTATTCCGCAATAAAACGAGTATTAAGTGCGGACGAACTTTTAGCCCCCGCAATTATTTATGGCTATGGAATACGCATATTAAATAATGACGCATACGAGATGATAATCAGTTTTATAATTTCTGCAAACAACAATATAGGAAGAATAAAAAAGTCGATTGAATATTTATCCCTTCATTTCGGCAAAAACATGGGTACATATTTTGCTTTCCCGACCCTAGACGAGTTAAAGCGTGCTACGATAACAGATTTTAAGGAAGCAGGGCTTGGCTACCGCGCTGAACAAATGTATGAAACCGTGCAGACCCTGACAACTGACGCAATCGAAAATCTAAAATCAATCTCTCGCGAAGAGCAGTTTAATTATCTTGTGTCACTTAAAGGAGTAGGAGAGAAGGTAGCAAATTGCATCATGCTTTTCGGGCTACAAGTTAAAGATGTATTCCCAGTTGACACATGGATAAATAAGGTATACAACGATTTAACCAAGACTAACGAGCATGATAGGAAGAAAATCACTCGTGCGCTAACTGGACGATATGGGGAACTTTCAGGCTTTGCACAACAATATTTTTTCTACTACTACCGCAACCGAAAAGTTAAATAAGGGTGCTAAATTTACGAAAATCAAAACAATAAATCTTAATTAAATATTATTTTTCAGTGAACGCGATATAAAATTAAGTAATCGCACAAATAAACTTGCTAAAAATGAAAAATTAATGTATAATATCTCAAATAATTTAGTGAAAAGTATTAAAGGAGAAATTATGTTTTGCGACCAGTGTGGAGAGGAAAATAGAAATGATAGAAAGTTTTGTACAAATTGTGGTGCAAAACTAAAAGATTACACTAAGCCTAGAGAAAATCTGCTTATGCCAGAAGATGTAAAAATCGCGGACGGAGCGATTAAGCGCTATAAACGAACCAATCTTGCATTAAAGATAATTCTCGCGCTACTAGTAATCATCGCTATTGTGTTTTTAATTTTGACATTTTTCTTTGATGAACCATTAAAACTTTATTTTTCAATCGTAAGTTTGTCATGTTTAGTTGTTTATTGTTTGTTCGCGATTATTCGAAAATTGTATGTTAAGAAAAATAGACCTAATACAAATAATCAATAAAATCTAAAATGACAGTTATACATAATCTAAAATAATTAAAATAAGAAATTTAATAATACAAATTCATAAGAGAAGTTGAAATAAAATCAAATTTTTTAAAATATGTATTTACAAGTTATCAAAAATATGATACTACATCGCTAAAGGAACTAGTATATCGTGAAATTATAATTAATAAAATTTAGTTTAAGAGTTCCTATATATAATATATACCTTATATATAGCGCTAAAAATAAAATCACTAAAAGGGATAAAAATGAAAATATTGCAAGATGAAGTATTTGAAGTTGTGTGTGAGTTTTATGACGATTTAAAATCAATTTGTGATAGTTTAAATCTATCTAGCGCGCAAGAAGTTAGAGAGTATTTGAAGAATACTCCAAAAGGAAATGAGAGTAGAGAAATCCTACTTAGCAAATTGCATTCAGTGAGTTTTGTAGAGCAATTTTCGTCAAGACTACTAGAAAGAGGTAGACAAGCCATGCGTGTAGGAGCAGGCGATGATGTTGCAGTAGTCCACGACATGCTACAAAGTATGTTTTATAAGAAGATTGAAAAAATAAAGGATTATTTATATAAAAATGGCGTAGATTTCGACGCTTTACCTTATGACGAAAAGTATAAAGAGTTCAAAAAGACCTTAGTATTAGAAGATGAGCGAGTTAAAGACGGATTTTCTAAGATCTTCGAGCGCACCTATCAAGTAATAGAAGATGATAAAGCCCAAATTGAAGACAATTCGAATAACTCCGTAGATTAAACTAATATAAGTTAATTAATCACATAAAATCTACATAAATATAGTAAGAACGCACCGAATGGATTCCAACCATTTTGGTGTTTTTTTAATTTGGGTATTGACGAAGTGGAAATTCTGTTGTATAATTGTGTCGAAAGGAGAGAAATATGGATTACGCACTCATATTTACCGAGATGACTTGGATACCTGCCGTTCTACTTTGTGTGGGCGCAATATTTATTATTGCGGAAGTGTTTATACCGGGTTTTGGATTTTTCGGCATTAGTGGAATTACGCTTATAGTCGCAGGTATTATTGTTCGTATTTGTTACGGACTAAATGTATTGCAAAGTATCTTGCTTATTCTAACAGTTTTAGGCTTCTTCATAATCTGCTTTATACTTATGATTATTGGGGCTAAGAGCGGATTGATTAGTTCCAATCTATTTGAAACGAACTCAACATTATCCACCGATTACAATAAAACAAGTAAGGAGATGAAAAAACTTGTTGGAAAGTTAGGGAAAGCAGTAACACAACTTAATCTAGGTGGTAAGGCTAAGATTAACGGAAAGATTTATGATGTTCAATCTATAAATTCGTACATAGAAGAAGGCGCGCGCATAAAAGTTGTCGAAATTAAAGACAACATGGTTATGGTGCGCAAATGGTTTGAGTAAAGGAGAGAAAGATGACTAATTCAATGTTATTAGCGATGCCTGCGTGGGCAATTTGGACGATAGTTCTTGCTTGCGTGCTCGCAGTTATCATCGTAATTATTTGTATAGTACCGATAAATGTGTGGTTTAGGGCACTCGCGTCTGGCGCGCATGTATCTATGTTCCGTCTTATCGGTATGAAAATGCGTAAGGTTGACTATAAGAAACTTGTAAACATTTATATCGTATCGCAAAAGGCAGGACTCGATATCCCTATTGGAGAACTCGAAACTCACTTAATGGCAGGCGGAGATATTGAAAAAGTGGTCGACGCGCTAATCGCTGCACATAGTGCTAAAATGGATTTAACTTTAGAGCAGGCTAAAGCGATTGACCTTGCTGGTCGTGATGTCGTTGAAGCAGTAAAAACTAGCGTAACACCGCGTGTCATTAAAACCGGCTGGATTGAAGCCATGGCGAAAAATGGAATTCAAGTAAAAGCGGTTGCACAAGTAACAATCCGTGCTAGACTAGATAAACAAATCGGTATGGCGGATACTGAAACCATACTTGCGCGAGTGGGTGAAGGTATAGTAACGGCAATAGGTAAGGCCAATTCTCACACTGAAATTATGGCTGACCCATCTATTATTTCTAAAACAATTTTAGAAGACCATCTAGATAGACAGACCGCATACGAAATAGTATCAATCGATATTTGTGATGTAGATGTCGGTCAAAATATTGGTGCAAAATTAAAGATTGAAGACGCAGAAGCAAAGAAGAAGATAAGTCAGGCTGCGGCAGAAGAGCGTAAAGCACAAGCTGTTGCACTTGAGCAGGAGATGAAAGCGAAGACCCAAGAGATGAAAGCAATAGTACTCGCTGCTGAAAGTAAAGTGCACGAAGCAATGGCTACCGCTTTAAAGAATGGTAAATTTGGAGTGATGGACTACTATAAACTTCAAAATATGGTGGCGGACACTAAGATGCGCAATTCAATCGGCGGAGCAAAAGAAGAAGATAAACCATCAGGTAGACCGAGTGGCCCAAGTAGACCTAGCGGGGATATGTTCTAAAATAAAAGGATAAACTAGGATAACTTATGTCAAACATGGAAATTTTCATCATAGTATGTGTATGTTTAGTTCCAATCGTGGCGTTGGTTGTCCTTTTTCCTAAACTTAAATTAAAAAGAAAAGAGAAAAAAGAAAAGGAAATTAAAGAAACCGCTCAACCAACTGAAAAGTATGTTCCAGAAACACCGATAGTAGAAAATCCTACTCCAAAAGTGGAGCAAAACTTAGAATCAGTAAAATATGACCCTAGTGAATTTCGAGATTATCTAAACCAAAAGAAAGATAGAACGAAACGACCTACTAGAAATGAACTTCCAGCCGGTTTTCGTGATATGACTAGTAGATATGACCGAAATTATGGAGAAATAAGTGCGAATACTAATAAAAATAGTTTAGCAAAAGAAATTCAGTCTTTGAGTCCCGAATTAAAAGCACTTATTATTTCCGGCGCGCTTGATAGAAAAGATTTTGACGAAGAGTGAGATTTTCACTCTTTTTTATTCGCCTTATATAAAAAATAGGTATATATTAAAGAAAATAACTTAATTCTAGTTCATTATTAGTAAATTTCGAGATTAGATAAGAAAAATCTTAAAAAATTTAAAAATTTTTAAAAAAATTTATCAAAAACACTTGCAATTATATTTTAACTATGGTATTATAACACACGGTCACAGCGATTGACCAACTGAATTACACATATTAAGTTTTGTCGAAATTTGAAATATTTTAGTAAAAGACAAAAAAATATTAAAAATTTTTAAAAAAAGTTTTAAAAAACTGTTGACAAAAGTTTAAAAGTGTGTTATTCTTACAATGCAACTACCACGGGGGAACACAAAATTCCTTGTGAAAGTTGCCCATATAATACCGACTTTTGTTAGTTAAATTATATGGATAGAGAACAATGACAACTGCATATTTCTTTGAATACAAATACGAGAAGTAATTTGCATTTAGCAATTTATTTCAATTTCATTTGTAATTTTGCCAAAGAACATTAATCAAAGGAACAAAAAGACGATCAAGCTACAAAGAGCATATAGAGGATGCCTTGGCACTGAACGCCGAAGAAGGACGTGACTAACTGCGATAAGCTACGGGGAGTTGTAAATGAACTGTGATCCGTAGATTTCCGAATGCGGGAACGCACTATGGTGGAGCCATAGTATCATAGCACGAATACATAGTGTTATGAGGGGAACTCAGGGAACTGAAACATCTAAGTACCTGAAGGAAAAGAAAGTAATAACGATTACCTTAGTAGTGGCGAGCGAACGGGTAACAGCCCAAACCATTGGTAGCAATATCGATGGGGTTTAGGACTCAGTGAGTAGTGGAAGTACTTGTAGTTGAACACACTTGGAAAGGTGGGCGACACAGAGTAATAGCCTCGTAAGCGAAACAAGTATCAAGCGAATGAGTATCCAGAGTAACGTGGGACACGTGGAATCCTGCGTGAAGATAGGAGGACCATCTCCAAAGGCTAAATACGATTCAGTGACCGATAGCGAATAGTACCGTGAGGGAACGGTGAAAAGAACCCCGGGAGGGGAGTGAAATAGAACCTGAAACTATATGTTTACAAGCAGAGAAAG
>CASFFG010000011.1 GCA_949293905.1 uncultured Christensenella sp. | reverse complement strand
TTAAAAGATAAACAATTTTATAAATTTTTACAATTAGCCTCAGTCTAATTGTATTTATTTTTTTAATACTATTATTAAATATTTTTAATTATTTCATATTAATTATTGTTGATTTTTGTCTATTTTTATTTATAATTACTATTATGGAAAATGTAAAAAAAGATAATATTGTTAAAAGATGGTATAAACTATGCGAGCCTGATAAAAAGATATGGTTCTTCCAAATTCTTTTTTGTATAATCTATGCCGCTCTATATGCACTCATGACCATATTTGCAGCTAAGACAATTAACTGCTTATATAATCAAGATTGGCGCGGAGCATTCTTTTGGTTAATTATAGAACTTGCAGACATAATCCTTAGGAACATATCATATCACTTGCAGTACATAACATATGCCAAACACTATGGTGTAATAAGAAAGAATATCACTTCAAAAATCTTTGACAAACTCATTAATTGTGAGAACAAAAGTCTTAATGATTTTTCTGCGGAAAAAATAATAAATATTGCACAAAACAACATGTCATACGCCGCTGAATTTCCAGACTATGTAGCGTCAATCATTCAATACTCGGTGCAAGTTATAATCGCTTTGATTGCAATTTTCGCGTCTAATGTATTCGCTGGCATTGTTGTAGCCATTTTAGGTGTTATTAATTTCTTTGTCTACAATGCGCTAAATAAACGCCTTGGCAAAATTATGAACTCAAGGTACGAAAAGAAGGACGAGTCATTTAAAGAATATTCAAAAATAATCTCGGGTAAAGCCGTTTTAGAGGAAACTGATAATAAAGAAAAATATAAGCAAAAATTGTTATCACATGTAGAAGATTTTAACAAAGAATATGTTAAATATTACACGACTTATTCGTTTAGAGACAATATGTATTACGCTATTTGGAGCGTGGTAGTATACTCTATTACCGCATGCTTAATCTACTTTGTTTCTACTGGTGTTTTAGATATAGCGCTATATATCATAATTGTTCCATATTTAACATCGTGTACTGAAAAATTAAACAATCTTTACACCAAATTTGGTGGTGTAGAAAACATGCGCGTCGATGTAGATAGAATTAATATGATATTAGGTTTGACCGACAGACAATTAATTCAATATGGGAATGTAAATAAAGTTAGCGAAGGATACAATTTAGGTTTTATTGATGTCTCTTATAAGTCTAATAGCCCAGAAAAAGTAGATTTAAGAAATTTAGATATTTCCTTTAAAATGAATGGCGTAAACATCATAAAAGGTGGTAGAAGTTGTGGAAAGCGTGCCATATTTAACATGCTAAGGAGACGCATAAAACCAGATAGTGGAGACATTTTACTAGACAATCTTAACCTCTACGATTATGAAGAAAAAACATTTAAAAATCATATTAACTACTGCTCTGCTCACCCTAGTTTTATAGATGGAACTGTTAAGGAAAATTTGTTGGTCGCAAATAATGACTTTAATGCCATACTCGACTTAGTAAAGGAGTTAGGGCTTGAAGAAAACATGAACGCGCTCCCTTATGGCTATGACACTAACATTAAGGATATTACAAATGGAGAAACTAGATTCTGGATTGGATTAATTCGTGCGGCACTTAGCAAATGTAAAATATTAATGATTTATGAATATCCTGAAGATGTCACTCCTAACTTCCACACTACCATACAAAAGATTATTGAAACTAGCGAACCATATAAGCGCACACTAATCTTCTTCACTCACAAAGATGATTACGATAATCTCGCCGACATGTTGTATAAAATCGATAACGGAAAAATTAAACTGGTTAAAGCAGGCTCAAAAGCATCAAAAATCAATGGTTAATATAATTACAAAATAAGAAATTTGTTACCCATGCATAAGAAAAACTCTATCAACTTTGATAGAGTTTTTCGTTTACTTTCAATAATCATTTATATATCAATTTATATTAGTTCTTTTTCCTTGCGATTTTTGTGTTGTCTTGGGTACGCGCGCGAAGGGCTACTACAGGATTTGGTCTATCTTCGTAGCGATAATCTTTACCGAATTTTTTGATTGCCTTTTCGATTACCGCGTGGCTAGGAATTTTATCTTCATCTTTTATAATTTCATCTTGATACATGAAGAAATCAGCATTGTCTTTTAGTTTCATTATATCTGTATACTTTTGCCTATCTCCCGTAAGCATTATAGTGCGCTCTAAGACATCTCGAACATATTTCTTATTAGTCCCAAGAGTTAAAAGTTTAGGGAATTTCCCATCACCTATGACTTTCGTGTAAGCGGTGTTTTCGTACTTTTTTAGCAATTCACAAGCAACTTTAAGGTGTGCACATTCCATCTCATAAAATTTCCACCAAATGTTCTTTATATATTCGTCCTTTTCTTCACTATACGCACTGAAATACAAATATGCTTCCGTATATTCATGCAACACCCACTGCTCCAGCCATGTACAATTAGGATCTTTTAAACTCTCATACTGAGTCACATGCTCTTCTTCCACCAGTCCAATTTCCGCATATAACTTCCTTCCTAAATCGTTTTTGTACCACTGGCTAATGTTCATATAATAATTCATAGTCTGTTGTTCGGCAGCGGTGATTATTCCTGCGACGAGTTTTGAATAAATATCACTCTTGTTTGAATTCATGGCGCACTTTACATTGTCTTTTGGATATCTATGATGCGCTATTGTTGGTCTACCTGGTGTAATTTCAGTAAAACCCCCTACCAATTTTTGCGGATTTGCGCTCTTTACATCTAGAAGCATTAAATTACTAAAGCGATATAGGTGGTCAAAATCTTCAAGGAGTGCGAAATTCAACGCTTCCACATTCGCCTTATCTCTATCATTTTGCGCCAATGTTGCGGTTAAATCTATTGCGAGTTGCTCGTATCCTATGGTTGTTTCTAAAATGCTCTCATTTAACGGTTTTAAGCATGCGATGACTTTTTGCTGTTGCTGTTCTTGTGAACGAACTACCGCTATCATATTTTTGATTTCATCGTTATTTGTGTGGCGAGCGAATTGGTGTAAAAACCATACGCTCTCATATTCCGTTCCGTTCATGAGAATTACGCGCGTCTTTGTGTATGGCGAAGTTGTGTCCTTATTGTATGCCTTTGGATAAAGCGAATTAAGACTTAAAAAATAGTCGTTTATATCTTTCGTATCATATTCTAATGGATTCATATTCCCCTCCAAAAAAATATTGTCCTAAAACATAAAATATAAACGAATATATTACTATTTAATTAAAATCTTTTTAAATGCAATGCTCATTAGTTTGCTTTGTTCTTGGTTCTGTCATGAATGTTCTAAAATGTGGGGTCCAATCAACTGTATATTTTTTACCTTCCAAAACTATTTCATTCCAAGCATGATGTCTACCTTTAAACCGATCTAACACGACATCATCATCTCTTCCGCTGACATATCTACATTCTATCCCCAACATTGAATACACATCTTTTAATGCTAATGAGATGCTTTGACATACACCCTTACCGCAAAGCAATGCGTATTTTTCACTTCTCCAAAATTTACCACCTTTATATTCATATTCTTTGTTTATAAAACTTCCATCTTCACGCTTTTCGGATAGAATATTTTCATCATATTTAACATTATCACAAAACCAATCAAAAACTTTTTTTGACAATTTTTCTTTAGAATTAATATCACAATTCTTTTTAACATATTCTACTATCTCTTCCAATTTTTGTTGGTAGTCTTTATCTAGCAAATTTCTATAAGCCTTTGTTTTTTCATCTATTTGACTTTCACTTTTAATTTTGAACAACATTAAAATCTCCTAAAATTTTTGGATTTATTGGTCGAAATGGTGGGACTCGAACCCACGGCCTCACGGTCCCGAACCGCGCGCGCTACCAACTGCGCTACATCTCGAAAATATTGAATTTAATACAATTTCTACACTGTCTATTTGATTATAAAATATTCATGTAAATTCATTTTGATTATAATCCTTTAATTTAAATAAATCAAGAAATTATTTATTAAATCCTTTATGTAAAAATTTTTAATTGTTAAAATACATTATTTTTTATATGCACTTTATTTTTATTCGTTCATACTATGTATTAGGTAGTAAAATCTACCATAAAAGGAGTATTATGAATTTCAATAATGATTGTTGTGACCGCCCTAGACCTCAACAGTGCGGAAACATAGTCGATAGAATCATATTTACTGGTGTTACTGGGCCAATAGGTCCGCGTGGCATACAAGGTCCTACTGGTATAACGGGCCCAACAGGTCCAACTGGTCCGACTGGTCCTACAGGTGCTACTGGGCCAAGCGGAACAGGTCCTACAGGCGCTACTGGACCGACGGGAGCAACCGGCCCAAGTGGCGCAACAGGTCCTACTGGGCCTACCGGACCAACTGGTGCTACAGGCGCAAGTGTAACAGGTCCTACCGGGCCTACTGGCCCAACAGGTCCTACTGGACCTACCGGACCAACTGGTGCAAGTATAACTGGTTCAACAGGTGCGACTGGCCCTACTGGACCAACGGGACCAACTGGTCCTACCGGGCCAACTGGGGCTACCGGTGCTAGTGTAACGGGTCCTACGGGTCCTACAGGTCCTACGGGCGCAACAGGTGCAAGTGTAACAGGTCCTACCGGGCCTACGGGTCCAACAGGTCCTACTGGTCCTACCGGACCAACTGGCGCTCAAGGATTAATAGGATTAACTGGAGATACTGGTGCGACTGGTCCAACAGGTCCTACCGGCCCTACCGGCCCTACGGGCCCTACTGGTGCAACTGGTGACGCTGGTGCTGAAGGTGCGACTGGTCCTACTGGACCAACTGGGCCGACAGGACCAACTGGAGCAACAGGTGATACTGGCGCTGAAGGTGCTACCGGACCGACTGGTCCTACGGGTCCTACTGGTCCTACTGGTCCTACAGGTGCAACAGGACCGACTGGTGCAACGGGCGCAGGTGCTGTAACCGCGGCTGCTTTATTTAAGGCTGGAACCACAACGAATTCTAACCCAATATTCAGTCTAGCAACCGAACACCCAAGCGGTCAAACAGATATGGTACTATCTGGAAATGTGGTCAACTTAACACCAGGTGTATATCTAATAAGATATGGAACAGATTACGATAGTTCATGTAGAGAAATCCCTACTATCTCATTACAACGAAATGGTGTGTTAATAGCTGACACTACAAGACAAGGCGATTCCAATTCGACTAATAATCTAACAGGTAATCATATATTGGTAGAAACCGGAAATGTAAATGTAAGTTTCTTAACTAATCAATCTAACAATATAACATACGACAGAAACTATATGCTAATAGAAAAGATACTTTAATTCATTTCGCAAGAAAAATCCGCAATTTTATTATTTTGCGGATTTTTTATTTATAAATATTACTATTTGCTCTTGGTATCTACATCTAATTCCTTTCTTTTGGAACTTCGTTCGCTATATTTAAGTAAAACTTTTAATCTTGGCATATTGTATCTTAAAATAAATAACGGCATAACATTTAATATGAAACTCGCAATACACAATGGTAATGTCATGGGTAACCAAAATTTTATCGGCAAAAGGAAAATAAACGGTATCCCTAAAATAATACTCACAAAATGAGTCATAAACCCTTTATTATTCTCTGCAATGAACTTTTTTACATATTCTGGATCATTGGGTGAATCAATTTTATTTTTCCTAAAATTATTTAATTTCCCTAATTCCAAAATTCTATCTTTCCACTTCTTTATGCCAATACGCTCATAAAATTTACACTCTTTTTTTGACGATGTAAATAGTTTGTTATCCTTAAGGTATGCTTTGTCTGGAATGAGTTTTGCACATACTATCGCAGCAATCGCATTAATAGCAATAATTCCAACTAGCGCGATAGCATAAACTAGACTTATATCCGCAATGCTCATGCTATCCATGAATACTAAGAGATTTAATGCGTAAATGCCAACTACGGATACTAGAAAGATAATAATAGTAATCATTTTGTTTCCTTTTCGTAAGTATAATGTAATTTTGTTTTGTACACCCTTTCATACACTTCTTTACACATATTAAAGTTTCTATCCCTCATATCCTTTACCGCGTCTTTGGTCGATAGCGATTTATTAGGATAAATCGGCTTCATAATGTGTATGGTATATTCCTGTACAGGTAGTCCGTCCGCGTCGGTAAATTCCTTTGAATCTTCCATAGTGATAAAACATGGGATAATCGGTCTATCATATTTGAGTGCAATTTTAAACGCACCATCTTTAAAAGGACGCGGTTTTTTAAAATTCCACCACATATATTGCTCTGGATAAATTAATATATAGTTATCTTTCTTTGTTATCACATCTAGCGCTTCAAAAAACTTACGCATAGTAGATTTATTGCTACTTAAAGGTAGCGTATCACAATACTTAAAGAATTTCTCGAATTGCTTAGGCGGTGCAGTGTAGTTACCTTCTCTAATTATTCGGTAAAAGCCATATTTTTTAGGTGCATTTTTCTTAAACACCTTATATAATGCGATATTTTCAAAAATATGAAAATGATTGCTCGTGACAAAGGCTGAACCCTCAACTTCTTTAAGATGTTCTATTCCTATGACATCTTTTATTATTATTTGATGAGCATTTATTAATTTGTCTATCTCTCTATCTGCTATGCGTGTTACTATTGCGCGCATAATTCTATTTTTTAGTTTCTTTCTAAGATAATCTATGTCTTCTGGCTTTAATTCGCTAGCAGGCGGGTCATTTTCGACATCTGTATCGAAATTCCCCGTCCTCTCGTTTTCTTCTATCTTTTTCAGTATTTCTAAGCGCTCTGGTTTTATCATTTTTCCCTTCTACAATCTAAATTGTTGTAATATAATTATACATGAATATTCATTATTGTCAAAGCAATTATATGCGTTTATTTGCTAATGTCGCTGAATCTATCCAACTTGTTAATGTGTCATCAAGTAGCATAATATTTTCACTCTTTTGAGTATTATATGCTTCCATAACATCAAACAGAGAGTTCACATACAGTGCTTCTGCTGTTCTATTTGTCCTTAAATCCTTATTTGCACGCGCTAGGACATCAATTTCGTTTAAATTCTCATCAAATGTGCAGAAAATACGCCCGAAAATCCCTAAGAAAACGCTATACATTGACATCTTTTTATTGTATGACTTAATGTCACGATAAGCATAGTAAGCAAGTTTAACAAACTTTTCTATATCTGCATTTGTTGGAGCGTTATAATGAACACCGTATCTCTCCTTATCCTTAACCGACTCAATAAACAGTTGTTCGTTCATTATTGACCTATAGGTGCTAATTAAAATACCTTCCGTAACTCTATTTTTTGCCATTAGGAAGAATACCCAGAAGAAATAGTCAAAGCAACGAATATATTGCATATCTGCCTTTTTCTCAGGGAAAAATTTATCAATAATCTCCACCCTATATTGATAATTTTTCATAGCCATGTGCCAAACTGAATCGGTACTATCTCTAAAAGCGGTAGTAATAGCACTCGCATTAGTCATAGGTACATATGGTGCGCAATAATAGTTATGATAAACTTTATCGATAACTACTACTTTTTTAATATTATGAAGGTTTGCTAGATTGAACAACTCGTCTTCATTAAAGTGTATTCCTTTAATAAATTGTTCGGTTAAGCACTCGCGCTTTGTGATCTTGTTCCAAGGCATACTGGACGCGAAAAAGTCCTGATAATATTCCATGAACTGCTTTTCGTCCGTTAGGTCATACACTCCACCTTTAAGGTGTTGTTCAAAACACGGGTGGGTGAAATTACAAATACACATATCAGCGTCTTCGTCTTTTAGTTTCTTTAACATATCGCTATATGCGTAAGGAGTGGTATAGTTATCGTCCGCATCTAAAAATACGATATAATCTCCGTGAGAATTTAATAATCCATTGTTTCTCGCGACTGACACCCCCGAATTCTCTTGATTAATTACGGAAATTCGCGGGTCAAGGCGAGCAAACTCGGTAGCGACTTTCAAACTATCGTCCGAACTCCCATCGTTCACTATTATTATCTCTAAATTCTTATAGTCCTGCTCACGAACACTATTTAAGGTGCGTGGCAAAGTCTTGCTTGCGTTATAACAAGGTATTATAACTGAAATCAAATCTTTCATTATTTTATCTCCCCTAATTGTATTAACGATAGGTTTCTCCTTATCGTCTGCCTTATTTTATCACTGAAATTTTATATTTATCAATAGAATTGCTAATTTTTTACTATAATGTTAAAAAGCATCAAAATAGAGCAATTCTAATTTCATGAGAGTTAAAATTCTTGGTAGAATTTCGGTAGAGTTGCAAAATTTTCTTGCTAATAATTTTAGAATATGGTATGATAAATGTGTAAAGATACATGTTTAAAGTGTTAATTTTGTTTATTTGTAAGAAAAACAATTTGATTTTAACTTTAAATTATTAAAAATTTAGATGTTGGAGTTTTTATGGAAGAAAATAAAGATGTAAATAAAATCATCGGCCGTAACCTTTCGGTTTTAAGAAAAAGCAAAAAAATGACGCAAATGGAAATGGCTGAGAAGTTTAACTATTCGGACAAATCTATTTCAAAATGGGAAAGCGGAGAGAGTTTGCCAAGTGTGGAAATCTTATATAATATAGCGAAATTTTATAATGTAACATTAGACGATTTAGTAAATGAAAACTTATCCTTAACTGACACGCATGAACAAACCTCTAAGCCCAAACGCATATTCCCCGCTAGACTCATTATCACTCTTCTTGCAGTAAGTGCTGTTTGGTTGCTCGCGACAGTCCTATTCGTTTGCTTTAAGATTACAATGGATATCAATATTCCTATCATATTCTTGTGGGCTGTCCCTGCGTCTTGCATTGTCCTTATTATCTTTAACAGCATTTGGGGTCGACAGTATCTTCTCCCTATAATTCTATCTGTGCTTGTTTGGTCAACCCTAGTATGCTTCCATATCCAATTAATTCAATATCAAGTGTGGATAATCTACATTTTGGGTGTTCCTTTGCAGGTTGCAATTATACTATGGGGAGCGTTAATTAATAAGCCAAGACCTAAAAAAGAAAAAGTCAAAAAGGAAAAATCAAAAAAAGATAAAAAGAAAAATACGGATACCGTAGACAATGAATTAAATAGTGATAATCTAACTCAAGCGGAGGGTACTGAAAATAAAGAAAACTCCTCAACTAATTTTGACTAAACAAAACTCCAATACAAGTAAAGTTCTATTCTATCCTTATAAACCAAATATAATTCCATGATTTTAGTTAAATATAAGTTGTTGGTTAAACTGTTAGTATATTACATGTATAAAACATGATTGCCCGAGCAAAGAAAGTCTAAAATAAAAAATTTCACTTTTAAAAGGAGTTGAAAAATCTAATCGATTTTAATCTACTCCTTTTTTATTATATATATAATTTTATAATTTTTGACAAAATATTTTGAAAAATTTTGTATATTGTGTATAATAATGTTATATGAAAATCATTTTTGTAGTAGATTCGATTAGCGATATAAATAAAAAAGTAGACGCGTTATCTTCTAGATTCGGGAATAACATTTGTTTTGTCGTTAAAGCACCACTTGCCGAATTGTTTAAGACTTTTGGTTACACTTGTAATGCAATTTATTCAAACAATCTTTCTCTCACCATTCACATGCTACTATTGAAAGCGGAAATTGAAGATGTGTTGGTGTATTATTCGAGTCTTATTTTAAGCGAAAAATTATTAAACGATTTTGCGTCAAAAATTTACAGCGGAAAAATCGTCAATGTTGTCCCTAAATATAATGCATGGGAAAATATGTGCAACTCTGCATATGATACATATGTGAAGACCATCTTTAAAATAGGCGATAGTTTTGCTAGCCCAAAACTACAATTTTTACCTGCTAGTTTCGTCACTGAACTATTGACTTCACATTTTGCTAACCGAATGTTCTCTCTACCCGCAAGCGCGGTCACAAATATATATTTAGATAAGGGCGAGCAATCAAATTCGGCAAAAATTAAGACAAAGTTTTCTAAATTCCACTTGATACCAATCATTGCGATGCTAACAATAACTCTCGCCTTAATTATGTGTCTAGCGTTCTTTAAAGTTTCGTTTGCGCTCGTATTTGCATTTGTCCTACTCTATCTTCTCGACTTGATACTTTTTATTATTTTCCAATGCAAAGTCTACTTTGACGCCCGCTTCTTAAAAGGGACGTAAACAAAAGTTAGATTTTAAAATATTAATTTATCTTATCATTTAAATTATTAAGTGAACAAAGCAAAGGCCACTTCTTAATTTATAATCTTTATTTTTTATTAATTAAAGTTTATACTGATTAAGAATTATTCAACTCGAAAGGAACACCATGCTACAAGAGATAAAAGAAAACACACAAAAACAAAAAGTTTTGTTAATTTGTGAAAAACTATTAAGAAATATAATGGTAATATTTTCTACCATATTTCTTAATGTCTATATTTTTAATTCGTTAGATAATAACCTACAACTTTATTTATGTGCTTTAATATTCTCAGTAGTTTTTGCTGAGATTATTTCATTAGTAGTGTTGCATATTATCAACAAACGAAATGCAATGATTATTTATAGGTTGAGTTTTGTTTTTGATGCAATTTTAATCATATTATGTCTTGTAATAAAAAATCCAACTTTTCCAGTCATTTTAGTTTTCTATTTTTTACAAGAGTTAGCAAATTCCTGCTTTGGTTGTCCGCATGAAATCGGCGAAATGAAGGCAACTAATACAAATGATTCTAAAAAATTTATGGCAAAAAGTTCAATCGTTTCAAATTTAACTAAAATCATATCTCCATTTTTAAGCGGTCTTATAATCGATAAATTATCATACACTTGGCTATTTATAATCGTTGGTTTGGTTGCAATATCTATGTTTATAGTATCAATATTCATGCGAGATTTTGACGCAAACGATAATAAGCTAAAGTTAAAAGAATTTTGTCAAAAAGCACGAAAATATCCACATGTTAAAAATTTCTATAATTGCTACGGATTTTTTAGATTGTCAATGGGCGGAACAATTTATACAATACTACCCGTCGTATTGTTCTTAAAAGTCGGCTCGGAATTCTCACTTGGTAGCTATTCTTCAATTTTCGCAATTCTTACAATCCTAACTCTACTTTGTTTCATGAAATCAAAAAATTATAAATTGGAAATAATACTTTCATTAGTAATGATAAGCATATCGTGTTTTTTGATAACATTCTGGTCAAGTTTTATCTCTTTTATTATTTTCTCTGTCATTCATTATATGTTTGAAAGATTATATGAAAATAACCTGTACTCTACAAGACTAAACACGATAAAAGTTCCAGAATTAGAAAGTTATAAAAGAGAGCATCATTTGATGTATGACTTATCCGCAAATATTGGTTATTTAATTGGTTACGGGTTAATTTTATTGCTTTATAATTTGATTCCTTCTGCAAATGTCTTAATGATTTTAATAGGTGCTATTGGGCTAACATTTAATATCTCAGGAGTATTCCTAATACGCTCAAAAAATCAACATAATTTTATTTTAAAACACTTAAATAAAAATAATTAGGAAGAAATTCTTAGATTTCTTCCTTTTTATATTAAATTTGCTTGACTTGGAGTAAACTCCATGTTGCATAATCATAATGTATTGTTTTTATTATAATTTAAAAATTTACTTGACTATCAAAATTTAAATTGATTTAAATAATAAGTTAATAACTAAATCTAAATTCTTAGATTTAGTGAGTAGATTTTTAAAGTAATTTAAAGGAGAAAATATGACTGATTTAGAAAGAGCGAAATTAGAACTGGTTGGCGATAAAACTTGCGTCTTAGTAAAAGGGAACACGATCTACTATTCCACCATGTCGGGTATTGCACCGATGATAGATTTTATCGATAGGAAAATCGACTTAACTGGATTTTCAGTAGCGGACAAAATCGTCGGGAAAGCAGTTGCCATGTTGTTCATATTAAAGGGTATAAAATCGGTGTACGCAGAAGTTTTAAGCAAATCTGCGTTAGACTTTTTTAAATCTAATGGAGTTAATGTTGAATACGCGACTTTAACAGAGCGAATTATTAATCGTAAGGGCGACAGATTGTGTCCTATGGAAAGCACTGTCCTAAATATAGATGATTGCAATCTTGCCTACATTAAATTAAAGGAAAAATTAAATTCTCTTAGAGCGAACAAAAAATAAAATAAAAAATCCACCTATTTAATCTAAGGTGGATATTTTTATTAATTAACCTTATCAAATTGACTGTTATATAGATCTGCGTAAAATCCATTTGCACTCATGAGTTCGGCATGATTTCCCGCTTCGATTATATCTCCGTCCTTCATAACTAAAATCAAGTCTGCACTCTTAATTGTAGATAATCTATGCGCGATGATGATAGATGTCCTGCCCTTCATGAGTTTATCCATAGCGTCTTGAATTAGTAGTTCGGTACGCGTATCTACTGAACTGGTTGCTTCATCAAGAATTAAAATTGGAGCATGACTGACCATAGCGCGTGCGATAGTTAAAAGTTGCTTTTGCCCAGCAGACAAATTCGCATCTTCATCTAAAACGGTATCATATTTATTAGGTTGAGTGTTTATAAAATGATGGATATTTGCTGTCTTGCAAGCAGATACAATATCTTCTTCTGTTACATCTAATTTATTGAACGCCACATTTTCTTTTATCGTACCTTCAAATAACCATGTATCTTGAAGCACCATGCAGAACTGGTCGTGTATATTTTCGCGCGTGAGTGATTTAGTAGGGATTCCGTCTATTAAAATATCACCATAATACGCAATGCCGAAGTCGGTATTTTTACTATTATCTATATCGTCACCTACCAAGACATCAATGGAACCATCTATTTTTTTATCATCAATGAGCATATTAAAATCTTGGTCGAACTTTATTATTTCGTTCTTTGGTAGTGAATTTAAAACTTCGTCATTCAACTTATAACCCGTCACATCGTCGTTCACTATAAGGTTGTTTTCATCATTAATTAATAGTTTAATAGATTTGCCGTTATCAAAAATCTTATAGTCAGTAATTTCACCATTTAGAATTAACCGTGGTTGTTTCAAGTCGTAAAAACGCATTAGCAAGTTTACCATAGTAGTTTTTCCTGCGCCAGTAGGTCCTACGATTGCAACCTTTTGCCCATGTTTAATTTTAGCGGAGAAATTCTTAATAATCGTCTTACCTTCGTCGTATGCAAAGCGAACATTTTTAAACTCAATATCTCCCTTTGCTCTATCAATTTTTGCCTTTTTCTTGCTTTCATCGCTAAGTTCACTCTGCTCTAAGAAATCGAATACTCGGTAACTTGCTGCACTACAAGTTTGCAAACTACTCATAGACTGCGCGATTGTGCTAAGCGGTTGAGTAAACAGACGAACATAGACTATAAATGCAACTATTACTCCAATATTCCCTATTCGTCCGTCAATCAATAACAATGCACCCGCGACACAAACAGCAAGATAACCGAAATTTCCAATAAAATTCATTAGAGGCATCATCAGTCCAGACATGAATTGTGCCTTTTTACTATCTTTTCTAAGGTCTTCGTTGATTGATGAAAATTTATCGTGGAAATCTTTTTCTGCATTGTACACTTTAATTACATTATGCCCAGAATAAACCTCTTCAATATGTCCATTAATGTCTCCTAAAAGTTGTTGTTGCTTTACGAAATACTTTTGTGAGCGTCCAATTATTATGAACATAAATACAAATCCTATAAGTGAAGCAGCGATTGCAACTAGGCTTAGTTCCCAGTTTGTAATAAACATCATTATTATAGAACCAAGGAATAACACAATCGCCGAAACTAAACTTACTATACTTTGATTCAGCGTCTGCCCGATTGTATCCACATCGTTTGTTATTCTAGATAGAGTATCACCCGTGGTAGTTGTGTCAAAATATTTTAGTGGAAGCCTATTTATCTTCTTTGCTATATCGGTGCGCAGATTTTTACATACATTTTGTGTAATCGTCGCCATTATAAAACTTTGTAGATAAGATAAAATTACACTTGAAATATAAAATGTTAAAAGCGTAAAACCTAAATGAGTAATTAGATTTAAGTCTATACCAACAACTATTCCATTTGTAATCGCGTTGGTCATCTCTTTTAGTTTATCTGGACCTATTATTGTAAACACTGTACCCGCCACCGCAAATACAAGCGCAAATATCATAGGAACCATGTATTTTTTACAATAGCGTATAAGTTTTGACCATGTTTCACTAAATTTATATTTTTCGTTAGAAAATCTTATGTTTCTTGGTCCTGGCATACTACATTTCCTCCTTGCTAAGTTGTGACGACGCGATTTCTTTGTATATTGGACATGTAGATAACAATTCTTCATGCTTACCCATACCAACAATCTTTCCCTCATCTAAAACTATGATTTTATCTGCATCGCGAATTGTACCTATCCTTTGCGCAACAATTAGTACGGTGGCGTCTTTCATATTCTTAAATAACCTAGTTCTAAGTTTTTTGTCCGTTTTATAATCAAGCGCGGAAAAAGAATCGTCAAATATGTAAATTTCTGGCTTTCTCGCTACAGCACGAGCAATCGATAATCTTTGTTTCTGTCCACCAGATAGATTAGTTCCATTATGTGCTACATGGTGGTCAATGGTGTCCGTATATTTGTTGACATACTCGCTTGCCTGTGCAATATCTAGTGCGTTCTTTATATCGTCGCGGTCAATTTCGCCCTTACCACTATCTCCAAAGTCTACATTTGTCGCAATGCTTCCCGAAAAGATTACTGCGCGTTGTGAAATGTATCCTATTTTATTATTTAGGTCGTCTAATTTATAATCCTTAACATTCACGCCGTCAACTAGTACTTCACCGTCCGTCGCATCGTAAAATCTTGGAATTAGATTAACTAAGGTACTCTTTCCGCTACCAGTAGCACCTATAAAGGCTACAACTTCGCCTTTCTTTGCACTAAAGGTTATATCCTTCAGTATATAGTCGCTAGCATCAGGGTATTTAAATGACACATCTCTAAATTCTATTTCTCCCCTACTTTCAGGCATTTCAGTTAAATTTCCGTCTACGATTTTTGGCTCAGTAGATAATACTTCGTTAATACGATTAGCCGAAACACTAGCACGAGGTATCATAATGAATAAAATTACTAGCATCAAAAATGACATTACCACTTGCATGGCATATGATGAATATGTAATCATGTCGGCTAAAAGCCCCGCCTTACTAGCAAGGTCAGCGCCGTTTATTATGTACGCACCAATCCAATAAATAGCAAGTGAAAGGCCGTTCATAACTAGTGTTAATCCCGGTTGCATAATCCCCATCATGCGATTTACGAAAAGGTTAGTTTTAGTTAAATTCTCATTCGTCTTTTCAAACTTTACTTGCTGGAAATCTTCCGCATTGTATGCCCTTACTACACGCACACCTGTTAGATTTTCACGCGTGGCTTTGTTTAGGTCGTCCGTTTGCTTTTGTATGCGTTTAAATTTAGGAAGAGTAATCACAATCACGGTTGTTAAGAGCGCAACCATGACGAATACCGCCACCGCTGTACTAACCGACCATTGCCAACTCTTGTTTGCTATCTTAAAAATCGCCCATATCGCCATTACTGGTGCACGAACCAACACTTGCATAGCCATGGTAATAGCCTGTTGTACCTGTATTATATCATTAGTCGAACGTGTAATTAGACTCGCGGTTGAGAACTTATTTATCTCTTCCATTGAGAAGTTTTCCACCTTTGAATATACCCTTTCGCGCAAACGGGCGGATAGACTTGATGCTACTACCGACGCAATATATCCAACCACAATAGCACACGCTAGGCTCGCCAGCGCACATAGCATCATCATTCCACCCGAACGCCAAATCTCACTCATTTCAACATTTGGAGATTGGATAGCAACTGTGATTTCATTCATGTAGTCTGGAAGTCTAAGTTCAAAGTACACCTGCGCTACTATTAGTGCGACATTAATTAAAACAAGTATCCATTCTTTCGTCTTTAAGTTTTTAAGTAATTTAAGCATTGTTATTATCTCCGTTGTCTTTGTCTAAAATATATCTTTTTATAATCTCTTCTCGTTTTTCGGCATATTCGCTTTCGCTGACTTCGTTTTTCTCCCTTTGCCTTTCGAGTTCGTCTAATTCTTCGCCAAGGTCATGTGCCATTTTTGTTACTTTGTACATGTCCTTATCTAGCACGATAGAGCCATCGTCCGCTTTCTTGTACATACGCATTGACTGTTCAATATAGTTCCTTCTAACAGCAGAAGATACCGAAAATTGAGCCCACAATGTTATAAGCCAAATAATTATGTTGTTAAATATGTTTAAAAATGTAAATAATGCTAATACCCATAAATTTTTAGTCAAAAATTCGATAGATTTAGTGGACATTACTATAAATGTTATGCCGGTCGCTAGGCTTATTGCACATGCAAAACTATCTAGAACAATATAAAATATATTTCCCGAGTAGACCGTAAAATCTAAGTATATGTCTAGTGCATTTATAAGCAAACCGACTAGACATAAAATCCCAGTGGTTAATAATGTTTTATTTTTTATTTTCATTTTCTCTCCTTATTCTACATTAAATTATTGACAAAATTTTAAATTTTGCTAACATATATTTTATTAAACTTAAGTTGCAAAAGCAACTAAAGTTGCTAGTCAATTTCATTTCTTTGTATATTAAACTACGAAAAAAGAAAAGTGTCTATTATCTATATATATTTATATATTATTTTATACTAGATTTAATCAAAATAAATACATTAAAAGGAAAATTTATGGCAGATTTAAGGACAATAAAAACGAAAAGGGCAATACATGAAGCCTTCTTAGAAGAAATTAAAAGGAAAGATATAACCGAACTTAGAGTCACCGATATTTGTGCTAAGGCTATGATAAACAAATCTACCTTTTATAAACATTATGTAGATATAAATGATTTGATTGATAAAATGCAGGAAGAGTTTGTAGATAAACTTATGGACGAATTTATAGATAAAGATAAATTGTTTACGGATACTCTCGCATTTTTATACGGTATCAAAAATTTAATTGGAAAATACGAGAACTTATTCACTAAGATTTTTAAAGACCAAAAATTTGCCTTTATCTCCAAAATTGACAACAGGCTAACTAGTATATATGTTACAAAAAATTCCCCTATTGAGCGACGCGTATTAATCAATTTTATTTTAAGTGGGACATTTAGAACGATAGGAAGCGTAAAGTTTGATAAAAGCCTTAACATTGATGATGTGTACCTTAATCTCGCCAAAATCATCAAGGAATTAAACTAATTAGTATTTTTTTTAATCCTAGTAAAAACTTTAAACATAAAAATTATTAAAAATTTACGATTGTAGTTTAATTAAATCTTTCGTCATTAACGACTATTAATTTAACTTCCGCATCTTGTAATCAAAACTAATTTAAATGTCTAGATTTTCATAGTCGAAAACTTTATCGTCGAAGAATTCGAGAAGTGTCAAATCAAATGCTTGTGCAATTTTTATTACGGTGTCGAGTTTTATGCTTTTGTAATCTTCATTAAGAATATGTTTGACAGTGTTTTTATCGGTATTCATTCTTTTCGCTACTTCATACTGAGTTATATTGTGTTTCAACATTAAATTAGATAACCTTAAAGCAACCGCTTTTTGTACTGTCATACTTCTCCATCCTTTATTATTATAGGATAACAAGAAAACTTTTAAACTTTAGGGACTGATTAGTCCCTATTCGCTTGACTATAGATATTGAAAAACATATAATTATATCGTTGCAACATTACGAATAATAAAAACAATAAAAACCAAAATTAGAAAAATTAAAAGGTAAAAAATGACACGAAAAGAACTCGAAACTTATTATTTTTGCACACCTGATTTGAATACGCTGAGATTTAAATACTTTAATGAATTACCGATTTAATAGGTGTAGAAAACTTATTTAACAATGAGAAACTTACTGACGAAGATCATTGGAGTAAACTTACCGATATGGCGGACAAAATAATAGAGTATATTTTCGCTAAAGAAAAAATGAAATATGATTTTGTTAAAGCGTATGGCACGGAAGATGATTATATTCTAGGAGAATTGATAGTACAAAGTTTGGTCGCTCATATTGCAGTAGAGTTAGAATTAGATATGAATATTTTTAAAAACAAGCGAAGTATTTTGTATTTTGAAAATACTTATCCCAAAAATATATTAATATATAAGGATAAGCATAAAAGTGGAACCCTATTCGAATATATAGAATTTTTTGAATTGTTCAAAACATATATCAACAATAACAATGAAATTTTTTATCAAAATATTATTTACGATATCTTGAAAATTTTAAATAAATAATGTTTGAGACATTGCAAAAGCTTACCATATTTAACAACTCAAAATTCTACTCAAATTCTACTCAGATTCTACTCGAAAATAAAAATGACTTGTCTTAAACTACTACATATAGACAAGTCATTGGAGATAAAAATACTATATATTGTGTTTTTGGTAGTCCCGAGGGGGCGAGCGCGTAAAGAAAACAATTAATAATTGTTTTTAGCAAGCGAGCGGGAGCAATCTGTGATTGCGGTCCGACCGACAAGGTTCGAACCATGGTTCGATTCCCCCACTCTTAATAAATAAAAAAACTAGCATTTGCTAGTCTTTTTTGTTTGGTAGTCCCAAGGGGAATCGAACCCGAAATGGACAACTTAAAATCATCTATTTTATAGATAACTAGCGAATTTATTCTACTCGCTTTCTACTCATAATTCTAGGAATTTCCTTTGCTATTCTTTGTACCTAAATTTATACTAAATTTGACACTAAGTTTTTGATTTTAAGAGGGACAGTATTTAATAATCTTGATTTTAGTTAATATCTAATCTTCTCTAAACATGACACTAGGTATATCTATTTCTTTTCCGTCTATTGAAGTTAGTAATTTTACACCGTTTTCATCCAAACTAAAACCATATCTATTTTTAAACTTTTTATAGTCTTCTAAATCTTTTTTGATTAATTCTTTTATCCTTTCGCTAGTTAATTGCGGTCTAAGGTCTGCAAGATAATCGAAATAACTATCAACTGCCTTTGTAGTTGCTTTATCTGTCAATTTGTTTCTCATTGACCTAAAATCAAAATAATACCAATCTTTATTTGTCTCGTAAAATGGGGTATTATAATTTGTTGGAACTCGAAGCATTTATATTCTCCTTTTTTAGAAATTCGTTCATAGCATTTTGCATTGGCGACTTATTAGATGATAGCACTGTACTAGTGAATAACTCAGAAAACCACTCATATGCGTCATTATACCCATACCTACTCATCTGTCTTAAGTCGTTATTACTAGCCTTATATTTATTTCTTGCTATGTTACATATTTCTTCAGTAATTGTCAATACTGCTCTATCTCTTTCTTCTTGGGTATAATCTTTTGTTTGTAGCCGTCTTTGTACAATGCACTCTTCTAAGAAATGACCAAACTCATGTGTTATTACATATTTATCTTGCGTCCCCGCGTCTGTTTTCATAAAATGACCAGTGGATTGTGAATAGTCAACCGTTTTAACTATATCATCAATATTTTTAGAACGCCTTTGGTTTAAACATATTTGGTTACTTGATTTTGACCAACATGCAATTGTCGTATAATTTGGTGATTTCTTCTGTGTTTTTAAATTAATGTCATTAATTTTATAACTTCTTATTTTTACCTGTTGCTCATCTAAATACCCGTGTGTTAAATTATTGTATTTATGAGATAAATTCATTATTTGATTAAGTGTAACCCTGCGTATATCCTTATCTACTTCATCCATTGACTTACACACCATATAATTCCTATTTTGTAAACGGATTTTATTTCTATAAGTAGAATCTAATTCAACTTCTTGAGTATGGTCGCCTAAATCTAGAACAGTATAGTCTTTTTTCTTTTGTTTTTTTTCTAGTTCTTTTAATAAATCATCAATACCCTTAATTCTTTCTTTAAAAGTGCTACTGCGTCCACCCATTTACATTTTACTCCTTTTATCTAAATTATGCAAGTACTCTATTTGACTTTTTATGCCAACTATTCTTTCGTCATCTTTTATTTCATCTGGAACTGTTCCTATAATTATGATTTGTAGCGGTTGTATCATTGAGATGGCCTTTTTATAGCATTCGATAAATTCTTGTTTGACTTCTTTATTCAAACATCCATTAGTGCTAAGCGCTATGACACTGTGTTTAGGAAAATCTTCTAGTATCCAATCTAAACTATTTACATCACTCCATGTCAAATTAGGAATTAGATTTATTCCAGCATTTTGCATTAGTGCAGAAATCAGTCGTTGTTTATAAACTTGGAATATTTGCTGTGCTTTGGGCATATTCTTATAAACTGAGAAATCTGGACAAATTACACCTTTAAACTGTTTTAATATTTGTATGTAGCGCATTGGTTGTTTCCAAATTCTTTCAAACTGATAATCGTCAATATAAAAGTGGACATAGTAGTTTGCCTTGTTCCTTATGGTGTTGTAATAATTAAACGACACAATATTTTGAATCTCTTGGATATTTCCATTTGCATAGATAACTGGCAAATCGTATTGTCCTGAGAACTTTACATTATTAATAAACCTTAAATTAAAAACATCTAATAGCTCAGAATACTGCATGTCTAATCTTTCTCCAACTCTTGCATTTTGTCTAAAATATCTAGTACAACTTTTGTTTGAACATCATAACCTGCATAATAAGGTCTATTTGTGATAAACTCTTTCAACTTCTGCCACTTGGTGTCTTGCTTTGGTTCTTCAACAACAAATTCTTTTATTGAATATCTATTCTTTGCTATATGTTTAACCCCTAGTCTTAACAATTTTCTTTTTGCTATATTATAAATATGTTCTAACTTATTTTTTGCATCTCTTTTATTTTCACAAACTGCTAGCGCAAATTCATTTAGTGTTAAATCTGCAGAAATTTCTTTTTTATCTAAAACAACTGCATATAATTTTTTACTCACTTCTCAAACTCCTTTTGTATTTGGTCTAATTCATAATCATAAATACCATATATTTGTCGCATCTCACCAAAACAAGGCAACCCCTCTTTATCGCATATTACCTTTGACTTAAATGCAACATCTTTAACTCTTTTTAACACTTCCTTGACGAGTTCTTGGTCGTGGATTTTGATGTCGTCAATACTATGTTCTTCTATAAACAATTCTTGTATATCGTGAAACTTAAAGTAGTTTTCACAATAATTATATTTATCGCCCTTGAAACAACTTGGCGTTTCTTTCCCTTTTTGCCCAACGCACTCCCACTTATAGCAACACTTGTTGCACTTTTTTGCTTGTTCTAATGGCAACTTTGCATTTTCTTCTTTAACATATGATTTTGCTTTTGTTTCGTCTAAAAACACTTTAACTATTGGTTCTTGATAGTCTTCGTATTCTCCGAAAGGTTTTTTGACTACATACACTTTTGTTTCTTTCATAACTGCTCCCTTAATTTCAAAAATGCGCCGAAGTCGGCAAAGCCGACTTTTTTCTACAAATCGGGCGAAAGTGGAGACGCTGTCTTTTTCCCACTTTTCGCCTCGTTTTGTTTTTCTAGTTCTTCTACAATTTTCTCATCAGAAATTCTTTCTGTTTCGAAAGAAGAACAATCCGCCAGCAATTCGTTATCATTTTCTGAACTATCTTTTATCTCTGCAAACTTCTCGAGGAATGCTATTAATCCTCTCTTTGTCTCTGTAAGTTCATTTTCTAGGTTCTCTATGTCTGACGGTTTAATTGCCTTATTATTTCTTAATGATTTAACCTTAGTTTTTAAGTCTATATCTAATAATTTGAATATAAACCAAAATCTCTTTTCATACATTTTTTGAACGCTTCTCTTATATCTTTTACGAAAATATTTCTCGTTCTTAGAAAGTTCAGAAAATAAGTCTGTGAATAATTTTGATATATCTATTAAGTTTTTTTTCATGTATGATATTAATTCTTCTATTGTTATGTTCATTTTTCCTTTCCTTTTTTATATCCTTTCGGAGGCATATAGGGGTGTTGTTTTAAATACTTTTCTATCTTTTCGCGGTCAGTTAAATCAACAACTGCTTTGTTTAAAGAAAAACCTCCATTTTTAACCGCACATTCAATAAAGTACTCTTCTCCCTCATTTGAATTAAAATGGTCGTATACACATCCTTCAAATGTATAAGATGTTGTCTTATAATATTTGGATTTTAAAGTCGTCTTGTATAATTCATAACTTATATAATCTTCAAAAACTTTTAACTTACAAGTAGTAGATATAATAAATCCATATTTATCGTACTTATGTGTCAAAGTATCAATTAGTATGATTGTACAGTTCTCGCGGATATACTTGTCTACTTTATCTCTTTGAGAAAAACACAGTAAATCAATCCCCCATTTTCTATGTAAGTTAATGAAAGTAATTAATCTCTTAGGCATTTCCATTGATTCTCGTCCGTCCGCTTCAACTTGTGTCTCGTCCCAAATAATGAGTGGACATGGCGGTGGCATAAATGTTTTATAGTTTATATCGTATAAACCAAGTTTGTTTGCTGGAAGGTCATAATTCACTATTTTTTGTCCAAAATGTTCAGTATAAATTCCAAAGTTTGAATGAACACAGTGTTCTGGCTGTTCTTGAAAGTTGTATCCTTTCGTGTTTAGTATTTCAATTTGTTTGTAACACTCTTTCAATCTATCCTTAGGTGCCATGTCTAAAAACTTAAGTATATGATTAGAATCGTGGTGACTTTCGTATTCGTTGTCTAAAAACGGAACTGCGAAAGCGGTCGCTAGCGATGATTTCCCACCACCACTTTTTTTAATAAAGTAATATATCATATGTACCTCTCTATCCTTTGTGGAGAATACTAGAATCGAACTAGCAGATTAATATTTAGGGGTAATTTGTATATTAATCCAACCGTTTTCTCCATAAAGAGAGAATAAATCTCTCTTATTACTAACTAACAACTTTTGTATATGTGTAATATACTCCGTCGTCATCTAGTGTACGTGTAAAGTTCGCTGAATCGTTCATATATGTATTAACATTATCTTCATCATCAACTATACTTGCTAAAACCTTAAATTGAACACTATCATCTAATTCCAATAAATTACTACAAGTTGTAGAGCCTTCATAAATACAAGTATAAAAATTATTACTATGTATAATTACTGTTTTTAAATTTTCACAACCAGCCAAAATAGAATTATTTATTGAAAGAACATTTTCTGGGATAGTAAACGATTCTAAATTCGTATAAGAAAAGGCATTAACACCGAATGTACTTACAGAATTAGGTAATTCAATAGATTCTAAACCCGAACGAGTGAAAGAGTTGTGTTCAATGGTTGTTAAAGTATTAGGCAAATTAATACTTTTTAAAGAGGTACAATTAGAAAAAGCATAAGAATTAATCTGCACTAATCCTTCTGACAGAATGACTCTACTCAAGGAAGAACAGGAAGAGAAAGCAAATTGTTCAATTTTTGTAACCGAACTAGGTATTTCAATATTCCTTAATGAACCACAACCACTAAAAGCATTTTCTCCTAAAACACTTATACCTTCTGTCAGCTCAACGTCAATTAGTCCATAACAAGAAGTAAAAGCATTACGGCCAAATGTCGTTATTGTAGAAGGTATAGAGACACTACACAAGCGATAACAATTTCTAAAAGTCTCATTGCCTATATTTACTATTCCTTCTGGAATAACAACTGATTCAATATATGTATTTCCTTTAAAAGCACCTTCTCCAATACCTGTAACTGTGTAATCTTCACCTTCAACATATGCTCCGTCTGTATCTACTGAAAATGTAGAAGGAATTAGTACTGCTGAGTCAGTTCCACTGTATGAGACGATTGTAGCAGTCTTATTCTCTTCATCTAGCGAGAATTCATAATCTCCTAGATTAATATTAATTGTAGGTTCTTCCACTACTGGAATATCTTCACTAGGCTGTTCAACAACTGGCTCAGTGAAATGTTCTTTAATTTTTTCTTGTACAGTAGGGACATTTAGGGCTATGGCAGTTCCACCTGCCACAACTCCTAGAGTTCCTAATGCCGTTAATGTAATAGTTCCAAATTTATTCATAATTAATTTTCTCCTTAATTAATTTTCTAAGTTTTATCTACTGTTTTAATATTTTCAATTTCATTAAATACAAGTTCAGAATTAGATAATTGCTCAAGTCCTAAATCTACCAGTGTTAAATTCTCGTGTGTAGTACCCTCTAAGATGTAATCTTCTACAATTTCAAGGCATTCTAAATTGTTATAGCCATTATTTTTAATGTTGAAATAGATAAAATAATCATGATTATTTAAACTTATATTTAAGATAACATACCATAAACCTTCGGCATCTAAGGTAATAGTTGTATGCACTAAATTATCTATATTTTCTTTTGACAAATTCAACTCACTTGCTTTATCTGATACAAGCATACTTAATTCATCATTAATATTAGAATCAAGATAATAATTAAAAATGAAATCATAAACATCATCTTTAGTTAAAACTGTTTCTAAATCCCTATCAACCGAATAATTAGTAAACGAAATATTTTTAGAATTTTCTACCATTTCATTTACACTATTTAAATATGTAACTACTTGATCATTATCAATTAATTCATTGTCAATACAATTATCAAGAGAAGAAGAAACTTTATCTGCGAAAGTTGAATCAACTTCTCCAACTATTAGTTGTGTTAAAAGAGTCCCTCTATTTGTCATAGTTTCTGCTGTTATAGTCCAGGACCTAGTGTTATCTTCTGAAATTATCTCTGCCTCTTCTACTACTGAATCCACCGAACAATTCAAAATACGCTCGGTATAGTATTTAGTGGACTTAGACAATGTGAGTCTTAACTCTCTTTCCGCACTGATTATTGCAGAATCAATGCCATCATCTTTATTCAAATATCTAGGAATAAAGACACAGCAACCAGTAACAATAATTGCAACTATCAAAACTGGTAAAAATATTTTTAAAAATTTTTTCATAACGTTTCTCCTTTTTAAGTTTTAATAAATTTGTTATTCACTAACTAACTTTGTGTATGTATAATATAGTCCGTCGTCATCTAATGTTCGCGTAAAGTTAGATGTATTATTTAAATATGTGTTAATATTACTAATATCATCAACAATTGTTTTTAACACTTTAATTGTTGTTGCATACTCTCCCAAATAACCACAAGAAGATACTGAAGATGTTAAATTAGTATAGACATATTCACTCGCTATAGTAACTGCAGTTAAATTTGCACAACAAATAAATGCAGAATCACCTATGCTTGATAGGTTGCCTGAGATAGTGACTGAGGTTAAATTATTACAACTCTGAAAAGCATAACTTCCTATACTGGTTACACTGTCTGGAATTGTAATTGAGACTAAACTACTACAAGCAGTGAATGCATAATTTCCTATGCTAGTTACACTGTCTCCAATTGTGACAGAAGTTAAACCTGAACAACGATTGAATGCTTGAACTCCTATACTTATTACACTATTTGGAATCATAATTGAAGTTAAATTTGAATAACCATTAAATGCAGAATTTCCTATACTGATTACACTATCTGGTAAAATCAAATCTCCAATTAAAGCTGATGAAACCACTTTACCTCTTCCTAGTTCACCATCTTCACTTAAAGTAAAACGATTATTAAATAACAATTCATCCCAAGATGACGTTAGAACACCATTAACATATAAACCTGGTTGAAATTCAAAATAAACAGCCTCTAAAACAATATCTTCATTTACTATAAAATCATTATTAATATAATTATCGTTATATGACCAGCCAATGAATTCAATATCATCAATAACTGGCAAATTAATTTCACTACCTAATGTATAAACTTCATAAGTAATTTCTTCCTTATTTACAAATGTAACTACAGCATAATTACTAGTGTCACCAGTTCCATAATCTAGACCTGTATTGGTATCAACATATCTATCTGTAGTAAGTGTTAATTCAAAACCATTTTTATTAAAGAAAGCATTCCACAAACTAGCACATTCACTCCCACCATTTGTCTCTAGACTTATAGTTGTATTTAAATTGTTAAATGCTATACGTATTACAAGTGTATCAGTTAGTATTTCATCACGATTTTCGTCCATAAATGTATACATATAATTAGCAATCAAATAATCACTAGATGAATCGCTTTCACTCACATTACATGGTAAATCATTAACAAGAAGGACGTATGAACTACCCACTGGAACATTGACAATATCAGTTGTAGAAGTAGACGCTCTATATCGAGTTTCAGTTACTGAACGCATTTCAATGCCCGTAAAATTAAACTTTAACTCATCTACTATTTCTACTTGTGTAGGATTTACAAATTGGTGAATTGTTCCAATAATTCCGCCTTCCGCCGAATAATAAGAATTTAGCATTATTCCGCTATATGCACCTAAACCTACCAGGCAAATCAACAGAATAGTGAAGATATAAACCCTGGCATTTGGAAATTTTATCAATGCAATAATAATAACAACAAGTGCAATTAATAATACAATCTGCCAAAATGTACTTTGTAAGTTATTAAGAATAGTATCTATAAATAGCAATCTAGTCATATTGCACCTCCAAGATATTACTCTCTCGTACAATAAAATTTTCAAAACCACTATCTGCAGTAAATCCCACGACATTAATACCTTTGTCTAATAAAAGTTCAGTATCTATATCAATGGTCAAAACTATTAAATTATCATACTTTATGTAATAATCAACAAATGAGTCTTTTAATTTAATAGCAAAATTATCATCATATACATTTACAAATGTTACCATAGTTTCATCAACAACTATATTTGTTCTACCTATAAAATAATCATCTTCAGTATAATCTCCAGAAATATTAAAAGTAGAAGAACCCTTTACACTATTAAATAGACTATCTTCCGCTTTAGTGAGCCCTGAATCGTACACCGCAACATTAATACACCAATAACTTTGAGCACGTTCAGTAATCTTAGCTGATTCATCTTGAGATACCGGGTCAATCAAATATGTTTTATTATCTTCGTCATATTCATAATATAAGAACCAGTCATCGAATTTAACCGTTATCATATGATTAGTACCTGCTGGCAAATCTTTTACAGCATTATATAGTTCAGTTACGAAATAGTTATAATCATACAATTCAAAGTAATGAGCATAATATCTTTCTTCATATAAGAACTCTGTAAACGACTTTGAATTATCTAAAGTATAATAATAATTAGCAACATAATCAGCACTTACTATCTGGTCATAAGGCAAATAGCTCTCTGAATCTTGAACACTTAATTTATTTGCGCCTTTAAACTGCATACCATAAATATCGTAATCGTCTTCAGCACTACCGGTATCATCGGTCTTTATTGTTAATCTAAAGAATGTATCATCGTTAATAGGATTAGTATCATTTAATGTGTCATAATAGTCATTACCCGACATGTAGTTATATTGAGAAACATTGTCGAACTGTTGCCTTAACAAGTAATAGTCATGATAAGTAATATGTACCGTACCATACTTTTTACTCTGTGGGTGGTCAGCAAACGACTCTGCTTTCCAACTATAATCAAAGTTATCCGCTATAAACTGACTTCCTTGAGAATAAAATTGAGTACGGCTCTCGTCCATAACATTATTCCAACGAACCTCAAATGCAGTTAAACCGCTATTATCAATATTCCTAAATAATTGAATATCAACCAAAGATTCTTGTGTTCCGTCTTCTAGAGTTTGTAAATCTACATTGTATGTCTTAGCAACTGTTATATCTTCCGCGTTGAAATAAACATATCCGTACCATATTGTAGGTATTAAGGATACTATGATAATTATTGCTATAAAAATAGTTAATAATTTATTTTTCATACACTACCTTTTATATTGGAATATCAAATCCAAACTTTAAAACAAAATATAAAACAATCAAGAATATCAATATACTTATAAACTTACCTAATATAGTTGTAACTAACCATTTCAAAACCTTAAATAATGCAATAAATAATGACTTAATTACTAACCATATACCACGTAAAACTCTCATATAACCGCCATACTATTCAGTAACATCAACAATCACGGTTTCGTCGATTTCAGACTCCACAATTTTAGTGTCATCAACTGTTTCATGCAATGTTAACCAAAATTTATTCATAATCTTCTCCTTGTTTGTTTTTGTACACTAAAAGATTTTTTCGCACCTCCGTTTTTTGTTTTTAGGACTTTGGGACTTTTAGGACTAATTTTTAAAAGTTTTCTTTTTTTATATAAAAATGTAACTTTCTAAAAAATGTCCTATTTGTCCTATTGTCCTAAATCATTGTGTCTTATATCTTCAACATACCCTACATTTTGTAGTGTTTTACTAAAATGGAACTTCGCTATCATCAACTGGAATTAATTCTAACTGTTCATTTTGAGTACTTTGCTCGGCATTTTTAGGGTATATTGAGTATATACTGAGTGTATATCCTAACATCCAATAGGTATTTTCATAAATATTAAGCCTATTTTTCTTGTTAGTTTTTTCAGTGAATACTGCGCCTAACTGTTCCATTTTTTCTTTAAAATTCTTTTTTGAAAGTGTGTTGTAGCCGTTTTCATCACACCATTTTGAATAAGCTAAATACACCTCGCTAACCTTTATGTAGTTCTCGGCTGACTTATTTAAGCATTCTTTTTCAAAAAGTAGAATATTATTAGACGCGTATCTATATTTTTCAATCGTCTGTTGTGTTTGCTTTGGCTGTGTCCAACCCTCTTCTTTGAGTCGATTGTAATAAGGAATAATAAGGTTAAATATCCCACTAATTTCATTTCTTAGCTTGTCTTTTAAATAGACATCTTGACTTTTTTCATCGATGACTTTATCAAAACACAATAACTGTAATCTGCGTGATTTGAATATGCTATCTTCACTCATTTTAGGAAGGTCATTTGTATTGATGATAAGTTTAAATTTCGGTTTATATTCGAAATCTTCTTTATACAAATGTCTTGCAAGCATTGTGTCTCCACCAGTCATTGATTTGATTAGTGATATATTCAACATCATTCCAGGTGTAATTTCATTGACGATTGCTAGACGAGCATTGCGTAATCGCGCTATTTCGGGTGTAGCATTGTTTCCGCCAGTATTAAACGACTTTTGAGTTATCGTTTCGTCGCGCAGAATTTTAGCATACGAACCGAGCAGATATTCAAGCGTACTAGTAAATGTACTTTTTCCGTTTCGAGTTTTGTTTCCATAAAGAACAAAAAAGCATTCATAACTTGTATCTGCGGTTAAGCAATAAGACGCAATCTTAAGTAAATAATCGATTTTATCTTCTGTTTCCAGCACTTCTTTTAAAAACTGTTTAAATCGCGGACAATCCGCCTTTTTATCGTAAATCACATTAGACATCTCTGTTAAATAATCCGTTCGTTCAAAATCTCTAAAAAATCCTCTTTCTATGTCATAAGTTCCGTTTTGACAATTAAATAAGAATTTATTTTGGTCAAAGATTGTTGAAGATACAGGTCTAATACTTTGAGCGTCCTTTAAGACAGAATCGCGATAGTATTTGGTATTGAGTTTTTTATAGAAATTTGTCATTGGCTCTTTAATTTCTTTTGCAATTTTTGAACCTTTGATTTTCTCGTTGCAATACTCGGCGAGTTCCTTCATCATTTCGTATCGTCTCCCGCCTTCCTTTGCGTCTCTAACCCAATATCTATCATTCCAGTAATACCAGTCAGCAGTATCAGAACAGAAAATTAAATCGTCTTTGAACATATCCATGAACAGTTTTGCGATACCTATATCTGTCATTTCATAGATAGGATTTTTGATAAAATCTATTTTTTGCATTTGTCCACCTCGGCAGGTTTCAAGTAGTCAATACTTGCTAATTTTAAAATTATGAATTTTCCGTCGTCGGTCATTTCTGCCCTAGGGTCTATAACCCAACATTCATTTTTGCCATTCGGTAGACGATTCCTAGTATGTAACAATTTCGTACCGTCTTTACGTTCTCTAATATTTTTAATATTAGTTTTTTCAATTCTTACATAACCTTTAATAAACATATTACAATTTCCTCCTACAATTAATCTCGTTCAACTCTCGTACAATTTTAAAATTTAATTCACTTTAAAAACATTCGTTCTGCCTCCCACCGTTCGATTTTAAAATCGTATATTTCCGCTATTTCCGAAAGTTTATTTAATTCAGAAATCGCCTGTAAATATCTTTTGTCTACATGCTTTAAATACTGGTCTACGACATACGGGTCAGTGTTTATGTCCCAGTTAGGAGTTTCTGGATACGGAGCATATATTAAGTAATATTTCCATGCAGTAAGGTAATCTTCTTTTGCTTTTTGTATGTAGCGCTCCTTTTCGTCTTTCTCTTTTTGTTCTTTCTCTCGCCTGGCTCGAAGTTCTTCTGCCTTTCTCTTTGTTTGTTCGCTTATCTCACTCTGCGTTAGATATAGACCGAAATCGTTATCAAGTTTTATAACGGTATCTTTGAAATCTAAATTGAATAACTTTTCAACAAATTGAATTAGATTTCCACCTTCTCCACAACCAAAGCAATGCCAAAATTTATTGTCTATATGTAAGGACGCAGTATTTTCATTATGAAATGGACATGATATAAAATTGCGTCTTACTTCTAAACCGTACACATCGCAAACATCGTACATCGTCACACAGTCGGTTATTATATTTGCTATCTCTCCTAGCTTCAATCCCATAATTCCCTCTCTTCTTTACATCAAACAGTACTCTACACCGTCAGCCACGATTATTAAATCACACTCTAAACCATATCTTTTTAGATTGTTGTATGCTCTTATTCCTTCACAGAGTGTGTAATACTCCTCTCGTATCTGCTTTTTTAAATAGTCATAACTTCTAAGAATGAATATTCTTTTTGTTTTGTAATTCTTTTGTGGTCTATCCGACTTTATCATAAACTCCCTCCACTTTTTCCCACGGACCTTTGCTCTTGTTCGACTTATACACACCATAAGGAATATCAAATTTTTTTAGCAATAAAATTAAATCGGACAACTTATCTGTATCTGCGAGTGTCCGAACACCAAATCTTGAGCGCAACTGAAAATATGTTTTCGTCATAACTTTACTAATGCTGAATTGAAGATTTGCACTTCAAAAGACTAAACTCATTCAACAGGGACATTCTGTGCCATGCATGAACACAGAATTTTTAGGTTAATGAGAAAAATCTAAAAAGAGCTTGACCTCGGAATTGAACCGAGAGTGTTCCAATGAGTAGTTAGCGCTAAACTACCCGACGCCAAGCACATTAAATGTGTAGCGCTTATTTGATACTTATCCAACAATTGTTGGAGGACTGTCACAAGAGAGTAAATGACAGCCCTTTTGTTTTCCGTAGGGGTAATTATGGAAAACTTACTCCATGGCAATTTGTCGAAACCAAAAATTGGAGTGATTAAACCATTTTTTAATGGTTATTAAAAGATTAACACCAGTTTTTACTAAATGTCAAGCAAAATAGACCAGTTTTTACTAATTTTTATAAAAAATTACAAAAAATATTGAATACATTTGTATTTTTTAGTAAAATTTTATTGTCGAAATCAAAAAAAGGAGGATTTTTTGTATGAATTTAAAAGAATTTAGACAAAGACTAAACTTATCACAAGCTGAATTGTCTAAAAGATTGAATATTCCTACAACAACTTTATTTAATTATGAACTAGGAAAATGTGAACCTAGTATCGAAACTTTGATAAAAATGGCAGATTTTTACAATGTAACATTAGATGAACTTGTAGGTAGAGAATCAGAAACAATCAATCTAAAATATTTAAGTGATAACGAGTCATATTTAATTAAAAAAATTTTAAAAATGAATGAGCTTGAACTTGCAAAAACACGCGCTTATGTCACAGGACTTACGGAGTAAATATAGAAAAAATCATTAGCATCTAATAAAAGGACTTAAATTAAATGAAAACCATTTTAAATCGTGTACTGGAATTTTTAAAAAACAAGATAAACAAATAGAATTTATAAAAAATGAAAACAATATCTTCCAAGCATACATTTTAGGTAAATTAGACAAGGAAGATGCAAAGGAAGTTCCTCATATTTTCTTACAGGAGGAACTCGAAATGAAATATCAAGGAATAACAATCCACAAAAATAAAACCTGCGACACATGGTACACCCGATTCCGTGTCGGCGGTAAACAATATTACATATCTGCGCGAACGCAAAAAGAGTGCTTAGAAAAACTTAAAAAAGCATTAAATAAGAAAAAACATGAGTACTTTATGGCTCAATCGGAAGAAAATAATAAAAAATCAATAACACTTTTAGAGTGGTACTATAAATGGCTAGACCTTTACAAAGTAAACAAAGTCAAACAAGCTACCATTGAAGATTATGAAAAAACACTAAAATTGATTGATAATAATATTTTAAACAAGAGATTGAGAGACATTAAAATAATAGAAGTACTAGAAAATTTAAATCATATTAATGCAGAAAGACAAAGACAAAAAGCTTACGAATTTCTATTCATGGTAATGGAAAAAGCAAGAATCAACGATTATGTTGAGAAAAACATTATGGAAAATATAGAAAAACCAAAACATAAGAAAAAGAATAGTCAACCACTCACTCGAGAACTTGAAGAAAAGCTTATAAATGCTTGTAAAACTGTTCTTCATGGCGACTATTTCCTAGTATGTTTATATCAAGGATTAAGAAAAGGCGAATGTCTAGCAATTACAACTGAAGATATAGACTTCGAAAAAAATACTTTATCAATAAATAAGAGTGTAAACGATAAGAATCAGTTTGATACTACCAAAAATGAGCAAAGCAACCGAGTGATTCCTTTATTCGAAAGAACTAAAGCACTACTGCTGAAATACATAGGTACAACTGGTAGGATATTCAATTTTACAAGCAAGATAATTCAAAAAGCATTAAAGAAGATTAACGCGGAAATTGACTATCACTTAAAGATAAAAGATTTGCGTAGTACCTTTATAACTCGATGTCAAGAAATGAATATTCCAGAATTTGCAATTCAGTCATGGGTCGGACATACTATCGGTAGCAAGGTCACAAAAACTGTTTATACTAAGTACAATGCGCAAGATAATACTAAATATATTAATATATTTAACAACTCAAAATTCTACTCAAATTCTACTCAGATTCTACTCGAAAATAAAAATGACTTGTCTTAAACCACTACATATAGACAAGTCATTGGTGATAAAAACACTATATATTGTGTTTTTTGGTAGTCCCAAGGGGAATCGAACCCCTGATACCACCGTGAAAGGGTGGTGTCTTAACCGCTTGACCATGGGACCACGGAGCAACACGAGCCTTTGCTAGGTTGCTAATTCTATTACGCAACCGTAAGCCTTATGCTCGGTTGCTCCTTTTTCTTGCTCGAAACTAGTTCTCGCAAGAGTTTTTTTTAGATATGCGTAACTGTTAGGAACTTCCACGAGCCTTTGCTAGGTTGCTAATTCTATTACGCAACATTTGCTTCGAGTTCTTTGCTTTAACGAATGTTAAAGTTGAAGAGGCTCAATTAACTAGGCGTCATATTGTGACATGGTGGCGATGGGTGGAATCGAACCACCGATCTATCGGGTATGAACCGATTGCTTTAACCGCTGAGCCACATCGCCAAAGACTTTTATGTGCATTGCCTAATCTTGATACAATTTCGGTCAATACCTAGATACGCCCTTAAAATGTGATATTTTAAGAAGATTGTAATATTCTAGCGCAATATACTTTTGTATTATATCTAAAATTGTTGGTATTGTCAAGATTTTTTAAAAAGTTTTACGAAAAATAATTATTTTAATTAAAAGTATTATTCCCTTTTTTGCCTCGACTGCCTTTGTATCGTTTAATAAGCAAACTATAAGACATCACTAAAAGCAAATTGCATAAAATAACTTGACTAAAATGTTATAAAATTTTATCCTTATTTATAAGGAGTACAAATGAAAATCGTTATATTAAATGGCAGTCCCAACAAGAAAGGTTCGACTAATATCCTTATAAATAACTTCACTGCTGGTGCTCTGGAGTCTAATCACAAAGTCGAATATTTTGACCTACCTCACATGAATATTCACGCATGTGGCGGTTGTGTAGCATGTGGTTACAATGGTTCATGCGTACAAAAGGACGATGTAGAAAAAGTAAAGTCGGCTCTACTTTCAGCAGATATGTTGGTTTTTGCTACTCCGCTGTACTACTATGGCTTTTCGGCTCAGTTGAAAACAATGATAGACCGCTTTTGCGCATTTAACACGCGTTTACAGCGCAAGCATTTAAAAAGCGCATTGATAGTAGTTTCATGGAATGATGACGATTGGACTATGGACGCAATAACTGCACATTACAAGACTTTAGTCAATTATCTCAATATGAAGGACATGGGCATGATTTTAGGTAAGGGGTGCGGAACTCCAAATATGACGCAAAATTCCAAATACCCTACTCTCGCCTATGACTTCGGTAAAAATTTAAAATAGGAGAAAATATGGAATTTAATGAAGTAATAAAATCACGAACTGCGACTCGTAAATTTAGTAATAAAAAGGTAAGCAAACGCGACTTACTCGCTATATTAAACGCGGGCAGACTAGCACCTACTGCGAAGAATATGCAGCCTCAAGTTATTTTTGTGGCTCAATCTGCTGAAGCCATTAAAAAAATTGATAGCGTTACTCCTTGCCGATATAATGCACCTATCTGCTTAATCGTATGCGCGGATTTGAGTGTTTCGTGGAATATGAACGGCGAAGAAAATTATCAAGTAGACGCGAGCATCGTGTCGACACATATGATGCTCATGGCAACAAATTTAGGGGTGGATAACATTTGGATTCGTAAATTTAACTCAAACGAGTTAAAACAGGTTTTTAATCTTCCAAAAAATATTGAACCTGTTTGCCTTCTAATGCTCGGGCACAAAACGAGCGATTGTCCAGCAAATCCAATGCACAAGGTTAGAAAACCACTAGATGAGACAGTAAAATATATATAAAATAAACAACGGCTTATGGAAGTTATTCATTCCCAAAACAGCCGTTTTTTTAATCTATATCGAAAGGCAAAAATAGCAAAATATTTTTCTTCTCACACACTATTTCACCCTTCTTATTTTTTGTAAATTTTACACCTTCCGCTTTTAATTTTTCTAACTGAACCTTTTCCCCACCGAACACATATGAACTCGCCAGTCTTCCGTCCATAAACACTACTCTATGACAGGGTATCTCATCTGGATTAGTATTTTTATGCAACGCATAACCCACCTGTCTTGACATATGTGGTCGACCCAATGCTCGTGCGATTGTTCCGTAAGTGGTTACATATCCGCGCGGAATTTTTTTGACTATCAAATATACTTTTTCGTAAAAATTTTCTTCCATATAACTATTTTAGTATATTTAATAAAAATTTCAAAATATTTTTTAAAATATTATTTTTTTATAATTTTTATATAAAATCTATTAAATATTATAAAATTTTAAGATTTTTAATTGCTATTTAATAATTTTGTTTTATTTTTTTATTTTTAGTTAATTTAAATTGTATTTTCCCTTACTTTTAATGGTAAAAGAACATAAATAAAAGATTATAATTCAACATTTATT
>CASFFG010000010.1 GCA_949293905.1 uncultured Christensenella sp. | reverse complement strand
GCCAAGGAGACGTAGAAGTAAGAGCATACTACACCTCGTACAAACTGATAGAGTCGAACTAGAGAGAGACGAAAAAGAGTGCAGGGCACTCTTTTTTATATATCCTGCTGAGTTAGATAAGAGGGGATATACGATGGATTAGCGTTATTATATCTATTTATATATTTTAGGAATAATTGATAGTTTAAATTTAGTACCATTAAAACATTTGTTAAATTTTGTCGTATTGTGATATAATAACGATACACGAAGGGGGAAGTATGAAAAATTCTACTAATAATTTAGATAAAAATAAGATAGTTGAGGATTACTATGTAGGTTTCCAGGGTAAAAAATGGCGCGAAAGTATAGATGTCGCTGATTTCATAGAGAAAAACTACACCGAATATACGGGCGATGATAGTTTCTTAGTTGGGAAAAGTCCGCGCACAGACAGAGTGTGGTCTAAATGCGAAAAGTTGCTCAAAAAAGAGATGAAAGTACACCTTCTTGATGTCGATTTAAAGCATTTATCGGGCATTGATAATTTCCCAGCAGGATATATAGACAGAAAGAACGAAGTGGTAGTAGGACTCCAAACTGACGCTCCATTAAAACGAATTGTTAATGCCTATGGCGGAATTCGTATGGCCATGAATGCACTTAAAGCGTACAATAAGAAAATGGACGCGGCGAACCAGGCTATTTTTGACAATGGAATAAGAAAGACACACAATGATGGAGTTTTCGATGCTTATACTCCAGATATTAGACGCGCTCGTAAGGCAGGACTAATCACTGGACTTCCAGACGCATATGGTCGTGGTAGAATTATTGGTGATTATAGGCGGGTTGCATTATACGGTATAGATAAACTAATTGAAGAGAAAAAAGCAGACTTAAATAGTAAAGAAATGCTCGAAATAAATAGCGAAGAAGTTATTCGTCTGCGTGAAGAAGTTAGCGAACAAATCCGTGCACTTGAAAAAATTAAATCTATGGCAGGGAGGTATGGTTTTGATATTTCTCTTCCAGCAACAAACGCAAAGGAAGCATTCCAGTGGACATACTTTGCGTATCTTGCCTCCGTTAAAGAGAACAATGGTGCAGCGATGAGTTTAGGTCGTGTATCTACATTTTTAGATATCTACCTAGAAAGAGATATGAAAGACGGCAAACTAACTGAAATGGAAGTGCAAGAATTAGTCGACCAGTTTACGATTAAACTTAGATTAGTTCGTCATCTTAGAACTCCTGAATACGATGAAATTTTTGGCGGTGACCCAACATGGGTAACTGAAAGTATAGGCGGAATGTTGGATAGTAAGCATAGTCTTGTTACAAAAAACTCGTTTAGATTTTTACATTCACTAATTAATCTAGACCCTAGCCCAGAGCCAAATTTGACTATTTTATGGTCAACTAAACTTCCTAAAAATTTCAAAAAATTCTGTGCTAAGATTTCAATCCTGACTGATAGTATTCAGTATGAAAACGATGATGTTATGCGTCCAATTTATGGACACGACTATGCTATAGCATGCTGTGTATCTGCTATGAAAGTAGGTAAGCAGATGCAATTCTTTGGTGCTAGATGCAATCTTGCTAAATCACTTCTTTATAGTATAAATGAAGGAAAGGACGAGAAGAGCGGTGTTCAAGTAGTCGATGGTGTTGCCAAGATGACAGACGAAGTTTTAAACTATGCTAAGGTTAAAAAGGCATATTTCTCTGTCCTAGATAAAGTTGCAAAAACTTATGTTGACGCACTAAATATTATTCATTACATGCATGATAAATACGCGTACGAGGCGGGGCAAATGGCATTACACGATACCCATGTTGAGAGATTAATGGCGTTCGGCGTTGCGGGATTATCCGTTGCTACCGATTCGCTTTCGGCTATTAAGTATGCACGAGTTACTCCAATTAGGAATGAAGACGGGATTGCAGTTGACTTTAAAGTAGAAGGTGAATTCCCTAAATACGGCAACGATGATGATAGAGTAGATAAAATAGCAGTTGAGATTGTAGAGCACTTTATAACTACCTTGAAAAAGCATAAGTTATATAGAGATGCTCACCATACATTGTCTGTTTTAACAATCACTTCAAATGTAATGTACGGCAAGAAAACGGGTGCAACTCCAGATGGAAGAAAGGCTGGTGAACCGTTTGCTCCGGGCGCAAACCCAATGCATGGTAGAGATAACTCGGGCGCATTATCTTCGCTAAATAGTGTAGCAAAAATTCCATACGCAGACTGCTGTCAGGACGGAGTATCTAACACCTTCTCAATAGTTCCAAATGCGCTTGGACATGACATGACTAGCCGAGTTGATAATCTAGTTAAAATTTTGGACGGATATTTTATTCAAAAGGCACAGCATATTAATGTTAATGTCCTAGATAGAGAGAAATTAATTGATGCTATGAACCACCCAGATAAATATCCAACCTTAACTATTCGCGTTTCTGGATACGCTGTTAATTTCAATAAATTATCTCGCGCACACCAAGAAGAAGTCATTGCGCGTACCTTCCACGAAAAAAGATAGAGTTAAATTAAAATTGGATTAAAAATGAAAGATGAAATTGTAGGCAATATCGCTAGTATTGAAAGTATGGGGCTTGTGGACGGACCTGGAATTAGGTATGTCGTCTTTTTGCAGGGCTGTAAACTGCGATGTTTATATTGTCACAATCCAGAAACATGGGATATAAAAAAAGAGTGCGAAAAGATTACTCCAAGTGATTTAATAAAAAAAATCGTTCGGTTTAAAAGTTATTTTGGTGTTGACGGTGGAGTAACTTTTTCGGGCGGAGAACCTCTTTTGCAACCTGAATTTTTGCTAGAATCTCTAAAATTATGTAAGAAAAATGGCATTAATACGGCACTTGATACTGCTGGCGTTGGATTTGGCGAATATGACGAAATTTTAAAGTACACTGATTTAGTGATTTTAGATGTGAAAGCGGTTGAACCTGACGAGTATAAGAAAATTACAGGGCTAGATATGTCTGCGTTCAATTCGTTTTTGTCTGCTTGCATTAAAAACAATAAAAAAATGTGGCTGCGCCAAGTAATAGTACCAAATATTAACGATAACGAAGAAAGTGTGCTAAAATTAAAAAAATTTGCTAGTAAAATAAAAAATGTTGAAAAAATCGAACTCCTTCCTTATAAAACTATCGGTGTCCATAAATATAAAGATTTGCGTATTCCTTATCGTCTGGACGGAGTAGAAGATATGGACGAAGAAAAGTGCAAAAATCTAGAAAAATTGTTAAACTAGGTTATGGAGAAAAGATGAAGAAAATCGTAATTTCTGGTAGCGCAAGTAATCAAGAAAAAATAAAAAATCTATGTAAAGAATTGAGTAATCAATATGAAATTTTAGATTATCCTAAGGCTATTCAAAAAGAAAATTTTTTGAAGATTTATAAAGGGACACATAAGGCATTTTATGAAAATATAGCGAATTGCGATGTATATATGTTGTATAATTATGATAAGGATAATATAGACGGATATATTGGGTCAGCGGGTTTTGCAGAACTTAGTTTTGCTATTGCTCAAAATATTCTTTATAACAAAAATATTGAAATTTATATTTATAAAAAACCGAGTGAGGCTGTAAAGTCCTATGATGAAATCTGCTTATATCTTGAACTTGGATATATAAAGATTTGGGAAAATAAATAGAAAAATATTGACTTTTTTAAGTTTAAGGATATAATAAAAGTATATTAGGAGAAAATATGAAAATTTTATTTGCGAACTGTTCATATTATTACTACTACATTTAATCGCTATATGTAGTAGTTTTGTGTCGCATAAATTTTCAAAATTAACTGTCATATAGCGAATACTGTGTGGCAGTTTTTATTTTATTCTGCCACGAGTATATAAACTTATGGCAGATTTTTTATTAAGGAGCGATTATGAAAATATTTAATATTAAAATTTACGCCCGTTTGGGCGTGAAAACAATTTTATTTCAAAGAAAAATTTTATAAAATATTTATAAAGAAAAATTTTAAAATTTATTAAAGAAAACTTATAAGGGAAAAGGAGTAAATTATGGAATTTAAAAATAACGCATTTGAAATACTTGAAGAACGCGGATTTGTATTTCAATCTACCAATTTAGAAGAAACAAAAAGAATACTTAGTGAAAAACCTGTAACATTTTACATTGGTATTGACCCGACCGCCGACGACCTGCATATAGGGCATTTTTTTGGGTTGCGTATGGCGAGAATTTTACAAGATTGCGGGCATAAGTGCATAGTATTAATTGGCGGAGCAACTGCACTAATAGGTGACCCGAGTGGAAAGAAAGATATGCGAAAAATGTTAACGAAAGAAGAAGTCGAGAAAAACGCAAGAGAAATTAAAAATTTGCTTAAACGATTCATTAAACTAAACGGTGATAATCCGGCGATTATCGTAGATAACGCAGATTGGTTAAAACCTATCACATACATTGATTTTTTGCGTGAAGTTGGCGTTAACTTTAATGTTAATGAGATGTTAAAAAAGGACCTATACAAAAATCGTTTAGAGCAGGGTGGATTGACTTTCATGGAAATGGGTTACATGCTGATGCAGGCATTTGATTTTGTGCATCTAAACGATAAATTTAATTGTATTTTACAAATAGGAGGCTCTGACCAATGGGGTAATATTGTAGCAGGCACTGAACTTAGCAGAAAGATGAATTTTAAGGACGGAACTCCTAGACCTTTAATGGTGGGTTTAACCTGCCCGCTTTTAACTAATGCGGACGGTGTAAAAATGGGGAAAACAGAAAAGGGGACACTATGGGTGTCTAGGGAAAAGACATCTGCGTTTGAATTTTTCCAACATTTTGTTAATTGCCTAGACGCCGATGTGGAAAGGCTTTTAAGATTTTTTACGGATTTAAAAATAGATACCATTAAAGAAATGTGTAAAAAAGATATTGTGCGTGCTAAAAAATTAATGGCTTTTGAAGTTACAAAATTGGTACATGGGGAGTTGGAAGCAACCAAGGCGAAAGAAACCGCTGAAAAGTTGTTTAGCAAAGGTGACAAAATTGCTGAGAATATGCCAAGTGAAACGCTAAATTTTAATGGAGAGTTAAATGTAGTAGAATTTTTGTCTATGCTATCTATCTTTAGTTCAAAGAGCGAAATTAGAAGGCTAATTGAGCAAGGTGGAATAACTATTGACGGCGAAAAACTAGACAATCAAAATATAAAAATCCAGTTAATAAAAGGTAAGAATATAGTTGTGAAAAAGGGTAAAAAGGTATTCTTAAAAGTCATTGTAGAATAAAACTTGTTGTAGAATAAATATCGTAATATGAATCGAAATTGCTTATGAAAAAAATAGGGCATGGTTAAACTCTTTTGAAACTAGCAGAATAAAAGAGAAGGAACTCTACACACAAAGTAAAGTTCCTTTTTATATTAATTTCAACACGACCAGACTAAAGTTAAAAATTTTGAAACTTGCAAAAAATGCTATAAGTAGAAATAATAACATAACGATATAAAAATCACGAGAAATCGCGACTTTTTCTTGTGTTTTAATTACTTTCATGATATAATGTTGTAAATATAATGAATATAAGGAGTTTTTTATGGGATTAAGTTATAATAAATTATGGAAACTATTGATAGATAAAAAAATAAATAAAACTCAATTACATGAAATGACTGGAGTAAGCAAATCAACAATTACCAAACTGGCAAAAGGAGAAAATGTAAATACTGAAATATTAGTAAAAATTTGTCAATTTTTGAAGTGCAATATTGGAGATATTGTTGATATAATTTTAGAGAGAGAAAACTATGGAAATAAATAAAATATATAATATAGATTGTATTAAAGGTATGCAAAGTTTAAATTCTAATTCTGTTGATTTGATTATTGCAGATCCACCATATAACCTATCATTTGGAAATTCAATTCACTGTGAAGGAAATTCATTAATAGCAGGAATGGGCGGAAAATGGGATAAAGTAAAGCAAGACTGGGACGCTTTTACTTTAGATGAATATTTTTCATTTACTAAAGCTTGGCTTTCTGAAGCAAAAAGAATATTAAAAGAAACAGGGTCAATGTGGATATTTGGCACTTATCATAACATAGGAATAATAAATTTTGTGTGTCAATTATTGGAATTAGAAATCATAAATGAAGTTATTTGGTATAAACCTAACTCTTTTCCTAATTTGGCTGGACGCAGATTAACAGCAAGTCATGAAACGATTCTTTGGGTGCATAGTTCACCCAAAAAGAGAAAATACACCTTTAATTATGAATTTTCAAAAAATGGTAATTTTGAATATGATAACTTAAAAGTAAAAGACAAACAAATGCGAACTGTTTGGAGTATTCCGAACAACAAGCAAAAATGGGAATTAAAATATGGTAAACACCCCACTCAAAAACCAGTGAGAATTATAGATAGATTATTACAATTATCTTCTAATGAAAATGATTTAATATTGTCACCATTTTGTGGTTCAGGAACTGAATGTGTAAGTGCAAAACGTAACAATAGAAATTATATCTCTTTTGAAATAAATCAAGATTATATTAACTTGGCTAATAAAAGATTAAATGATAAGGATTTAAATAAATATGAATAAAAAACAACCAGTAATAAAGTGGAGTGGAAGCAAAAGACTTTTGGCTGATGAAATTATTAAATATTTTCCACCAATTATTAATACATATTACGAGCCATTTTTAGGTGGAGGGTCTATATTATTGCGTTTATCCCCATTAAAAGCTATATGTGTCGATATAAATGATTCTTTGATTGATTTTTGGAATAAACTTAAAAATTTTCCAGACTTTTTAGTATCACATTATCGAAAAGAATGGTACTTATTGCAAAATGATTATAGAGAATTTTTTGTAGTACGTGATAGATATAATAAAAAACCAACAGGAGAAGATTTGCTATTTCTTTCAAGAACTTGTGTTAATGGATTAATTCGTTATAATAAAAATGGAAAGTTTAATAATTCATTACACTATAGCAGAAAAGGTGTAAATCCTGACACTTTGTCTAACGTATTGTTTGAAGCATCAAAGCAGATCCAAAATTATAAATTTTTTACAGGAGATTATTCTCAAATATTATCTCAAGTCTCAAGTGGTGATTTTGTATATTTAGACCCACCATATTTTAATACTAAAAATATGTATTTTGGAAAAATAGACTATGAAAAGTTATGGGATTTCTTAAGGGAACTTAACAAAAAAGGCATTAAATTTGCCTTATCATTTGATGGTTCATCTGACCAAAGAAAATATGAATGTATAGTACCAAAAGATTTATACAAAAGACACATTTTTATTAAAGGCTTAAAATCAACGTTTAATAAAGTAATAGATAAAAATTTAAATAATACAATAGAATCCTTATTTTTAAACTATTAATCAATGGCAAAAAATTTTACGTCAAATATAAATATACTATTTTTATAAATAGATTTTGTTTTTTCAATGAACTCAGAAACTATATTGTTATTTTTGTAATATATTTCTAATTTCCACTTATTATCCTGAGGTATACATGAATAAATTATATAACAATTAGATGTTTCTAATAAATTTGAATAATTTATAGACGATGTAGAAATAAACGAACCACAAGTAATTGGTTGAAAATTGTCAAATGAAATTTTTCTATTACTTTTTTTCCATAAATCTTCAGCATATTCTACATTTGGAATAGATGATAGCAACCATTTAACATAATTTGATAACCTATATCCAATATTTTCTTCCAGGTCGCAAGCCTTTTCCTTTGATTCCATAATAAGTAGGAAGGGTTTTTGTCCATTAATATCAAATTCAATAACATGGTCAGGTCTCTTATCATTGCTTACTCTTGGTAAAGAGAGCCATCGATACTCTGTATTATTAAAAATCAGTGACAAACCACTCCAATCACCGCCAGGTGGATTACAAATACCATAAAAAGCATCTGACTCGTACGAGAAAAGCAAATAGAACAATGAATCAATATCATCTTCTCTGAAATGTTGTGGTGACAAGTCTAATTTTTTAAAAGAATACTTAATATTTGTTAATGTGGTTAAAGTACTATGAAAAACAATAAAACCCGACTTATTTTCATCTTCTTTAATAATAGGACAATCAAATAAAAGATAATTCGATAATTCGATTATAGTTTGCCATAATCCATTGCTCTTAGAAAGTTTCTTAGGATTATTTGTTAATAATTTGTAATTATTTTTTAATAAGGGACCATAAAGAATAGTAAGAACTGGAGCTTGTTCTCCAAACAACATTCTGATTAAAGGTAAAATACCTCTGTCTGGTCGATTGTCATCTCCTCCAGGTTTGAAACCTTTAATCATTGTAACAATTAAACACTCTTTTTTTAGCAATTCTTTTTTAATCTTTTTATCCAAAGGATATAATTTTGAGCAGTCTTCAACAAAATGTATTATTTTGTTTTTTTCAATAATACCAAAAGGTAAATCAGAACTGAAAATACCGAGACTATATTTTTGTACTATATTATGCAAATCATTTAAATTTCCGCTTATTGATTTTTTGGCAATTTTCTTTTTAAATGAAAATTTTTTATTATTAGTAATAATTGAATTGGCCAGCTCTTCTGGATTTAATTCGTGTATTTCATCTCCTGTGTAAGATTGTACATTTTCAAGTGGAGCTAAAAAATTTACAAAATTACTATTTTTTATTTTAATACTTTCAACAAATTTCTCCGTATTTTTTCCTAAAATAAGATGCAACAAATAATTTCCAAACTCTTTATCATTAAATATTGTAGACATATCATATCCATCAAATGCTGGGTCAGTTTCAATATATTCTTGAGATTTATTTATTAAGACATATGCTGTTGTATTATGTATTTCAGAATATGTTATATAACTATAAGGAACAATACAATTAGGAAATCTTAATGCTAAACGTTCCCTTGTAGCTGGATTTAATTCATATTTTGGTAAGTCAATAATATAAAAATAAGGTATTTTTGTCCTTGCACAAGAATATGCTCTACCAGATCGTTGCCATGCTTGATTTCCAGCTTGTAGAGCAGAACAAAACTCTATAACACACAATATAGTTTCGATATCTTTATCTATCTTTGTTATAAAAGCATCGGCCGTTTCATCCAAAACGCTACCAATAGTTTTATAGTTATTTAAAATGTTATCCCTCCATCTTTTTTTATTACTTTTTTCAAATCCAGGTACTAATTCAAAAATTAATTCATAATTATTATTTTTTAGTGTTATAATAGAAGACATTTGATTTATAAGTGATAATTTCTCTTGAAAATTTTCAAAAGAATTGTTTTTAATCATTTTAACGATTCTAATACATTCAATTATGTTATCTCCATAAAGTCTATAATGTAGTTTTTTCATACATAGCTCCTTACTTTAAAACTAATTATAGTTTAGCATAAAATATTGTATTTTGTATTAAAAATTGAAAGAATTTTTGAAATAAACTTAGCAAAATTTAATTATGGCACTTAGGCCTGTGCTTGTCTTGATACAAGTGGTGTCGCTTCGCTCCACCAGACAAGCACAGGCCTAAATAAAAAAATAAATACTTTTAAGAATATCAACTAACAACTAATTCAAAAACGCAAAATTTTAAGCAATTTATTAAAAATTTTATTAAATTATTTAAAATTAAATATTTCTTATGGTGAAGATTATGAGTTAGATAGAAGACTTTTTCGCGGGCTTTGCAACCAGTGCCTACATCTAGAAGGAATAGATAAAAACTTTTATAACTTGCAAGATGAACTCTTAACTATTGAAAAAGAAGAGAAAGGTATTATTGATGTAAATGAACTTAAATTTAAAAATAACATAGCACTATTTCAAGGTGATATTACTACACTTAAAGCGGACGCAATAGTCAATGCTGGTAACGATGAGTTCTTAGGTTGCTTTGTCCCTTGTCATGACTGCATAGACAATGTCATCATGTCCGCTAGCGGTTTTCAAATGCGAGATGAATTAAGGGAGTTAAAAAATAAAAGAGATTACAATTTACAACCAGTAAAAGTTACGCGTGGATATAATTTGCCATGCAAGTATGTGCTCCATGTCGCTGGACCGCAAATCTGCGGAGTGGTAAAAAAGAATGATGAAGAAGCCTTGGCTAAATGTTATATAAATTCACTGAATAAAGCGAAGGAGTTAAAATTAAAGACTTTAGTTTTTTGTTGTATTTCAACGGGATTATATTCTTTCCCAAATGCGCTTGCATGTAAAATTGCAGTAAAAAGTGTACGAAATTGGCTAAATGAAAACGGGAACGAGATAAAAGTAGTATTCAATGTGTTTAAAGATATAGATAAGGAGTTGTATGATAAAGAATTACGAAGAGAAAATTAAATCAGCGCGAGAGTTACTAAAAGACGCGGACTATATTTTAATAGGTGCGGGCGCTGGTCTATCTACAGCGGGCGGATTTGAGTATGGCGGAGAGACCTTCAATAAATATTTTGCTGATTTCAAGGATAAATACGGACTAACCGACATGTACTCTGGCGGATTTTATCCTTTTAAAACGGAAGAAGAAAAATGGGCATTTTGGTCGCGCATGGTGTATATCAATAGATATAAGTCAAAGGCAAATGACCTGTATTTATCACTAAAAGAATTAGTAGGGAACAAAAACTACTTTATAATAACAACTAATGTTGACCACCAGTTTCAGTTGGCGGGATTCGATAAAGATAGATTATTCTATACACAGGGCGACTACGGGCTTTTTCAATGCTCGGTGCCTTGTCATGATAAAACATATGATAACCAAGACCTAGTTTTTAATATGCTAAAATCACAAGGCTTCTTAAAAGAAGTAAACGGCGAACTTGTGTTAAATGATAGAAAGAATAGGAGAACAAAAATTGATAAATCATTAATTCCAAAATGCCCAGTATGTTCGCGCAATATGGAAATGAACTTGCGTGCGGGCGATAGGTTTGTCCAGGACACAGGTTGGTACGAGCATGCAAAAATGTACCGTGAATTTTTAGAAAAGTCTAAGGATAAAAAACTTGTATTAATTGAAATCGGCGTAGGGTATAATACGCCCGCAATCATAAAATATCCATTTGAACAGATGACCTATTTGGACAAAAACACTCATTTAATCCGTATAAACAAAGACTACGCTTTCTGCCCAGAAGAGATAAGGGATAAAACACTTCTTTTTAATGAAGACACTTCAAAAATTTTAACCGATTTAACTTAATATAAATTTTCATTTCTATAATTTATCATTAAAGAAATGAGATATTTTTATATAGAGAATTTTCCATTTTTATTTATATTTATCCATTAATTATTCAAAATACAAATGGGGGGGGTAAAAATGGAATATGTAAAGGGAGAACCATATTTTTGTAGGGCAGAAAGGATAGAGCCTTTCCCATATTTGAATTGTGATAAGACTACGGAAATATTGATCATTGGTGGCGGAATAGTTGGTGCCATTGCAAATTTTTACATCGCACAGAAATATGACACTATCTTAGTGGATAAATCGCGCTTCGGCATGTGTTGCACAACTTGCGCAACAGTTCTACTTGAATATCAGTTGGACGATTATGCAAAGGACTTGCTAAAATACATGAGCGAAGATGATATCGTCGATATCTACAAAATGGGTCAAAACAGTATTAAAGAAATAGAAAAATTTATAAAAAATACGGGAATAATTGTCACTTTTCGCCCCGTCCGTCCCTACTTTATACCACAAATATTTTTAAGACAAAAGCGGTCGAAGATGAATACGCTTTTAGATTAAAGCACGGATTTAAAGCAAAATTAATAGATGAGAGCAACAACCCTTTCCCCTTTAAAATTAAAAAAGGAATATATTGTGAAGACGGCGGGGCGGAATTTAATCCGTATTTGTTTACTAAACAGTTAATAGAAAACGCGCCAAACAAACACAACTTATTTGAAAATACAAAAATAGACAAAATTGAGCGAACCGAAAATGGTTTTGTGGCAATAACAAATTTTAAAGAGCGAATTTATTGCAAGAAAATAGTTATAGCTACTGGATATAACCTAGATTTAATTGAGCAAAATCTTTGTATGTGCGATATATCGTACACTATCATTACAAATCCACTACCTGAATTAAAAATAAAAAATAATGCGCTCGTTCAGGACGATAAAGAGCCGTATCATTACATGCGCCTGCTTCCCGATGCCCGCATAATTTTTGGAGGGGAAGATACAGCGAGTAAAGGAAAAAATATAGACGAAAAAGTTGCAAAAAAGAAATATAGGAAACTATATAAAGATTTATGTAAAATGTTTCCAGATTTTGCGGATAAAATTAGAGTGGAATATTCTTTTTGTGGATATTTTGGTTGGACGGACGACAATTTAGGGCTTATAGGCGAATCTAAATTTAAAGATATTTACTATATGATTAGTTGTGGTGCAAACGGCGTAATAAATGCTTTTGCCGGTGCAAAAATTCTTTTGGATTTATTTAGTGGAAAAGAGAATCCGCTCATTCCACTTTTCAGCCCTACAAGAGAGACATAAAAGTTTAAATCAAATGTTTTTCTTCAATGTAATGTTGTAATTCATTTAGACTTTCAATTTTTTCTTCTTTTGGAAGTGCATTACATTTATTAGTTCTATCTAAAAGTATAGTTTTTATTCCCAATTCTTTGCATGGCAGATAATCTTTACTATAACTGTTCCCTATATATAGAATATCATCAAGCGCTATGTTATGCATGGAAAATACTTTTTTGTAGATTTCTGGATTAGGTTTTGAAACAGTAAATTGACTTGAAGAATTTATATAATCAAAATAATTAAATATATTAGTATTTTTGCATTTTTGTATTTGTTGGTCAATATCCCCATTAGAGATTATGCCCAAGATAAAACCATTGTCTTTTAAGAATTTTAATGTAGGAATAACATCTTGATATAAACACCAATTTTTCTCAAAGAACACCAGATACTCATCGTATAATTTTATTCCATCTTTATTTGTTTTGACCTTGTAGAAATCGAACAGGTCTTCCATTCTTCTTTTGCGTTGCTCAGCATATGAAATCAATTTTTTAGTATAAAATGCATAATGATATTCGGTTAATTCGTCCCACTTTTTTATAAAACTAGTTAAATCTGTTACTTTATCAAATTTATATTTGTAAAAAAAATTGTTCAGCAGCTAGATTTTGCGCTTTTTTAACATCAATTAAAGTTTCGTTCAAATCAAAAAAAACATATTTCATATTTTTTCCACATGATACACAAAGTTATAGATATAATAACAATAAACAATTTCGAAGTCAAGAAATTATCAAATAAAAATCCACCAGCAGACCTGGTGAATTTTTGTATTATTTCTTGTTATATTGAGGGGCAAGGCGCACTTTTTCATGTCGTATTAATTTTATAAATTAAAGTAGATTTGACATACAAATAAAATTTTAATACAAAATTTTTTATTGTATGTTATAATATTTTAGTAGGAGAAAAAATATGGAGAAGATGGACCTTAGAGTAAAAAAGAACAATAAGTTATTAACAGAAGCGCTTAGTAGATTATTAGAAAAGAAGTCTTTTGACGATATCAGTGTGGTTGAAATTTGTAATGAAGCGATGCTAAGCCGTTCTGCATTTTATGACCACTTTAAAGATAAATATGATTTATTCTCGTACAGTGTAAATTGCATGATTGAAGAATTGATAGAGAAGAATGATATATCGTTACAGCAATCATTGAAAGATGCTATGATAAACATGATTAAGTTATATTTGGCATTTCTAGAGAAAAATTCTATAAATTATAAATTAATTAGGAAGAATAATAATGATAATATTTTAAACACAATTTGTAGGAGTTGCTATGAAAAGTATGCGTCAATTCATTTAAGTGGCAATGACCTGGAAGTCCCTAGCAAAATTTATATAGAATATGCGAGCGCGGGTACTATAGCATTGTGTGATTCGTTTCTGCTTGGCAAAATCGCTTGTACTAAAGAAGAACTTTTGAAATATATTGAAATATTGTTGTAAGTAAAAATCTATAACAGATTTTAAAATTATGTAAGATAATTTACATATAAAATACTATTGTATTTAACTTACTATCAAATTTGTGTTATATATAAAGTGTGTTCTATATTGAACATATCTTATTGAGGAGGTTAATATGAAAGAAAAGTCAAGGAATACAACGGGAATTATTATTGGTATAGTTGCGGTTTTGCTAGTAGTTGCGATTGTAGGCGGTCTACTATATTATTTCCTACGACAAGAAGAATCAAAGGCGAGCGCAATCATGCAATTAGAGACAAATCCTGGTATTGCATTAGTGCTAGACCAAAATAATATAGTTATTGCTGAAGTGGCATTAAGCGACAATGAAGATGGAGAAGAGATGTTATCGCTAGTATCATTTGTTGGAATGAATGCTGAAGATGCTGCTAAGAAATTTGCAGAAACAGCTGCAAAGATGGATAAAATGAACGATAGTTTTGAAGGCACAACTACTACTAAAGCGACAGAAGTCCGTATAACTATATCGGCAGAAGATGTGTCAAAATATCAGCAGTTAGCAGATAGTGCGAAGAGCGTAGTCAATGAGTATTTTAAAGAGAATGGCATCATAGCGCGTGCGGTTAATGATGTAAATGATAAGATAAATGAAGCACTTTCCGCTTGGGCGGTAGACGCAAGAGATTATGCGAATTTATCTACAGAAGAACTATTAAATTACGCAAAAACTAGCGCGGACGAGTTGAGACAAGTGGCTATCACTAGGCGTAATGAACTAGCCACCGAATTTAACGATTTATATAACGAGAAGGTAGCAGAGTTTGAAGCGCGTCTCAATGAAATAAAACAAGAACTAGACAGTAACGAAAATGTTCCGCAAGTTGTAAGGGACGCATACCATAGTGCGCTAAGAGCATACAATGAAGCAAAAACCAGATTAAATGAAGAGTATGACTCGTTTGTTAAAAGCATTCAAGAGCAAAGCGAATCGTATTTTAATAACTTGAAAGCAGAAGCAGAGGCTGCGTATCAATCAACCATTGAAGAGTATAATAATCGTGTGCAAGAATTTAAAGACAAATCTGCGGACGATATCGAAGCAATACTAGAAATAATCGCTCAATATCAAGCGCAAGTAGAATCTGCAAACTAGGAGCGTGATTTGAAACAAATAGATTATAATGTTAATAATTTGACTAGTTTTGATAGAGAGTGGTTACTGCATAAAAAGTGCAGTGAATGGTGGTATCTAACTTCAATATTAAAAGATAGTTCGGGGAATTTATATTCGGTCCAATATACATTTTTGAGAATGAGGCTATTTGCCATTTTGAAACCATTCATTTTGATGCTAGCGATTACAGATTTTCAAACGAAAAAGCATTATTATTCGCAAAGTTTTACGCTATAAAAAAAGAATATAAGAATAGATGAAAATCATGTAGAATCAAAGTCTTCTAGCGTAATTAAGACAGATAGTGGTATGCTAGTTAATTGCGCTGGTGATAATTTTGCTTTTACTCTAGACCTTGAATATGGTAAGGGAGCGGTCTGGCATTGTGACAATGGTAAATTATTTATGGGTGTAGAGAGCGAGAAACAAACTACTTTCTATTATTCATATACTAATATGCCGACTAAAGGTAAAATTAATTTAGATGGTAAAGAAATCTTAGTAGAAGGCAATACATGGTTTGACAAACAAGGCGGGAATTTCAATTTTTTAAGTACACATACCCATTGGGAATGGTTTTCGATGCGATTCTATGACAATGAAGAAATTATGCTCTTTAATTTTCCGCAACAAAACTATGCGGACGGAACATACATTAAAGCGGATAAATCTTATCATAGATTAAATAATTATTCAATGAAACCACTAAATTCTGTCGAAGTTAATGGCTATAAGTTTTCGTGCGGCTGGGAAGTTGATTTGCCAAATGTAAAAGACGGACATTATACTATAATTCCGCTTATAGAAGGACAGTTGAATCTCGCATATTTTGAACAACTATGCCGTATCTATGATAGTAACAAAAAGGAAGTAGGACTGTGCTTTGTAGAACTTTTACCAGGGGTGTATAATAAGAAATTGGACGCTAAGTTATTGATAAAAAAGGTATAAAAAGTGCGCTATATTCTAGCGCATTTTTTATTTAAACAGATTTTGTCTTTCTTGATTTTTTAGAATTATTTTTAACTATTAGTTCAGGCTTGTTCTCTATGAACCAATCTACTGTGTCAAATAATGTTTCTTGAATAGGTCGAGTAGAGTAGTCAAGAAAGGTTTTTGCTTTTTCGTTGCTAAATTTTGAATTTGTATTTAAAGTATAGAGCGAATATGCGGTAAATACTGGTTTTTTCCCGCGAATTTTGTAGTATAGACTGGCAAGTGGAGTCATCATTTTTACGAACCAAAGAGCAATTTTGTATGGTAGTTTTTTTCTGCCAATTTTTTTGTTTAATATTCGTAGCATGTCTTTTATTGTTAGGTATTCACCCGATAAAATATATCCTTCACCAGATTTTCCTTTAGTGCTAGCGGATATTATTCCGTTTACAACATCACGGACATCAACAAAATTGTACCCACCGCGAACATATGCAATTAGTTTACCATTAATATAGTCTAAAATTACTTGTCCTAGTTCGGAAATTTTATAATCACCAGGACCTATAACTCCGCTTGGATATAGTACGACCGCGTCTAGCTCGCCTGCTTTGGCTTTTTCAATGACATATTTCGTAGCAAGCGCCTTTGTTTTAGCGTAATTGCCGACAATATTCTTCTCGCTAAAATCGGTGGGCTCGATTAAAATATCCCCTTGATTAGGGTCGATTATATGCACCGAACTTGTGTATATTAATCGTTTTGCGCCGTTGTTAATACATGCATCAACTATATTTTTTGTCCCTTGAACATTTACTTTTTCAAGCGCAGAATAAGGGGTATTGTTTATATCAATCATGCTCGCCAGATGAAACACTACATCGCCTTTATTTATTAGTTTAAATATGAAATCTCTATCCACAATATCCCCTTCGATTGTTTCAATCTTTAATCCATTTAAAGGAGATAAATCATCATTTGGTAAAACGAGAGCAAGAACATTTTTGCCTTGCTTTACAAGTTCTCGAATCAGCATATTGCCTATATGTCCAGTACCACCAGTAACAATGTATCTACACATAAAAACTCCTTTAATAATAAATATTATAATGCTTTGCGTGATTTACCAATTATTTAATTTTATTATCATTTTATTTGTTAGTCAAGTTCTAAGTTTCTTAGTACAATTTTATCTTACATTTTGCTTTAATTTGTAGCATAAGCACCTAATATTTATTTTTTCTGTGTGACATATTAAAAATAATTGCGATTATATTAAGTTTTTAAAAGGTTAAACTATAATTTGACTAGAATTAAGTTATAAATTTCGTATATTCGCAGAAAAAAACTGGACAATGTCCAGTTTTTGTATTATCTCTTGCTGAATTGTGGAGCACGACGCGCTTTCTTTAATCCGTATTTCTTACGCTCTTTCTTTCTAGCGTCACGAGTTAAGAATCCAGCCTTTTTAAGTTCCTCTCTAAGTTCAGGGCGGAATTCAACTAACGCACGAGTGATGCCATGTCTTAGTGCACCTGCTTGACCAGACTTTCCACCGCCATATATATTAGCAACGACATCAACATTCTTTTCAGTCTCAGTGAGAACAAGTGGTTGCTTAACGATAGCAATAAGAGTATCCAACTCGAAATATTTCTTTAAATCTTCGCCATTTACAACGATATTTCCTGTTCCAACAGTCATGCGAACACGCGCAACTGACGATTTGCGTCTACCAGTTCCTAAGAATTCTTGAACCTTAGCCTTTGCCTTAGCGGTTTTAGCCTTAGTTTTAGGTTCAGCAGTTTTTGTTGCCTTTGTTTCTACCTTAGACTCAGCCGATTTGGTAGCAGTCTTTGTAGTCTTAGGTTTAGTTACTTTCTTTTCAGTAGTTTCTACATTTTCAGTTTTCGCGGTCTTAGTTTTCTTTTCTTTAACTTCTGCCATTAGATTTTACCTCCGTTCCAAACTTCTGGTTTTTGCGCTTGATTGTTGTGCTCAGCGCCTTTGTATATATGACAATGAGTAGCCATCTTTCTACCAAGGCTATTCTTAGGGAGCATTCCCTTAATAGCACGGAGTAGAGCGACATCACTATGCTCAGCCATCATTTTCTTGTACTGAGTAAGGTGTAATCCAGATTGATATCCAGAGTAACGCTTAAAGTACTTTTGCTCTTCCTTTTTACCGGTAAGAACAAGTTTATCACTATTTAAAATAATAACATTATCACCACAGTCCACATTTGGAGTAAAAGTAGGTTTATGCTTACCACGAAGGATTGAAGCCGCTTCGCTAGCAACTCTACCGAGAGCCTTGCCTTCGCCGTCAATGATATACCATTTCTTTTCAACTGTGGCAGGTTTTGCCATAATTGTTTTCATATTCTCTCCTTAAAAAATTAGTATAGAATGCCATATTTCGCGTTCTGGCATTTTTGTTAGGACATCTCTACCGTGTGGGAGTAAAGACTCATAACCAGCAATACTTTTAAAGTATAGTAAATTAAAAAATATTTGTCAATAGTTTTTGAAATAATTTTTTCTAAATTAAAATTTGTTAAGTCCTATTTCTTGTTTGCTTTTGATATTTTAATTTTCCATATTGACAAATCGCCTGTTTTGTGTTACAATGCCAAAAATTGAAGGAGTAAATATGCCAATAACAGTGATTTATGAAGAGAAAGGTTATGTCAATACGCGTAGAGGGCGTCTTAGTGTAGTTACAAAGACAGAATATGATTTGCCCGAGAATATAATTTGGGACGCTAATGGGGGAAAACGATTCATGAGTTGGAACAGCCATTTCCAAGCCTATGTGACTGATGAAAAGGTTGGACGTGTTACTCCAAAAGAGTACGTCGCCCATATGAAAGCAACCAATAGAGAGGACGAATTAAAGAAAGTCAACATAGAGCACCATTTTTATAGAGAACCAACCGAATATGATAAAGATATAAATTCGCCTAATCCCTTTGATATATAAAAAATTATATTAAAAAAACAATATTTACAATTTACCTTACAGAAATATTCATACGGAGAAATATATGCTATATCGTGATTTTAATGAATTAGATAATGATTACATAACAATTTGGTCGAGAAGGTTTCTAGATTACCCAATCGAAGAAGTGAAAAAATATCTTCGCCCACTCGCTGAACTTGGGCAAGTAAACGCATTACAATGTTTCTATTTGACGAGAGAAAAGGGTGAGATGTTATCTAAGGCCGAAAAGTATTTTACAAGGATTGATGAATATAATGATGCAAACGGTGAAAATAGTTTAAAACGAGATTTTGAAATTGCAAAACTTAGCAAATTCCTTAATGCTCCAAGCGATTTCGACTTGAATTATGCTAGATTTCGTAGACTTGAAAGCTACGCAAATACGGGCGAAACGCTGACCGATGAAGAGAAAAATATCGCAGATTTATTGCATAAATGGTATGAAACTGTAAACAATAGACCTAATGAACATTGTGACGATGAAGATAAAATTATAGAATACAATTCTATGATTACACTCCTTAGAACCAGATTAAAGCGAACCAGACTCATAAAATTATACACCGAGTTAACGGAAAACGCTTTTGATGGGAGTCAAAATTCGGGCGTATTTAAAAAGATATATAATAAACCACTCATCGAACGTATGCTGAACTTACAACGCGCATATAGTCTCATTTTGGAATATTGGACTCTACGATTTATGAATAGAGGAGCCTTAAAATCTTATTTTGAAAAATATATGCGTATAAGTATGCGTGAATTAAAACAAGCGCTAAAAACTGATCCGGAAAATCCAGTTTTAAAATACCTTTATGCTAGGCAAATTTATCTAAAATCATATGCAAAATTGGGTCATGTAAAACTAGTTGAACAGGCGAGCGAGAAGAAGATTTTTGAAGAACTCGCTTCTCGCGAACTTAGTAAAACACTAACCGACTATATGAGTAAAAATAATGAGAAGAGTAACGAGATTGACTCCAAGTTAGAAGAGAATATTGACAATTATGAAGAATTAACAAAATTAGATTCCAATCAAGATTAAATAATGAAAATAACCAGCAAGAACTGGTTATTTTTATATCTCTTAAAAAAATAAAAGATTTTAATTAAGATATATTTTGTTTTAGGGGTTGATTTATTATAAATTTTTATATATAATGTTAAAAATTAAGGAGAAATAATGCTAATTAGCGAAGCAAAAATTGAATTCTTAAAAAATGTAGATGAGAAAAGTAAGGTTGATATAGTGAAATTTGCCAAGTCGATTTTACCGCGCATGATGCAAGAGACATCGACATATTCCGTTATAACTGAACTTAACATAAATCAAACTGACGCCCATATTGATAGAAAAACACTTTTATCTTTTTATAAGGCGATTTATGATCAATGGTACGATTATTATTCAAAGATAAATGAAGAGAAACTTTCTGGAAAAATTAGTGAAGCAATAAAGAAAATTAAAACAGATCCTCGTTTTAAAAAAGAGAATATGAGTCCTTTAGATTGTGAGAAATTTATATTTGAAACTTATGACAAGGAGTTTAAAGATAGTGGAATACAACCATTGCAGACTCAAAGCGGTAGAAAAATAAGTGATCATTATGACGATTTTATTCATGTTTATCCATTTTTACCACCGCGCGATATAAATTGCCGACTTTATCTAAATTTAAAGCCGGAGAACGCGATAAAATTAGGTGAGATTTTAACAGAAAAATGCATGAAAAAACGCTATCGTGTTTACTTTAAATTGTGGACGGGAATGAATGATAGAAATGATACATTCCTTATCTACACTGGATATAAAAAGGTGCAAGAGTTTGTAAACATATTAAAAGAGATAAAGAGTGAGCACCCAGATCTATTTGTTGGAGCGGAGAAATCGAGCGGACTTCTTCCTATGATTGACGGGTTTATTGGCTTTGGTGAAGAGCCTCAATATAGACATTCCTCATTTAATTTTGAACGAGGTGAGGCTCTTGATGAATTTTTTAGAGATAGAATTAAGGAAGAAGCGAAAAGAATAGGAAACTATAAAGGTTATATCCGTAATTCAAAAGATGAGGATTTATCTCTAAAAGAATATATAAAATATTTAATAACGGAATCTTTTAAGGAAGCACTAAACGATCGTCAAAGGGAAATTAAAAATCATCAATTCCCAGATACTTATACTACAGAGAAACAAATCAAAGCCTATATTGAAATTCAAGATAAAATTTATAAAGCCTGTCGAGATGAATTACCTGAATTCGTTGAACAGTACATAGACGAGAAAGTTGAATTTATCATTGAGGATCTAAAAAAAGGAGTAATGCCGGAAAGTAAGAGTTTTAGCATTCCATTTAAAACAAGACTATTTTCACTCTTTAATTATGGTGAGAGATACATTAAGCATATAAAAGAGAATAATCAATATCTTAACTATTATTTTAAAATTGATTTAGATTTAAAAGAAAAATTATTTGATATTTTTAGTAGCAAAGTTAGGATTGGTAGTAAAATCACTAAGGAAAATTTGAAACCATATTTTGAAAAACACTATGTTTCAATTGAGCGACCATATCTAAATACTGAATCAGAAATTGAACTAGAAGAATCTATTAAAGAAGATAAATCAAAAAAGACAAATATCTCAACAGACGAAGTTTAATTTATTTTACAATATCGATAAAAGACATTAATTTAATAATAAATATAAAAAATTAAGGAGAGAGTTTATGGTAAAAATAAAAGTTACAAGGATTTATGAAGGTATAATGATAATGGAAAAATACGACATACCTGATAATATATGTCTGCAGAATTTAGAACGAGATGAAAGTAAACCTCCAATTTATGCGCGTTGGCATAAACATTCAAATCGTGAGCGAATAGATATGAGTTACGATATTCAAGAGAGATTATATGTTGATAGTAATCATACCCAATCTTTAAAGCCAGAGGAATATATAAAAATTGCAGATATAGAGCCATATTACACTTCTGTTTGTCACACTGATGACCCTTTAGGTGTTGCTAAAATTAATGGAGAGACAAAAAAGAGCGATACAACCGATACTTTTTCCAGCCATCTTTAAAATTGTTCAATAAAATTATTCACTAAAAAATCACTATCAAATATATTTGTTATTTGGTAGTTTTTTATTCAATTAAAACGCTTTTATAGAAAAAATTCTTTTATAAAAAATATTTTATAGAAAATCGAATAATTGAATTTTTAACAAAATCAACTAGTTAAAAAGTTCGCTAAATAATACCTTATATAAGTCCATAATTATAGTGAGTTTATTTATACTCAACATTAAGTAGATATAAGAATTCAGGTTTCGCAGTGTATTTTGATTTAAAACTCGAAAATAGGGTAGATTTAATGTCGTCAAGTTTTAATTTTCCTTCACCGATTTTTAGCATTGTGCCGACAATATTCCTAACCATTTTATATAAAAACCCATTTCCTGTGATGTAGAGATTTAAATATAATCCTTCTCTTTTTAGTTTAACAGAATAAACCGTCCTGACGCTCGTCTCAACCGAACTTCCGCTTGCTTTGAAACCCGCAAAATCGTGTGTCCCCTTAACTAATTTTAAAAACTTTTTCATGGCTTTAAAATCTAGCGTAGGGGAAATTTGTAGTGCATCGCGATAGAGCGGAAGGTCAATGTTAAAAACATACATTTTATATAAATAAGTCTTTTTCTTCGCGCTGAACCTTGCGTGGATAGCACTTTCTCTAATAGATAAAGCGCGAATATCAGCGGGCAAAATTCCGTTCATAGAGTGAAGGAATTTTCGCTCGTCGATTTTACTATCAATGTCAAAATGTACAGGCTGAAAATATGCGTTTACTTTCGCGTCCGTTCGCCCGCTTGCAACACATTCAACTCGCTTTTTTGTTATGGTAAAAATTGCGTTTTCAATCTCTTCTTGAATCGAACTTGCTTTCTCTTGCTTTTGCCAACCCGAGTAATTTAACCCGAAATATGAAACTATCATTAAATATCTCATAAAAATATAATATCATATTTTTTTAAATTTTCAAATTAAAATTCCACTATAAAAAATTTAGAATTAAAATAAAAAAATTATAAAATTTTAAAAAAATATACAAAAAACAATGAGAAATCATCAAAAAATCGATAAAAATTTAATAAATCATAAAATTTTAATATTTTGAAATATACCTATTTACAAAGTGCAACATTTATGATATGATATTTGCATGAAAGTTTATAGATATTTATCACAAGATGAATTAAATAAAATTTTATCAAACAACATATCACTAATTGGAACTGATTATTCGGCAAATGAAAAATATAGTCGGGTAAACAATCACCGATATAAGTCCGGAACTAAATACCTTCACTTTTTTAAACACAAAGATGATTGTAAAAGGGTAGAATTCATAAATGAAGGTAAGGATATTGACTTTTATATTGCGGAATTTGATATCCCTATTACTACCTTAATTCAATATATAGGATATGGGAAATATGATAAACTAAATCACAATGGCAATGTTGAAAAAGTAATTGAATTCGCTATTCCAACTTCAAAATTCAAACCCAAATATATACGCTCTTATGTCCGTGATGAAATCCATCACCGCTCACTTGAAAAAAGTAAAAATTTAGATGAAATGCTTTTAAGATGTAAGAATATTTTTAAAAAACCAAATTCTATTAAAACTCAATTACAATTGGAAAGTCAAAATTTGAATACAACTCCCGATATTTAATAAAAAAAATAACAAAAAATTAGCAAAATTTAACAAAAAATCAATAAAAATTTAATAAATTTTAAAAATTTTCAACAAAATGAGTGGAATGTGATTATTTATTGATTTTTTATTTTAAAAAATTTCTAAATTTAAAAATTCGTTTGTCAAAAAAATTTAGTTATGCTAATATCATATCAAGAGGTGGACACATGAAAAAAATGACAGTGGACGGAAATTATGTTGCGTCCAATATAGCATATATGATGAACGATGTTGCGGTAATTTATCCCATTACGCCAAGCAGTCCTATGGCAGAGAATTGCGACCAATTCGCGTTTGATGGGAAACTAAACATCTTTGGTAATAAACTTAGAATTTCGCAAATGCAAAGCGAAGCAGGTGTTGCGGGCGCGGTGCATGGGAGTTTAATTAGTGGTGCTAAAACTACGACTTTCACTTCCAGTCAGGGTCTGCTATTGATGATCCCTAACATGTATAAAATTGCAGGTGAAGGACTTCCTTGTGTTTTCTATGTGGCAGCGCGAACGGTAGCGACTCACGCACTTAGTATATTCTGTGATTACAGTGATATCTACGCATGCATGAAGACGGGATTTAATATAATCAACTGCTCTTCCGTACAAGAAGTTAACGATATGGCGATAGCGTGCGAACTCGCAAGCCTTAGAACTAAAACTCCATTTATTTGCTTTTTTGACGGGTTTAGAACCAGTCATGAATTAAATACCGTCTATGTGAGCGAATTAGAAGATTTAAAAAAGATTGTAGATTTTGATGACATTGCGGAATTTAAACGCAGGGGAATGAATAATCACGACCCGTATCTAGCAGGCACGAACCAAAATCCAGATGTGTTCATGCAAAATCGCGTTAGGACTCTTGAGAGATATAAGAATGTAATTAGCGAAGTAAAAAATGCATTTGCTCGTCAAGGCGAAATCACAAACCGCACATATGACACGGTCGAATATTTTGGCGATACTAATGCAAAAAATGTAGTCGTTGCTATCGGTTCGGGTGCTGATGTATTAACTCTCGCTAAATCTCAGTATAAGGGAAAAGTTGGGATAATTAAAATTCGTCTACTAAAACCTTTTGACGAAGAAAATTTCATTAAAAAACTACCAAGTGGAGTAAAAAATATCACAATATTAGAGCGCGACCTTGATGTAAACGGAACGGATACCCTAACTAGCATGGTATGTTCCGCCCTTCAAAAACACGGTGTGAGTGCAAAGATATATTCGGGTGCATACGGACTTGGTGGTAAGGAATTTACTCCGGATATGGCGATGGCAGTTTTCGATAACATGAACGGAAGGAAAAAAGAATTCTTCACTCTTGGCATATATGACGATGTAAATCAAACGAACTTGGAAATCAAGAGCGAGTTTGTGGATAAAATCAGCGATTTTAGTATGCGTGTGTACGGCTTTGGTAGTGACGGAAGCGTAAGTTCGGTAAAAAATACTATTAAAATTTTGGGTGACGAAACGACTAGTTTCATGCAAGGATATTTTGACTATGACTCGAAGAAATCAGGCAGTCTAACGATAAGTCATTTGCGTTCCAGTTTCCTTCCAATTAACGCACCATTTAATCCACGCGAAGTAGATTTATGTATGTGTAATAATGTTGGGTTTATTGAAAAATATGATTTGACCGAGTGCATAAAGAAGAATGGTATATTCCTAATTAACTCGCACTACGATGATGCTACACTTGAACGCAAAATGCCAGATAAGATGAAGCACGATATAGTAGATAAAAATTTAAAAGTGTATACAATCGACGCAAACTCTATCGCTCGCGAACATCATCTAGGCGGAAAGATAAATACAGTTATGCAGACAGCACTATTCGCAATTAGTGACCTGCTTCCGTTCGATGTTGCACTAAAAAATATTGAAAGTACGATTGTGAAATCGTATTCAAAAAAAGGTCAAGCAATAGTGGACGCAAATTTGAGTGCAATTAAAGATGCGCAAGGCGCGGTAAAACGAATGAGTACAAAAAATCTCCGTTTTAATAGTGCACCAGCATGCCGAGTTATGCAAAGCGAATATTATGAAGATGTAATCGTTCCAACCTCTAATCAGCGCGGGGACGAAATTCCAGTTAGCAAGTTCGACGAGAGCGGACATATGCCGACAGATACTGCAAAATTTGAAAAACGCGCTTTAGCCACTCAAATGCCGGATTGGATAAGCGAGAAGTGTATCCAGTGCGGAAGATGTACTCTAATGTGTCCGCATGCGGCGATTCGCCCAGTGATATTCGATAGCAATAAAAAAGTGCCAAAGACATTCACAAGCAAAAAAGCATATATTTGCGACGGAAATTATCGTATGCAAGTGAACACTCTTGACTGCACGGGCTGTGGTGTATGTAGTGAAGTTTGCCCAGTGAAAGCGCTTATCATGACCGAAAGCGAGAAGATTAGAGATAAGGAAATTGCAAACGAAGAGTTCATGTTGACTCTCCCAAATAAAACTCCATTTATGCCAAATACAGTTAAGGGCGTTCAGTTTAAAAAGCCGTATTTTGAGTTCAGCGGTGCTTGCGCTGGCTGTGGAGAAACGCCATATATAAAACTCGCGACTCAACTTTTTGGAGATAGAATGTTAATCGCAAATGCAACGGGTTGTTCGTCTATTTATGGCGGAACATATCCAATTTGCCCGTACGCAAAGGACAACGATAATTTTGGGCCAAGTTGGGCAAATTCACTCTTTGAAGATAACGCTGAATTTGGTTATGGGATAGCAATCGCAAGACGAAATGAGCGCGAAAATTTCATAAAAAATCTAAAAAATAAGCATTTTTCTAAGAAAATTAATGAATTAATCACTAAATTTTTAGAAAATACTGAAAATCACGAGTATAACAAGAGTTTAATTTTAGCACTTAAAGATTATAAGCGCGGACATGTGTTAAGATATGATGATTCTTTCATCTATGAAAATTTAAATCTTATCACAAGTCCTAGTGTATGGATAATCGGCGGAGACGGTTGGGCATATGATATTGGCTTTGGCGGACTCGATCATGTAGTCGCGAGTGGGGAAGATGTGAACATTTTAATTCTCGATACAGAAGTTTACTCAAACACTGGCGGGCAGACTAGTAAATCAACTCCGCGCGGAGCGACTGCTAAATTTAATGTTTCTGGCAAGGAGAGAAGGAAAAAAGACTTAGTAAGTATGCTCATGACATATAAAGATGTTTATGTCGCAACTGTTGCTATGGGCGCAAATCCAGACCAATGCGTGACCGCTATGGTAGAGGCAGAGCAGTATAAAGGCCCGAGCGTAATAATCGCATATGCACCATGTATAAATCACGGCTACGACATGCGCTATAGTCAGCAACACTCGTTCAATTCGGTAAAGAGCGGATATAACACTCTTTTCCGCTATAATCCAAACGCTGACGAACCTATGCATGTAGATAGTTTTGAACCTACCATGAACTATCGCGATTATGTCGAAACTGAAAATAGATTTTCAATCCTATCAAAAGTTAACGCAGAAAATAAGGATAGATTATTAAAGACTAGCGAAGCGGACGCAAAAGAGCGAAGGACTACCTACCTAAACCAACAAAAACTAAGTAAAGATAAAAAAGATTAATAAATTTTTAACTACGACGAAATGACTAAAACTTAAAAGGTATTAATTTGATTTTAAAACCATATAGAGATTTACTAAGAATTTTGTCGTAGTTTTTTAAATCGCTTTGAATTTTGAATTGTTTTTGGTATAATTATTTTCGTACTTTTGGAAAAAGGACAAGGTAATAATTTTTGTGTTTAAAAAAATGCAAGATAATCATTGTGCTTTAAAAAGTGCAAGACAATATATCTTGTAGATTAAAAGAAAATACAAGATAATTTAATTTGTAGTTTTACAAAATTCAAGGAGCAAACATTATGGAAATTTCTAAGCAGTTAGCATACGAATTTAATTTAAAAGAAATCTATGCTGAAAACATTATCACGCTTATCGACGAAGGTAATACAATTCCGTTTATCGCCCGTTATCGTAAAGAGATGCACGGTGCGTGCGACGACCAAGTACTTCGTGATTTCGCGGATAGACTCAATTATTTGAGGAATTTAAATAAGGAAAAAGAAAAGGTAGAAAAGGTCATCAAGGAGCAAGAAAAGTGGACGGACGAGATCGCAAAAGCGCTCGAAGATGCACTTACACTCACCGAAGTGGAAGACATCTACCGACCATATAAACCTAAACGCAAGACGCGTGCAACTGTCGCTATCGCTAAGGGGTTAGAGCCGTTGGCGGACATTATTCAAGCGCAGGAGATTAACGAACCAGTTGAAAATGTCGCAAAGAATTATATAAATGAGGAAAAAGGTGTTTCGTCCGTTGAAGAAGCGATCGCAGGCGCAAAGGATATCATCGCCGAGCGTTTTAGTGACGACGCGAATTTAAGAAAGACCTTGCGTGAAATTATCGCCAAGAAAGCAAATATTACAGCCGTTTGGGACGAAGAGGCGGACGAGAAGAAGACATACGAAAACTATAAAGATTTCAAAGGCGAAGTTGCAAAAATTCCGTCTCATCGTATACTTGCACTTAATCGCGGGGAGAAAGAAAAGTGTTTAAAAGTTTCAATTGAGATCAATCCAAAACTCACTCTAACCGAGATAGAAAAGGTGTATAAAAAGGAAAACGAATATACCGACCAAATCATACTCGATACTATTCAAGATAGTTACGATAGACTATTGTTCCCGTCCCTAGAGCGCGAGTGCCGTTCAGCCTTGACCGACCGCGCGAATGAGCAAGCAATTAAGATGTTCGAGTTAAATTTAAAACCACTCCTTCTTCAAGCACCGCTTAAAAATAATGTAATTATGGGTTATGACCCAGGGTACTACAATGGCTGTAAAATCGCAGTCATTGACACAAAGGGTGATGTACTAGACACCGCGGTAGTTCACCCAACTCCACCACAAAATAGAGTAGAGGAAGCAAAAGCAAAACTCACCGACATGATAGTGAAAAATAAGGTAGATATTATCGCGATTGGAAATGGAACTGCTAGTAAGGAAAGCGAAATTTTAGTCGCCGATTTAATTAAAACTTGCTCTAGGAAAGTGAGTTACGCTATGGTTAACGAAGCGGGCGCGTCAGTATATAGCGCGTCAAAACTCGCAGCAAAGGAATTCCCAGATTATGATGTAAATCTTCGAAGCGCGGTGTCTATTGCAAGACGACTTCAAGACCCACTTGCCGAACTAATTAAAATCGATGTGAAGTCTATTGGTGTCGGGCAGTACCAACACGATATGCCACAAAATAGACTCACCGAAGTATTAAATGGAACGGTTGAAGACTGCGTAAATAGCGTGGGTGTGGACTTAAACACCGCGTCAGTGAGCCTACTTAGTTATGTTTCGGGAATTTCGGGTAGCCTTGCTGAAAACATTGTAGATTATCGTTCGCAAGTGAAACATATTGATTCGCGCGACGAACTATTGAAAGTAAAAAAGATGGGGCCGAAAGCGTATGAGCAATGTGCAGGCTTCTTGCGTATTACGGACGGAAAAAATATACTAGATAACACTGCAGTTCACCCAGAGAGTTACGGCGCAGTTGAAAAATTATTGAAGTTGTTTAACCTAACTGACGAACAAATCAAATCACACGAACTCACTAACCTTCCAGCACTTATTCACGAAAAAGGTGAGAATAAGGTGGCGGAAGAAATCGGCGTTGGCGTACCAACTCTAAACGATATTGTGGCAGAACTCTTAAAGCCGGGTAGAGATGTGCGTGAAAATATGCCACTACCTGAACTTAGGAGCGACATACTTTCTATGGAAGATTTGAAGCCAGATATGGTGCTCGACGGAGTGGTAAGAAATGTTATCGACTTCGGCGCGTTCGTCGATATCGGCGTGCATCAAGACGGACTCGTTCATATCTCGCAGATTAGTGATAGTTTTATTTCGCACCCAAGCGATGTTTTAAAGGTTGGAGATAAAGTTAAAGTGAAAGTTCTGTCTGTTGACCTAAATAAAAAGCGCATTTCGTTAACTATGAAAGGAATTGAATAAAAATAAAAGTTTACAATGAGTTAAGTGAAGTTAATATGCTTCACTGCATTGTAAACTTTTTTATTCGCTGATGTAATCTACATAGATATAATCTACATTGTTATAACTCAAATATTTTATAAACTTCGGGTCATTTACTGTGTGTACGGCAATATCTTTCTTTAAATCAAAGTTTGTTAGTGATAGTTGCCACCAAAGAAAATAATGCAAAACTATGACATCAACGTCTTCTTTATCTCCAAAGTAATTAATGATTTCGAGCGGAGAGTAGAGGACTTTATAATTAGTGAACCATATTCTGTCAAAATCAAAATTATTGGTTACATCATAATAATTTTCAATACTATAAACTTGAACAATAAACCGAGAGAATATATCGAAATTCTTTTCCTTTGCAATATCCACCATATCAGTCAGTAGTTTAAAAGGGTATTTTTCTTTCGTGTCGAAAACTATTTTAATGTCCGGATAGAGTCTCAATTCTTCAATTAGCCAATCATAAGTTATTCCACTGTACCGCCCAAATATCAAGTTCTCTTCAAATTCTTCTAAACTAGGGCGGTTATCAAAATTGAATTCGTCGTAATGTTCAAAATTATGTGAGGCAACAATATAGTTATCGCTAGTGTATAAGAAGTCCAGTTCGATATATTCTATTCCCTTATTTGCATAATCTGTGAAAATTTCTTTAGAATTTAAATAATTATAGCCGTTGTTCCCCCCCCCCCGCATGAAGTACGAATTTAAACGAATTGTTAAAATTCAGTTTAGGAATGCACGGATATATAAATAGAATGCAGGCGCAACTTAATATTATTAGGTATTTAGGACTATTTTTAAAATAAATTAAGCACAAAGCCCCTGCGATAATAGACAAAATAACTTGTATGCATAATATTCCTAATAAAAAATGAAAACCAGAAAAGATTTTAATAAATTCCAAGCATATAATTGTGATTATCGATAAAATAATAAATATGAATGCTATTTTATATTTACAATCGCTCATTCTTACATTTTATACTAATTTTTTTAATTACGCAATACTTTTGCTTATGAAATAAAATTGATGATTTTTGTAAATAAATAAAAATTTTTGTAAAAATTTATAATATTTTGTACAAAATTAATTGACTTTAATAAAAAATTATGCTAAATTGTACATTACACACCTAAAATTCAGGTTGTATTTAAAAGGAAATTAAATGGGATTGAAGAGCGAACAATGCTCAAAAATAGTCAGTACAAATTATTTTGTCAAAAAGCGAGTTTTAGATATAGGAATTTCACGAAAGTACATTGCTTACTATTATTTAGTGGACATATTAGATTATCTAATTAATAATGATTGTGAGATACGCTCTTTCTCGCGAGAAGTTTATCCCGAACTCGCTAAAAAATACGAAAAGAGTGATTTCACAGTGGAGAGAGATATTCGTAATGTTATTAAACTTTTTTGGGGTACAATTAAGCAAAAGTTGCTAACATTTTGGAGTGCGGATAGACGACCTAGTTGTTGTAAATTTATAGTGTTACTTCGCGACTATATTCTTAGCGAAATCGTGCTTTAAAATTAGTTACTGCTAAAAATGTTTTGTTAATTTTATTTTTGCATAATACCATCAAAAACTATAATACAAAAGCATTTGGTAAGACTTAATATAAAATTAACGAAATTTATAATAAAAATCGCTATTTTTTGTTAAAAATGAAAATATTTTGTTAAAATTTGTAAAATCGAAGAAAAGATTTGACTTTATCTCTTCATATAAATAAACTATTTTATATATAGGGGTAATATGACTAGGAAACTTTCAGGGCAAACATTGACGATTATCATTCTCGCCATACTGCTGATTTTTGTCTCAGTATGTGGCGGTGTTTATGCATATTATAGTTATCGTTCTAATAGAATATCGGGATTTGTTACGCTAGGTAACTTAAAAATTTCTATGTATGCGGACAATGAGCAGGGCGAGAGCGGTTCTAGTGAAATCATTATGACGAACAGTCTTGTCGTTCCGGGTCAGTCGCTTGAAAATAGTGCGCTAACCATTTTTAACACATCAAATGTTGATATCTACTTGGTTGCAGTTTATTCTGTGCAAGTGAGCGAACTTGACGACCCAGAAGCAATAGTCGATATTTCCAATACCAACCAGATTTTAGATATTGGCAATGACGCTTGGACGCACTATCGTTATGTTGATACGGACGAAACTAATCCGGCAGATGTACGCTGTTTTATCAATTTGACTCCAGTAGTTCCTGAACAATCGGACATTGTGCTTATCGCAAAAAATCAATTAAAATTACATGGCTCGTCTGTTAAAAATGAATTCCAAGGTAAGCGTATTAGTTTTACTTTCCAAGCATATGCTATAGCATACAATAGTTTCTACGATATACCAAATTTTGAAAATCTTCCAGACGAAGAAAAATGCTTTTATATAATGGATAGGCTACACGAATCTGTGCGTTGGAATTTCGACGCATAACCAATAAAAGTGATTTAAAGACCGAGACAATCTCGGTTTTTTCGTCAAAAAATATTTAACTCTTCATAAAATTACAATATAGTAAACTATGCAAATTCGCTTAAAACGAGAGTATATGCTTTGTGAATATTCAGTTAACAAATTTTTCAGTTAATAAAAAACGACTTTAGTATTTAGTAAAATAGTAATAAATCAATTTACATAATACGACAAAATTTGATATAATAAAAGTGTTGACAGATTTGAATTTTCATTATAAAAATTTCGTTAATATAATTTCGTTATGCTAGTATGAATTTAATTAAATCAATATGGTGTGTGGAGATTATGAATTTAATTGTTGCGATTACAAGGAATTACGCGATTGGCAATAAAAATAAATTGCTATTTCATTTACCTAAAGACTTGAAATATTTTAAAGAAAAAACGACTAATAAAGTGGTCGTAATGGGACTAAATACATATCTTTCTCTTCCCAAAAAGCCCTTGCCAAATAGAGTTAATATCGTCATGACTAGTAAAAGAGATATAGTTCTTGAAGGCACTATTATTGTGCATAGCATACCTGAATTGTTTGATGTACTCAAAACATATGATAGTGAAAATATCTTTGTTTGTGGCGGAGCAAAGATATACAATCAACTTATGGATTACTGTAAATACGCATATGTTACGCGGATTGAAACCGAAACAAGCGCGGATACATACATAAATGATATAGAAGACAATGGATTTAAATTAAAAGAATCCTCACCAACGATGCATGAAAATGGAGTGGATTACACTTTTAGAATATATGAAAACACAGAACCAAAAAATATTGAATAATTTAAAATATCTAATTAAGTCATAAAATAAGTTATAAGTATAAAATCAATATTAAAATTACTTGATAAATTAAGGGACATAAAGTTAATAAGGAAAACTATGGAAAAAGAAGAATTAAAGCGAGAAAAAGAAAATTTTAAATGTGCTAGTTGTGGCGCAAGCGTGCTTCCAGATGAAAAGAAATGCTCGTATTGCGGGAGCGCAAATAAGTATTATCAACCGAAAGAGATTAAGGAACTAAAAATGGACGGAAAGCCCGAATTTAATGGGAAAAATTTTAGCGATGCGGTGGGCGGATTTTTAGGCGGTGTAATTTTAACAGATATTTTTAAAGGTGGAAAGTTTAAAGATTAAATTTACACTAAATTACTTGCTTTAATTATAAAATTTTTGATATAATATACTTAAGGAGATTTTATGGGATTTTTTAAAAGACAATTATTATCCGTTATCGAGTGGAAGGACGCTAGTAACGATATTATCGTCTATCGTTATCCGTTGACCGATAGGGAAGAGATTATGAATAGTTCAACCCTTATTGTTCGCGAAAGCCAGGTCGCTATGTTCGTGCATAAAGGGGAGATTGCTGATGTTTTCGGCCCAGGTACATATAAACTAGCAACCGAAAATATTCCATTTTTGACTAAAATGCTTAGTTTAACTACTGGCGGAAATTCGCGCATCAAAGCGGAAGTTTATTTCGTGAATACAAAGCGCTTTTTAGGGCTAAAGTGGGGAACACAGAACCCTATTATGATGCGTGATGTCGATTTCGGTAACATTCGCCTTCGTGGATATGGCACTTTCGCTTTTAAGGTTGAAGATGCTACTAAATTTATGCGTGAGTGTTTCGGCACTAACCCAATTTATAGAGTAAGTGATATTGTAACACAGTATAAGTCAACGCTTATTCAACTTTTAACGGACGCTATCGGCGAGAGTAAACTTTCTGCTCTCGACCTTGCCGCTAACTATAAGGAACTTGGTAAGAGCGTTGAAGAGAAATCGAAAGAAGAATTTGCGCCTCTTGGACTTAAACTATCTAACTTTGTTATCGAGAATTTATCTCTTCCAGATGATGTAGAAAAGATGCTTGATGAACGCACTAAAATGGGCGTTATGGCGGATAAAATGGGCACATATACTCAGTTTAAGGCGGCTAATGCCATTGAAGAATCGGCTAAAAATCCAAGTGCTGGCGGGCTCGCTGGTTTAGGAGTAGGCTTGGGCGCGGGAGTGAATATGGGGAATGTGTTTGCTAATGCTATTAATACGGCAAAGGACACTAAAAAACAGGTCACTATCCAGTGCATAAAATGTGGAGCATCTATTCCAGGGAAATCTAAGTTTTGTCCAGAATGTGGAGCGTCACAAGCGCTCTCTTGCCCAAAATGCGGAGAACCTATTTCAAAGGGTAGCAAATTCTGCGTGAATTGCGGTGAGAAATTAGGAAATATTGATAAAATTTGCCCTAAATGTGGAAAAACACTTTCTGCTAAGGCAAAATTTTGCCCAGATTGTGGAGAAAAGGTAAAGTAGGGGGCGAATATGTTTAAGTATAGAGAAACTCGTTATGGAAAGACCGCGTTCGTACTGTTTGCAATTTTGCTTATAGCACTTGCTTGCGGTAGTGTGTACGGCGGAGTGTACGCGATCCTTCATATGACCCACTGGACGAAATATTTGATTATGGTCATAGCGGGCATTGTTGCGCTCGCTCTTGCGCTCTTCGGTTTGTATTTAATTTTATTTTCATTCAGTATGATTTCCAGTTGGAAAAGTGTGAGAGATGGTAATAAATCTAAGGGTATATCAGGCACTCGCCTTTGCGATAAATGTGGGAAAGTTATCACAAAACATGCCGAATATTGTGAGCATTGCGGTGCAAAACAGCACGGAGGTTTAGGACTCAAAACTTGCCCTAATTGTAAAACTAAAAATAGCGCAATGGCATCATTTTGCGAAAAGTGTGGACACGAATTTAAAGATATGTAAATATATTAAAAATCGCTATTTATTTTAGCGATTTTTTTAACTGAATTTTACGATTTATGCGCCCCGCAGTTTGGACAAGATGTTTCATTTTCGCCTAAAATTGTTCCGCAGTATTCACACTTGTTTATTTTCGGCTTATTTTGTGCGCTCACACTTGCATTGCTTGGACCCGAACTCGTGTCTTCCACATACTCGCGATCTTCCACTTTGATTATTATATTCACGATAATTAGCGCGCCACAGGTTACTCCTGCAACAATAGATAACCACATAGATGTCCGCTTATTTTCGCTCGCTTTAATGTATTCGCCGTCATCTTCGAGTGCTTTGTCTTTGTAATCTACCGGTATGCTGTCCGTATTGCGAGTGATGAGTTGACTCTCAAACGCGACCTCAATTTCCTTATGGAGTAAACTCTGCACCTCGTCTAAAGTATATACCGAGTAAGATTCTCCCTCGTAAATTGCATGGTTAAAGTCATTATAAACCGTGTAATAGATAAAATATTTCCCGCCCGCGCCGTTAGTGTTGTATCCCGTGACAGTTGCCGTTTGAATTAAGCTGGGCGTACTTTCCGCGATCTCAATCATTGATAGATAATGCGCCCTATCTCGCTCGATAGTCTTAAGGTCGTTATCGTTTGCAAAGTGCGAACTGACAAAAATCGCAGTCATAATAAGCGCAATTATGATAAGAATATTGATAGTACGAATTCGATTATTAGTGCCTGTTGAATATGTGTATTTCCTACCGTTAAAGACGTAAATTCGTGGCGAACGAATAAGGGCTGACCTTCTTACTGGCGTACGAATAGGCGCTACCACCGGGCTTGAAAAATGCGACCTGCCGACGTTTTTACTGACTCTTCCGCTAAAATGACTCCCCGCTCTACGAGGTCTACTCGTAAAATGACTCCCCGCTCTACGAGGTCTACTCGAACTTCTTCTTGGTGGCATAATTTTCTCCTTTTTATTAGGATAATCCAAATAAAATTTTAAGTCAAGTTTTTCTATTCTATTAGAAATTATCAAAATTATAATTATTTCTTGCAAAAATTTATAATTAGTGTTAAAATTATGACATGAAATTAGGATTTAAGATATTGGCGATTGAAAGTAGTTGTGATGAAACGAGTTGTGCCGTCGTAGTGGACGGCAGAGTTTGCCTGTCAAATATAGTATCAAGCCAAATAGATATCCATACGCGTTTTGGTGGAGTTGTGCCCGAAGTTGCAAGTCGAAATCATATCACTGCTATTGATAATGTCGTTGCTCTCGCACTTGAAAAAGCCGGTTGCACTTTTAAAGATATAGACGCAATTGCTGTGACTTACGGTGCAGGACTTATCGGCTCGCTGATTGTGGGAGTGAGTTACGCAAAAGCGCTTTCGTATGCGTTAGATATACCGCTAATTGCAGTGAACCACATATACGGACATATTGCGGGCAACTACCTATCGTTTCCAGACCTTAATCCGCCATTTGTTTGCTTGCTTGTTAGTGGTGGACATACTGCAATAATCGAAGTGAAAGATTTTAATCATCATTCTATTATCGGTAACACCTTAGACGACGCAGCGGGCGAGAGTTTTGATAAAGTTGCACGCGTGCTTGGACTCGGTTATCCCGGTGGACCGAAAGTCGACGCACTTGCAGAGAAAGGGAAGAATTATATTGAATTTACAAAGCCTAATCACGAACTAGGATACAATTTCAGTTTTAGCGGAAAGAAGACGGCAATAATTAACTATGTCCATAAATTAGAGCAGACTGGTAAACCCGTTCCAAAAGAGGACATATGTTATAGTTTCAGTAAAAGCACAGTAGATGAACTTGTAGAGAAAACAATTCGTGCTGCTAAAAATTTAGGTTATAAAAAAGTTGTTTTAGCGGGTGGGGTGAGCGCAAACAAAAGACTTAGAGCGCAATTAACTAGTGTTGCGAATGAAAATGGAATTGAATGTTTCATTCCCAAAATGGAGTATTGTACAGATAACGCAGCAATGATAGGAAGCGCAGGTTACTTTGCCTACATCTCGGGCGTTGGAATTGCCGATATGACTCTTGCTCCAAAACCAAATTTAAGTCTATAATTTTAATAGAATAAAAAATCGAAAATTATTAAAAATAATTAAAAATTACCAAAAAAACTATTAAAAATTATATAAAATATCAAAAAATAATAAAATTTTAGTAAAAAATCAAAAATTTTTATAAAAAAATAAATAATTAATTATTTTTTAATAAATTTAAATATTTTAAATCACATTGACTAAATATCGAAATTTTGCTAAAGTTATAATCATA
>CASFFG010000009.1 GCA_949293905.1 uncultured Christensenella sp. | reverse complement strand
CTTGCGGGTTTAAGTTTTTATTTGCATTTGAAGCTCTCTCTTCAGCGCAAAGTTCATCAATTTTATTTTCTATAAGAGCGAGATACTCTTGTTTTTCTTCGCGACTAGTCTTTGGGTTCGCAGATATAAAACGGCGCATTTCTTCCTTTATAATTCCTTGACGGAAAATTATATCGTCGAAATATCTCATATCCATGTTCTTCCAGTCAAGCATATTATTCAAATACAAGAAATAAGCCTGACCTGAATCGGTTAGTCCATTAGAGAGTCTACCTAGACTATCGCGATGGAAGGTATCTTCTCGTTTCGTCTTTGGGTCTATAATAACAACCTTTGCAAATCCGTTGTGGTCATCGTAACAGTTTACGCTAGCATAACTATCGCGTGAGAGAGAATTTCTCACATTTAAAAATCTCCATTCACTATTACCAAACTCTTGAACAGGAGCAAACCCTGCAGAAAAACGGCGCGCGTTATAAAACACTTTACTAAGTTCGCCATTTGGGAATTCGAACCAATATCCGCCTGTCTTTCCGTGTAAAATTGGGATATTTGATTTATGATTTTTATTCATTTCTCTAATTAGCATATCTATCCTTTAATATGTAAATTTAGTGTAAAAATGAGCATTGCGCTCATTTTATTAAATCAACTCTATAAGAGCCATTTCAGCATTGTCACCCTTTCTAGTACCTAACTTGATAATACGGGTGTATCCACCTTTCTGTCCTAATTCCTTAGCGCGTTCTGCATATTTAGGTGCATAAACATTGAAAATCTTCTCTAAAAGCGGATTTTTAATATTATCTATACGTGCTAAATAGTCAGCCTTCTTCTCGCCTGGCTTACGCTCTTCCTTAACCGAATAAGTCTTAGCAGTAATTTTTCTGCGGGCAGCAAGTTTTTTTGGACCATCATTCATTACTTCACGAGTAGTCTCTTCGCCTTTCGCATTAATAGTCTTCTTTTGAACGGTAATGACATCTTCATAACTGTTAATAGCAAGTGTCAACAACTTTTCAACATAACTCTTTAAAGACTTTGCTCTTGCTAAGGTAGTCTCAATTTTACCTTTCCAAAGAAGGTCAGTAGCCTGATTACGCATTATTGCTAATCTTTCTTCGGTAGGACGACCTAATTTCTTAACTTTCATGTCCTTTTTCTCCTTTAATAATTATCGTTACCTTCAAGGACAATGCCGAGCGCTTCAAGTTTTGCGATAACTTCTTCTAGCGACTTAGCACCCATATTACGCACTTTCATCATTTCACTTCGGCTCTTCTTAGCAAGGTCGCCGATAGTTTCAATTCCAGCACGCTTTAAGCAGTTATAACTACGAACACTAAGTTCCATTTCCTCGATAGGTTTTTCATATAATTTTGTTCTTTCATCTTCTTTTCTAGCGACTAAGATATTAACTCCGTCCATACCTTCAACGAGTTCTACGAACATAGTAGCATAATCGTTGATAAGTTTAGCAGACAGTGCAACAACTTCCTTAGCGCTAACCGTTCCGCGCGTTTGAACATCTAGAACGAGTTTATCGAAGTCTAGACTACGACCAACACGGCTAGATTGTACTTCAAAATTCACGCACTTAACAGGAGTAAATAGTGAATCGATTGCGATAAAGTCCACTTCGTCCGAGAAAGTCTTGTTTTGACTAGCAGGAACATATCCCCTACCGCGACCAACATACATAGTTATGTCAAGGTCTGCATCATCATCGATAGTACAAATGTATAAGTCTGGATTAACGACGCTAATTCCATCGTCGCAAACGATATCCTTAGCATAAACGGTAGCAGGACCCTTTACTTTTAGAGTCATCTTACCTTTAAAATCAACATCAGTGCTCTCAGTCTTAACGGCAACTGCCTTTAAGTTAAGGATAATGTCTGGAACATCTTCACTAACACCCTTAATTGTAGAGAATTCGTGAAGCACATTTTTAATCTTAACTCCTACAATAGCAGCGCCTGGTAGCGAACTAAGAAGAGTACGGCGTAACATATTTCCAATAGTTATACCGAAGCCTTTTTCCAACGGTTCAACGGTGATGACTGCCTTTGCTCCGTTTTCAGATTCTTCTAAAAGTATTTTTGGTTTCTCGATTTCCATCATAATTAATTTTCTCCTATTATCTTGAATAAAATTCGACTATTAAGTGTTCTTGTATTCCAAGGTCGATATCGTCACGCTCTGGAAGTGCTAGAACTTTACCAGTTAAACTATCGGTAGAGAACTCTAACCATTTAGGTGTATTAACCTTCGTTCCTTTAAGACTAGCGAACATCTCAAGCGATTGCTTACTATCTTTAACCGCAATTACATCACCAACTTTAACTTGATAAGAAGGGATATTTACTTTCTTTCCGTTTACAGTGATGTGCCCATGGTTAACGATTTGTCTCGCTTCCGACCTAGATACACCAAGACCAAGACGATAAACTACATTATCAAGTCTCAATTCTAGCATCTTTAAAAGTGCCCAACCAGTAGCCTCTTTACTACGAGTAGCCTTTTCATAATAAATTCTAAATTGCTTTTCAAGTAAGCCGTATGCTCTACGAACTTTATTCTTCTCACGCAACTGAATTCCGTATTCCGAAACTTTCTTTCTTCCTGCTCCGTGTTGTCCAGGAATTACAGGGCGCTTATCAAATGAACATTTTGTAAGACATCTTTCGCCCTTTAAGAAAAGTTTGCACCCTTCTCTACGGCATTGCTTACAATCTGGATTAGTATTTTTAGCCATATTTCCTCCTATAACCTTCTCTTCTTAGGTGGACGACAACCATTGTGTGCAATAGGAGAGACATCTTTAATCATAGTAACTTGAACTCCGCTTGCTCCAACCGCACGAATTGCTGCCTCACGCGCATTTCCCGCACCTTTAACATAGATTGCAACCTTAGTAATTCCATAGTTTGCGATATTCTTTAATGCTGCCTCCACTGCTGACTGAGCGGCGAAAGGTGTTGTCTTCTTTGCGCCTTTATTTCCTAATGCGCCCGCACTAGACTGCACTAAAAGATTACCCTGACTATCAGTTAAAGATACGATAGTATTATTAGAATTAGCGAAAATGTGTACAGCACCTTCACCATTGCTAACTAATATTTTCTTCTTTTTTTCTTGTTTAGTAGCCATATTTACTCCTTATTACTTCTTCTTGTTTGCTATAGTCTTCTTTGGACCTTTGCGTGTACGCGCATTTTGTTTGCTAGACTGACCACGAACTGGTAGATTAGCAATATGTCTAAGACCACGATAGCATCTAATTTCTTTTAAACGCTTAATGTCTAGTGCAACGTCTTTTCTTTTTTCTCCTTCCACGACAAAATTGGCTTCTATATATTTACGGATAGAAGCGATTTCGTTTTCAGTTAAATCCTTAACTCTCGTATCAGGATTAATACCTGTTGCTTGCAAAATCTTGTTAGCACTAGCCCTGCCTATACCATAGATATAGGTTAAGCCGATTTCAACTCTCTTTTCATTAGGTAAATCCACGCCTGATATACGTGCCATATATTTTCCTCCACTTAAAATGTATAATATATTCTCATGATGCTAAATTGCCGCGAAGCACCATGCTTATTTTATCGAGTAAAACTCGTAATCAAAGTCACACTCTTCTTTGAGCCTGACTATGCCGTAAAAACGGTCTAACCTTGGCGTTGTTTATGCTTAGGGTTTTTAGAACAAATAACCATAACTCTGCCATTACGCTTAATGACTTTACACTTTTCGCACATAGGTTTAACAGATGGTCGTACTTTCATAATTTCTCCTTTTCGTCAAATTAATTTATTTTTATGAACTACTTTTTGTCGCGCCAAACGATTCTACCTTTAGTTAAATCGTACGGGCTCATCTCAACTTTGACCTTATCTCCAATAAGTACGCGAATCTTATTTGCGCGTAGTTTTCCTGAGATGTACGCAGTTATTATATGGTCGTTCATAATTTTAACTTTGAAGTTAGAATTGCCTAAGACTTCAACAATTTCGCCTTCAGCATCGATAACATCTTCCTTCGACATTTTTACTCCTTTACATTAGATTGATATTTCTTAATCGCATTGTAGATTTCAGTATCAGTAGCGATAGGCGAATTAGCCTTATTTAAAATCTCGTCATCGTGAGCGATTTTTAGTAAATGCTTAGGATTTTTTTTCTTTATATTCTTTCGTTTTCTCAATCTACCATCTATTATAGCAAGATATCCATTTTTGTCAATAGTTAGTACGAGAAAAACATGATCTTTATCGTGTCCTTTAAGCGATTTTACTATATCCCCCACCTTAAATTCGCTAATCATAATACTCCTACAATGTTAGAATTTCTACTCCATCTTTTGTTATTAAAACGGTGTTTTCATAGTGTGCGCTTGGACTACCGTCCCATGTGGTAACTGTCCAATCGTTGTCTTCTAAGAATACATCGCGTTTGCCTAAAGTAGACATTGGTTCGATGGCTAAGGTCATACCTTCGCTAAGTACAATACCTGAATTATACTTACCGTAATTTGGAACATACGGGTCTTCATGTAGGTTAGTCCCTATGCCGTGCCCTGTGAGTTCTCTTACCACCCCGTAGCCACGCTCTTCTAGATAGGTTTGTATTCTATGACTTATGTGACCAAGCCTAGAACCCGCTTTTATATCTTTTATTCCTTCAAAGAATGACTGCTTAGTGGCTTCAATTAGCGCCTGCTTCTCTTTTGATATTGTCCCGACTGGGAATGTACGAGCAGCATCGCTATGATACCCCTCCCAGATAACTCCGCAATCAATACTGATTATGTCGCCTTCTTTTAGGGGAACATCGGTGCAAAATCCATGCACTACCTGCTCGTTTAAACTCGCGCAGATAGTGTATGGAAAGCCCTCATAATTTAAAAAGGAAGGTTTTGCGCCTTGGGAAATTATATATTTATAAGCCAAATCATTAAGGCGCGAAGTGGTTTGGCCTGGATAAATAGATGACTCGATTAAGTCTAGCGTCTGCTTTAAAATCTTTCCAGCAACACGCATTTTTTCTATTTCTTCACTGTTTTTAATAGTAATATTCATTCTATCACCCTTAAAACATCATCTAAAATCTCGTCTGGGGTCTTACTCGCATCAATTTCGAATAATACTCCGCGCGAGCGATATATGTCTATCAGCGGATATGTTTCGTTAAAATATTGTTCAAATCTGGTATTTACAGATTCAATATTGTCGTCAAATCTAGTCACAAGTTTTGCACCACACATCGGGCAAATCAAATTTTTTGCACTCTTTTTGTCAGTAATATATCCACATTTTAAGCAGTTTAATCTATTTAAAATGCGCTCTATTGCCGTCTCTTTACTTAGATTTAGATAAATCACTTTATCCACTTTGCAGATTTTATCTAACTCATGTAATTGCTCGATATTTCGTGGAAAACCGTCAAAAATTGTAATCTTTTTTGTGCTGGACTTTAATTTCTTCTTCAACGTGTCCATAACGATAGCAATTTCCACTAGCCTGCCTGAGAGTTGAACCCTTTTTATATGTTGTCCAAGCGCTGAACCAGTTGACACTTCGTCACGAAGAAGTTTACCTACCGAAATTAAATCAAAATCGATATGTTTTTCTAGATTGTTTACAAGAGTACCCTTACCGCACCCTTGAATACCTAATAGAACAATATTCATTTTCTCTCCTACTTCAAGAATCCGCGATAGTTACGCATCATCATTTGTGCCTCTAACTGCTTATCAAATTCAAGGGCTACGGATACTACGATTAACATACCAGTAGCACTAAATGCACTATTTAATCCGCCCGTTCCTATTGCTGTGAATAGTAATGTAGGAATTAATGCCATGAAAGCCAAGAATATAGCACCAAATAATGTAATTTTCTTATTTATTCCGCTCAAATACTGAGCAGTAGGTTTTCCAGGTCGAATTCCAGGTATAAATCCACCATTTTGCTGGATTTGACGACTAATTTCTTCCGTATCGAACTGAACCATTGTCCAAAAATATGCGAACGCAAGAATTAATAGTGACATCAATATTGCATACACCCACGAACCGACACCGATATATGTGTTCCACCATGTTATAAACGCGTTATTTGAATTTGGCCAAAAAATGCTCATAATAAGTTGCGGGAAGGTAAGCACAGCACTTGCTAAGATGATTGGCATAACGCCGTTTGCATTAACTCGAATAGGAATGAAAGTGGACTGACCACCATACATCTTTCTTCCGCGCATTTGCTTAGCATACTGAACACCAACTCTTCTCTCTCCGCCGTCAACGAAAACAACAAGAGCGAATATTGCAATAAGCGCAACTACGAACAAAACTAACTGCCATACTGCACGCTGAGTAGTTTCTCCACCGACAGCAAGGTCACTAAAATTACCCATAATTGCACTACCAGCACTAGATAGTATACCCACAAAGATAAGTAGTGACATACCATTACCAATACCAATTTCAGTAATCTTCTCTCCTAGCCATACGGTGAACATAGCACCGGCAACTAGCATAAGGACTATGAAGATATAACATACAACTTCGCTACCACCGAAGACGTTTAAATTGACGCTATCAGCAGTACCAAATCCTACCGCAATACCAATAGCCTGAGCAAGTGCGATGATTAAAGCAGTAATTTTAGTGTACTGACTAATCTTCTTCCTTCCGTCCGCACCGCCTTCCTTTGCTAGCCTTTGCCAACTAGGAATGACCATTGATAGTAGTTGTACTATAATTGATGAGGTTATATACGGTGATACACCTAAAGCAAGGAACGAACCCTGACTTAACGCTCCACCGCTAACCGAACTGAGCAAACTTAAGAAGGTATTTCCTTCCACGCTTACTCCTAACGCCGCGATGTCTATACCTGGAATAGGTAACCAACAACCCAAGCGATAGATAAAGAGTAAAAGAAGGGTTAGAAGTAACTTATTTCTAACTTCTTTTATCTTAAATGCGTCAGCTAATGTCTTAAACATTATACCTCCTCTACACTGCCACCTTGTGCTGTAATCTTTTCCTTTGCTGAGTTAGTGAACTTATTAGCAACTACTTTTAAAGCCACTTTAAGTTCGCCATTACCTAAAATCTTAACTCCGTCCTTTTCAACTTTAGATAAAATTCCGGATTCAAGAAGTTTTACCGCATCAACTTCGGTATTAGGTTCGAAAATGTTTAAACTAGCGACATTAACTACTGAATATACTTTCTTAAATTTAGCATTGCTAAATCCCTTAGAAGGTAGTCTACGATATAGCGGATTTTGTCCACCTTCAAATCCCGGACGAACGCCACCGCCTGAGCGCGCGTTTTGTCCCTTATGACCTTTACCCGATGTCTTACCGATACCGCTACCGATACCGCGACCGAGTCTTTTCTTAGACTGTCTAGCACCTTCTGCATTTCTTAAATCGTGTATATACATAATCTCTCCTTTAAGCCTCTTCTTCCACTTTTAATAAGTGTTTAACTTTGAAGATGCTACCTCTAATACATTCATTGTCTGGAAGGACACGAGTTTGACCTAACTTCTTAAAGCCCAATGCTTCAACAATTTTTGCCTGGCGCTTATCGAAACCGATAGCACTCTTTACATAAGTAACTTTAATGGTTTTAGATTGTTTCTTAGCCATATGTCCTCCTAAATTTCGTCAACAGACTTTCCGCGTAGCATAGCAACTTGCTCTTTTGTTCTTAATGATTTAAGTCCATTTAGAGTTGCTCTAACCACATTAATTTTGTCCGTTGAGCCATAGATTTTTGCTGTAATATCAGTATATCCAGCCATTTCGAATACTGTACGAGCAGCACCACCAGCTATAAGTCCACTACCCTTTTTAGAAGGAAGCATCTTTACGCTAGTCTTAGCGAATTTACCTATAACTTCATGTGGAATTGTGCCGTTAATCACTGGAACAGTAATAAGAGATTTCTTAGCAGACTTAGTAGCCTTGTCAATAGCGGTAGGAACTTCGCTAGCCTTTGCTACTCCCATTCCAACTCTACCCTTTTTATCTCCAACAACTACTAAGGCAGAGAAACGCATCGTACGACCGCCTTTAACAACTTTCGTTACACGGCGGACAGCGAGCATCTTCTTATCAAATTCGTCTTTTACTTCCTCTCTTGGTTTTCTAAATTCACGCTTTTGTTGTGCCATAATCTCTCCTTAAAATTTCAAGCCACCGGCTCTAGCGCCGTCAGCAAGTTCTTTTACTCTTCCAGTATAAAGATATCCACCTCTATCGAATACGACTTCGGTTATCTTCTTTTTCTTAGCAAGTTTAGCGATTTCTTCACCGATGAATCTTGCTTGCTCTTTATTTGTCATATTTTTAATCTTGTCCTTAATCTCTTTTTGCGTAGTGTTGCAAGCGACTAAGGTTACACCCTTGGTGTCGTCAATGATTTGTGCATAGATGTTAGATAAACTTCTGTACACGCAAAGACGCGGGCATTTACTAGTACCAGATAAGTTATGACGCAATCTAACATGGCGCTTAACTCTTTGGCTATTCTTATTTACCTTGTTAATCATAACTTAACCTCCTACTTCTTCTTACCTGCGCTCTTACCTGGCTTTAACACTACTGGTTCATTTGTATAATGAATTCCATAGCCATGATAAGGCTCGATTGGGCGCAATGCCTTGATTTTTGCAGCGACAGCGCCTACTAATTCTTTATTTGCTCCACTAACTATGATAGTGTTGTTATCTGGAACATCGAGTTTAATACCCTCAACTTCCGCAAATTCTACTGGGTGGCTAAGGCCTAAATTCATAACGAGTTTATTACCCTGTTTATTTAACTTGTAACCAACACCTTGAACGGTTAAAGACTTCTTAAATCCGTCCTTTACACCAACTACCATGTTGTGAATTAATTGTCTATAAAGACCTTGTTTTGTATTAGAGTCAGTAGTCTCATCGTTACGAACAACTAAAACTTCGTTATTCTCTACTTTTACAGAAACATTATTAGTTTTAATCTCTAAGTTTAATGTATCCTTAGGACCTTTAACAGTAACAATGTTGCCGTTAACTTCAACGCTAACTCCTGCTGGGATTGAGATAGGTAATTTTCCAATTCTTGACATATTACACCTCTCTACCATACATAGGCGAGCACTTCGCCACCTACATTTAATTTTCTAGCATTTTTATCAGTCATTATGCCCTTGCTAGTGGACACGATAGCAATACCTAGACCGTTAAGAACCTTAGGGAGTTGTTCTACGTTAGCATATATTCTTAATCCCGGTTTGCTAATTCTTTTAAGACCCTGAATGACTTTTTCGCCATTAGGACCATATTTGAGAGCGATTTCCATCATCTTAACGCCGTCAACAACTTTTTCACTGTAAGAAGAGATATATCCTTCTTCCTTTAAAATGTCAGCGATAGCGCGTTTAGTCTTTGAATTTGGAACAAGTACACTCTCATGCTTGTTCGAATTCGCATTGCGAATACGAGTAAGCATATCTGCGATTGGGTCTATACTTAACATAACTTTCTCCTTTTACCAACTAGACTTCTTAACACCAGGAATTTCACCTTTGTGCGCTAAATTTCTAAAACAAATTCTGCAAATTCCATACTTTTTAAGTACTGCATGTGGACGTCCACAAATAGAGCATCGCGTATATTCACGCGTTGTGAATTTCTGTTCTTTTTTCTGTTTATTAATCATTGCTTTTCTTGCCATAATTCACTCCTAATTCTTCTTAAATGGAACGCCCATTTGTCTTAATAATTCTAATGCTTCTGCGTCTGTTTTTGCAGTTGTTACTATGATTATATCGAAACCGCGAACAGTATCTATTTTATCATAGATAATCTCTGGGAAGATAATCTGCTCTTTAACGCCGAAACTATAATTTCCACGCCCATCAAACGATTTTGTGCTTAAACCTTGGAAGTCACGCACACGCGGAAGAGCGACTGAAATTAATCTATCATAAAATTCGTACATTTTTTCGCCACGAAGGGTAACTTTCGCACCAATTTTTTCTCCTTGACGAAGTTTGAAATTTGCTATGGACTTTTTCGCATAAGTTGGAACTGCTTTTTGTCCAGCGATTAAACTCAACTCGTCAACGGCAGTATTAAAACTCTTTGCGTTGCCCTTTTCCTTTCCTAGACGAAGGCTTAAAATGATTTTCTCAATTTTTGGAATTTCCATTACATTTTTGTAACCGAACTTCTCTTTAAGAGCATTTTTAACCACTTCGTTATAGTATGCATGACGTCTATTTATCTCTTTTTCCATAATGTCATACTCCTTTACGCTTTCTTACTGCTTTTAGCAGTTTTCTTTGCTACTACATCAAGGGTAGCGCCACACTTCTTGCAGACACGAACATTCTTCCCGTCTACTAGGCTATGTGCTACACGAGTAGCCTTCTTACAACTTGGGCAAACAACTTGCACATTAGACACATCTACAGCACCTTCTGTTTTAATAATTCCGCCCTTGTCATCTTTACTTCTTGGCTTTCTGTGGTGAGATTGAATATTAACATTAGCGACTTTAACTTTGCCTGCTTCTCTATTTACTTCAAGGACTTCACCAGTCTTACCAGCATCTTTTCCTGCGATAACTAAAACATTATCGCCTTTCTTTACGCTTAATTTCATATTCGACCTCCTATAACACTTCCGGTGCTAGCGAGATTATTTGCATAAAACCTCTAGCACGAAGTTCTCTTGCGATTGGCCCAAACACACGCGTTCCACGAGGGTTTTTCTGTTTATCGATGATAACTGCTGCATTGTCGTCGAACTTAATTGACGAGCCATCAGCACGCTCAACACCTTTTTTGGTTCTAACGATAACTGCTGTTACAACATCTCCCTTCTTAACTTTGCCATCTGGGTCAGCCTTTTTAACAGAAGCAACTATGATATCGCCGATGTTTGCGAATTTACGCTTACTGCCACCTAAACATCTAATGCACATAATTTGTTTTGCGCCAGAGTTATCAGCAACATTCAATAATGATAATGGTTGTATCATATCCGCCTCCTACTTAGCACGCTCAACGATAGAAAGAAGTCTAAAATACTTATCTTTACTTAGCGGACGAGTCTCAATAATTACGACTGTGTCACCAGTATGTGCTTCATTCTTCTCATCGTGTGCCTTATATTTTTTAGTATAAGTCATATACTTTTTGTAAATTGGGTGTTTTTTCTTGCTGGTAACCAAAACAGTAATAGTTTTGTCCATTTTATCAGAAACAACAACACCTTGAATTGTCTTGTGGTTTACTTGCTTTTCTTCCATAATATTACTCCTTTGCTCCAGCGATTTGTTTTTGTCTAATAGCAGTTTTAACACGAGCGATATTTCTCTTCGTTATCCCAATTCGTGCACTGTCAGTTAGTTGTCCAACTTTCTTTTGGAAATTTAGGTTGAAGAGTTCGCTACGAAGTTTACTTTCTTCTGCGTTTAATTCTTTAATAGTCATATCTTTGTAATTATTCTTCATTGTTTTCACCGCCTTTTTCCTTACGAACTATTCTAGTTTTGCAAGGAAGTTTGTGTGAAGCAAGTCTTAAAGCCTCTAAGCAAACTTCTTCGCTTGGACCACTTACTTCGAATATAACTCTATCACGCTTTACGACTGCTACGTGACCTACTTGCGCACCTTTACCGCTACCCATACGAGTGTCGGCAGGTTTCTTAGTGATAGGCTTATCTGGGAACACCTTTATCCATAACTTTCCACCACGCTTCATGTATCTATTTATTGCAACACGAGCGGCTTCGATTTGGTTAGGAGTCATCCAGCATGGCTCTACCGCTTGAAGACCGTAGTCTCCATAAACAACTTTGCTACCACGAATAGCACGGCCAGTCATACGACCGCGAAATTGTTTTCTTCTCTTTTCTCTCTTAGGTAATAACATATTAGTTCTCTCCTTTCTTGTGATTTTGTACAGAACTTTGAGAAACTTTACCTAAAATCTCGCCCTTATAAATCCATACTTTTACGCCAAGCACACCAAAAGTTGTATGTGCTTCAACGCAAGCATAATCTATATCCGCTCTAATTGTGTGAAGCGGAAGTGAGCCTTCGTGGTAGTGCTCACTACGAGCGATTTCAGCGCCGTCAAGTCGACCTGATACCATGGTCTTAACACCCTGTGCACCTGCGCGCATAACTCTTTGCATAGCAGATTTCATAACGCGTCTAAATTGAGCACGCTTCTCTAACTGACTAGCGATAGATTCAGCGACAAGTTTTGCATCTAAATCAGGGTTTTTAATCTCAACGATATTCACATTTACGCGCTTAGCGTTAGATAATTTCTCAACATTTTTCTTTAACTGCTCTACACCAGCACCCTTTTGACCGATTAACACACCTGGTTTAGCCGTATAGATAGAAACGGTTAAACTATCGTTTGTTCTCTCAATTAAAACGTTCGATAGTGCGCAGTTTTTATATTCTTTAAGGATATATTTACGGATAGTGTTATCTTCCTTAATATTTTTAGCAATATCTTTCTTGTCTGCAAACCAGAAAGAATTCCATGTCTTATTTATTCCAAGACGCATACCATTTGGATTAACTTTTTGTCCCATAAATTACTCCTTTACATCTAGCACAACCTTAATGTGGCTAGTTCTTGAAACGATTCTACTAGTGCGACCACGACCGTGATAGTTAAGTCCACTTACACGAGTAGGTCCTTGACCAAGCACAATTTCAGCAAGGTATAAATCGTGAACATTCATACCTTTATTGTTCTCAGCGTTAGCACCAGCCGACTTTACTACTTTAAGTAGTACTGCAGCCGCATCATGTGGCATATTCGACAATATAGCCACCGCATCATCATAACTCTTACCTCTTACTGTGTCGATAACGATTTTAGCCTTTGTAGGAGAAAGTCTAACATAGCGCACACTAGCATAAGGACGAGTGTCTTTAGTCTGTTTCAACAATTCAGTTTTTTCTCTAATTCTCTTTGCCATAGTCTACTCCTATTTCTTCTTAGCCTCTTTCTGCTTATGTCCCTTGAAGGTACGAGTAGGTGCAAATTCACCTAACTTATGACCAACCATGTCGACAGTACAGTATACAGGTATATGTTTTCTACCATTGTGAACAGCGATTGTATGTCCTACGAATTCAGGGTAGATTGTGCTTGCTCTTGACCAAGTTTTAAGAGCCTTTTTCTCTCCCTTTTCGTTCATTTCGCGAATACGAGACATCAATTTCGCTTCTACATATGGGGTTTTCTTTAAACTTCTACTCATATTCTACTCCTACTTAGATTTCGCTCTCTTGACAATAAGTTTGTCAGATGCTTTATTATGTTTTCTAGTCTTATAACCAAGTGCAGGTTTGCCCCAAGGCGTAACTGGGCCAGCATGACCAACTGGGGATTTACCTTCACCACCACCGTGTGGGTGATCTACTGGGTTCATCGCGCTACCACGAACGGACGGACGAACACCTAAGTGACGCTTGCGTCCAGCCTTACCGAGAGACACAATTTCGTTCTCTTCATTACCGATTTCTCCTATTGTAGCACGGCAATTTATGCTAACCTTTCTCATCTCTCCACTAGGAAGACGAAGAGTTGCATATGCTCCTTCTTTAGCCATTAACTGAGCAGATAATCCTGCCGAACGAACAATTTGTCCACCGCGTCCTGGTTGTAATTCAATATTGTGAACCTTGGCACCTAGCGGAATGTCCTTTAATTCAAGAGCATTTCCTGGCTTTATCTCAGCGCCAGCACCACTCATAACCTTATCTCCAACATTTAAGCCCTTAGGAGCAAGGATAAATCTCTTTTCTCCATCAGCGTATACTAAAAGTGCAATATATGCAGTACGATTAGGGTCATATTGGATACTCTCTACCGTAGCAACAACGCCATCTTTCTTACGCTTAAAATCAATAATTCTATACTTTCTTCTATTAGCACCACCGATATTACGAACAGTAATCTTACCTTGTGCGTTACGACCGCCAGTCTTTTTAACAGTTGTTAATAATGACTTAGGGGTCTTAGCGTCCTTAGTGAGTTCTTCGTATGTCTTGTAGGTGACAAATCTGCTACCTGCTGAGGTAGGTTTTTTGCTTCTTATAGCCATAGTTTACTCCTTTCTAGTTCAAGTTCTCGAAGAATGCGATAGCCTTTGATTCTGGGCGTAAGAAAACCACTGCTTTCTTATAATCGCTAGTTCTACCTGTTACTTGTCCACTTTTTGTATTTCTAGTTTTGAGTTTACCTTTACAATTAATTGTATTGACGCGAGCGACTTGAACATCGAAGAGTTCTTCCACCGCTTTTTTGATTTCAATCTTGTTAGCGTCTTTATTTACTTTAAAGGTATAAATTTTATTTTGAATTCCCGCATATGATTTTTCAGTCATAATTGGCTCTAAGATAATCTCTTGCGCTTTCATTATACGTATGCCTCCTCTAATTTCTTGATAGCCGACTTTGTGAATACTAAGAAGGTATTTTCAACGATTTCAGCGACATTTAATAGCATTGCATCTACACAAGCGACCTTTTGAATATTATTTGTCGACTTGATAGCGTTTTCGTCCTTTCCGTCAGTAACGATTAATGTACGCTTATTTAGACCGAAAGTCTTTAAGAATTCGCTAGCAGACTTAGTCTTATTATCTTTAAACTCAATTTTGTCCAAGATAACGACTTCGTTCTGTCTAATCTTTTGAGAAAGTGCACTAGAAAATGCTATATCACGCATCTTCTTATTGATCTTTTGACTAAAATCGCGTGGCTTTGGAGCGAACACTACGCCACCGCCATCGAATTGTGGAGCACTACGCTCATCGTGACGCGCACCACCAGTACCTTTCTGTCTATAAATCTTCTTCTTACTAGCATTCACTTCGCTACGAGTCAAAGTAGATTTCGTACCCTGACGAGCGTTATTGTGAATAGCGACTACAACTTGGTGAATTATTGGTTCGTTATAGTCAGCGTCGAACACCATATCGTTAAGATTGATAGTGCCAACTTCTTCTTTCTTCATATTGTATACTTTAAGTTTCGCCATACTAATCTCCTTATGCCTTAGCTGCGGACTTAATCGTTACTATGGACTTATTAGGACCAGGGATAGCACCCTTAACGAAAATCAAATTTCTATCCGCATCTACGCGTACTACACTTAGATTTTGAACAGTAACGGCTTCATGTCCGTACTGACCAGGCATCTTCTTACCTTTAAAAACTCTACTTGGAGTTGAGTTAGCGCCCATAGAACCAACTTCTCTATGAACAGGACCAACACCGTGAGTCATTTTAAGTCTACGCTGATTCCAACGCTTGATAACGCCCGAGAATCCGTGACCTTTACTTGTGCCGCTAACATCTACTACATCGCCTGCATTGAACATATCTGCTTTGACAACTTGTCCAAGTGCAAACTTGCTAGTATCGTCATATTTAAATTCTTTTAAAACGCGCTTTGCTTCAACATTAGCCTTTTTGAAAAGACCAGTTTGTGCCTTATTAACATTCTTTGGCTTAATCTCGCCGAATGCAAGTTGTACAGAAGCATAGCCGTCCTTATCTACTGTCTTGATTTGAGTTACATAGCAAGGACCCGCTTCAACGACTGTCACTGGTACTACTCTACCATCGTCCATGAAAACTTGCGTCATGCCTATTTTCTTACCGATAATCGCTTTTTCCATATGGTCCTCCTTATAATTCTACCTTAATGTCCACACCAGCAGGAACATTTAATCTAGTTAAAGATTCAACTGCCTTTTGATTAGGTGCGTAGACATCTATTAGTCTAAAATGAGTTCTAGATTCGAATTGTTCTCTCGAATCTTTATATTTGTGCGTAGCACGAATGATTGTTACCACTTCTTTCTTAGTTGGAAGCGGAATAGGTCCAGATACTTTACATCCAGACTTAGTTGCAGTATCAAGTATTCTAGACACTACATTTTCGAGTAAACCTGTATCGTATGATGCAAGTTTAATTCTAAGTTTTACTGTTGCCATTTTTCTCTCCTTTTTTATTTTAGTAAACCCTATAACCAGAAACTTAACCAGCAAGGCACACGCCGTATGAGATATCTCGCTCACGCACGCGTAACACTGAGCCGTGTGTTAAGCGCCGATTTCCAAAAATAAATTCGGGAAATCCCGTATTTTCGGCTGGCACTCATTCGAGTTGTGGTCGGCACAAATTCCCATTCGTAGTTGCTAACGAATGCAACCTTATGCGTCACTCCACATAAATCAGCAAGTGTATTGTACCAAAGAAAAAGGTATTTGTCAACCGTTTTTTAAAAAGTTTTTCTAAATTTTTTACTTAAATATTTTTAATTATTTTCCCAATTTTAAATAATCCAAAACGATCAAGTTTCAAATTTATTTAAACTCATTTACATTTGTTGATTTTGCGAATCTCTATTTTGAGATAATTTAAAACCAATTCTACACGCTATTCACCTGCATATCGCGCGTACGCATATATATAATAGGAAAGGTAATAAATCATTAAAGCAAAATATACTAAAAATTTTTGAAAATTTTTTAAAAAAGGTATTTACAAATAAAAAAATCTATGTTACAATACAAGCGATAGAAATAAGGAGAAAATTATGGCGAAAGAATTTAAAGCAGACGATATTACAACTTATGACTACTATGTAAATGGACTTGCAAAAAAACTTACTGTTGAAGAAGCATTCGATAGATATTGGGTAGAGACTGACGAAGACCACCCTGCTATTCCTTTGAATACGAAAAAAAATAGGGACGCTTTTATAAATATGGTTATTTCCACAATTAACAATGATGATGATTTAATGAATCTTGCATTATTGCCATCTCTTGAACGCGCTCGTATAGTTCTTGCATGTCAACAGTTAATTGGCGGGCGTCCTGAAGGTTATGATTTAAATTATAAGCAGTTATTAAAAGATTATGACAAATTAATCGCTGAATTGAAAAAGAAAGACCTTGCTTCTTACAATAATACAAATAGCAAAGGACTAAACGACAGTATGGAAGCAGTTCTAAAACAACTAACAGGCTATATCAATATAATGCTTAGTAGATATATAAAAGAATTGCAAGAAAGAGCCAACAAGAATGTATAATAAACAAAAAAATGAACCATGAAAGTGGTTCATTTTTTGTAATAAATATTCTTAACTAAATTACAGACCCGGTTGAACGATATTAGTTGGACTTCCCTTTAATTCATCTTGATTTTCTAGCACTTCCCCCTGACTATCTTTTAAATCCTGTTGGTTTTCGCCTACATCTTCTACAACCTCTCCTTCAAGTTCATCAGTTATTTTGTCATCGATTGAGTCGGCGACTTGTTCATACACATCATCTAATGACTGTTGATTAACATTTTCTGCTAATCTTGATATCATATTATCATCGTTAAATTTGCCTCCCATATTAGCCAAATCATTAGGATTTAAAATATTTACATCATCGTTTTCATAGTTCTCTTCTCGAATGCTTTGTCCAAAATCTCTGTTCTCTCCTACATCTTCGGTCGCGCTTCTTACCTGACCGCCTTCAGCCATTGCGCCTATCATACCAGTAGGAGCAGAATAAACAACTGGACCATCGTACTCATAGTTTGAATTCGCGCTTTGCCTATTATTATTGGTTCTGTTGTTTCTCCTTCCCCCGCCTGAATTATTTCTTTTATTGTTACCGGCGTTCCATGGAGTATCTGCTCTACTTGCTTGACGCTTTTTATCTTCTCGTTTGCTATCTTGAGATTGTGTTTGCTCCCGTTCTACGGTTTCCACCTTATCTTCTTTGATAGATTCTCTTTGTCTTTCATTTATCTCTTCACGCGCGGATTCCGTCACAAGATTTTCGATATTATCACCGTAAATACCGGCGATTAAATCCACTAAGTCACTACCAAAATCTCGTTCACTCTCATTTTCGTGCCTTTGCGAGTTCGCATTAAGGTTAATAACATTATTTATCACACTATCCACAGCACGATCGGTTATTTTATCTTGAACCTGTCTTAATGTTTCTACATAATCTTGCGATATTTCTTGAAGTGTTGCTGTTTCTTTCCCGTTCGTCTCGACAACTACAACTTCGCTATTATGCTCTACATGTTCGCCAATGATTTCATCATAGGTTTGCTCGTTTTTATCGAGTTTATCTTCACTATGGACATGCTCTTCTGCGTTTACTTTTAGCGGAACGGCGTCCTGCATCTTAATACTGTAATCAACCTGAACATTGTGCTTTTCTTCGCTGAACTCGGCTTGCTCAGTTTCTGTTAAAACTTCAATGTTTCGAGTCGTAATATTATCGATAATTTCATTTAGTGTTTTTGCGAAATTCGGTTTATCAATTTTAACAAAATCAGCCTTTTCGCTAAGCACAGTTCTAAGTTGCTCGTCAAACGCCTCCTTTAACTTTGGATAGTGTGAAATAACCTCAATCATACGAACTGCACGCTCGGATTCGACATCTTCTATTGCACTTTCCTGCTCCAAAAGAACAGCGTTTGCAGCAAGCAAATATTTGAAACGATTTACTATCCCAAAGAGTGAACTTAGGGTCTCTTCGTCCATTTTAAACACATCTAAGACTTCGCCTTCAAATGCACTTATATTCCATTTTCGATAGATTACATTTCTATCAATCTCACCCGTAGTTTCGACAATATCCAGAATAAACTCATTTACATTGCTATATGTCCCGCTGTTTAATTTTATATTAGACTCAAAATTAATTTTCTCAATTAGTGATAGAGTTGCACGATTGCCTTCATAAGTAACTAAAAAGGAAATTTGTTTTAGAAGTTTCAATTCGCTCACGCATAAATCCACATTCTCATTTGTTTCGACGAGATATTTTTTCATGCCTATGAGTTCTTTTACAATCTCTGGACTAATCGAGTAAATTCCATTCGCGTCAAAATCTCCTAGCATACACCCTAACACAGTATGACGCATATTATTGAATTTAAGGTATTCTATTTCAGCGTGGTCAGTAATATATCCATGCTCGCTGTCTTGTTTAAGGTAGTTTGCCATAAAATCTCCTTTTTAAGAGTATAACACAAACTAAAATTTTTAGCAAACAAAAAGAAATATTAGTAAATATTTGTCGAAAAATTTTTCTCGACTTTTTGCTTTATATCATGCGCCTTATTAAATTAAATTTAAATGTCAATTTTATATTTCGTATTAAAAATTTTTGCACAGATATTTGTAATAGCAAAAATAAAAAGAATAGATTTTAATATCTATCCTTAATTTTTATTTTTAGTTTTTATTGAAAATTTTTAAATTTTTGCAATTTTTACATAAAATTTTATGAAAATTTAAATATTTTTTGTAAATTTTAAAAGTTTTTTAATGATTAATAAATATTTTTATGTTTTCATTTTCTCTAACAATCCCAATATAACCTTAACTTGCGAAAATTTTGAAATATTAAATCCTATATGAAATTTTATCTCATTCGAGTTATGAATAAGCCTCTTTGTATTTTCAACATCTCCATCGTAGTAATCTATTAAATAATTTTCATATCCATATATTTCAAAATTAAATTCTTTTATTTTGTCATAATCAAAATTTAAAACTTTTTCTTTATCTAAAGTCAATTCTATAAAACCTATATAATCTTTATCTGTAACAATGTCAAACCCTATATCAATCTCATACTTATTAATTTTTAAACTGACAACAGGTATAGGATAAAATTCTTTTATAAAGACTTTGCCAATTTTTAATTCATGATTGTTGTAAAAACCTAAAGTGTAACCAATTTTTCTAAGTTTTAAATCATTACAAAACTTTTCAACAATGTCTAAAGTAGGTTTATACAATTTATTTGCTTCTTTTATTTTTTCTTCCATAGTTTGATTATAGCATATAAATTCTAATTTGTATTTATTTACAATTAAAAACTTTTAAATAATTTTCGCGAACTCTTCTTTATTATTTTTCATTTCTTCTTTCCCAAGTCTTGACTTGGTTTTTAGTTTTCGCCTGCTTCGGCTAATTTCCTTTGCTGGTCGGCAAGAGTCAATGCTTCAATCATCTCGTCTAAATCGCCGTCCATAAATGCGTCGATATTATATAAACTTAATCCTATTCTATGGTCGGTCACTCTTCCTTGTGGGAAATTGTATGTTCTAATTCTCTCGCTTCTATCTCCCGTACCAACTTGACTTTTACGGTTTTGCTTATATTCCGCTTCCTTTTGCTGTTGATAATAGTCGTACACCTTTGCTTTAAGGATTGCAAACGCCTTTTCCTTATTTTGAGTTTGACTTCGCTCGTCCTGGCAACTAACTACAATTCCTGTCGGGAAGTGCGTGATACGAATTGCAGAATCGGTTTTATTGACTTTTTGTCCGCCCGCACCACTACTACGGAATATGTCAATTCGAATATCTTTTTCGTCAATATCTACTTCCGCGTCTTCCATCTCAGGAAGGATTGCAACTGTTGCAGTAGATGTATGAACTCGCCCTTGGCTTTCGGTTTCTGGAACGCGTTGCACTCTATGCACGCCCGACTCGTATTTGAATTTTGCGTAAGCGTTCTTTCCTTTAATCAATGCTTGGACTTCTTTAACCCCACCGAGTTCAGTTTCTTCAATGTTTAAAATTTCGAGTTTGAATTTATGCCTGTCGCAATACATTTGGTACATTCTAAGCAGGCTATGCGCAAAAAGTGCGCTCTCTTCTCCACCTGCACCACCGCGTATCTCTAAAATTACATTTTTGGTATCGTTTTCGTCCTTTGGAAGAAGTAGAAGTTTTAAATTTTCTTCGCTCTTAGCCTGTTTTTCTTTAAGCGATTTAATTTCATCTTTTAGCATTTCTTTCATTTCTTCGTCCGTCTCGGTTTCTGCTAGCGAGTTCGCATCGTTTAAATCGTTTGTGATCTTTAAGTAGTTTTCATATTCTTCCATTAACGGACTAAGGCTAGCATGCTCTTTAACCTTTTGTTGCCATAACTTATTATCCGCGATAATATCTGGGTTTGAGATGTCCGCAGTAAGTTGGTCAAATCGCTCTTTGATTGCTTTTAATTTCTCTACCATTTTAACTCTCCTTTCTAAAAACTAATACTCGTATTATGCCGTTATAATCGCGAGATGAACTGACAAATTTAAAATCTTTAAATATGTCTTTTATATCTTCGCTTTGTCCTTCGCCTATCTCCAAGACTAAGAACCCGCCCGAATTTAAATGTTCATTAACATTATCATGTATTTCACGATAGAAATCAAGCCCGTCCGCCCCACCGTCCAACGCTATTAAAGGGTCATGTTCGCGGACTTCTTGGTCTAATTCTCCTATCTCTTTGCTTTTAATATATGGCGGATTTGATAGGATTAAATCGTAAGAGTTCTCCACACAATCTAGCATGTTTGAGCGGAAAATATTGATATTCGTTCCATTTTTCTTTGCATTTATTTTTGCTACTTTTAACGCCTTTTTAGAGATATCCACAGCGTCCACATCTATATCCACATTTTTCTTTATTGCTATGGCAAGACAACCTGAGCCTGTACATAAATCAAGCACAGATTTTAGCGAATTCTCTTTAATTAAATTTAATGAAATATCCACCAAAAGTTCGCTATCTTGCCGTGGTGTTAGGACATTTTCATTGACCATAAATTCCAGTCCATAAAAGTATGTGCGTTTTAATATTTTATCTAGCGGGATATGTTTAAATCGAGTAGCGCACAGTTTTCTAATTTTCTTTTCGTCCGCACTGCTTACATCGTCAATCAGCGCAAGTTCAGTTCGTGGAACGGATAAAATTTCTGCGACTATATAATCCACATCTATTTCGTCCACATTAAGTTTTTTCGCGGTAGATTTCAACTCTGCTCTCAAATCAAATAATCTCATAAATCTGTCCTAAAATAAAAAAATGCGCCCCTACTTCCGCCCATGCAAAAAAGGAACGCAAAAATGCTATTTACGATTATATTTCTTATTAAACTTATCTACGCGACCTTCTGTATCAACGAGTTTCTGTTGACCGGTAAAGAATGGGTGACATTTATCGCAAACTTCAAGTTTTACGATGTCTCCTTCCTTAACGCCTGGTTTAGCAGTTTTATTTTTAAACTCATTACCACAAGCGCATACAAAAGTAACTTCTACATATTTTGGTTGTATATCGTTCTTCATAATTTCTCCTTAAAAATTTTCTAGCGGTGTGATTATATTAGAAATTACGCCCAAATAATTTCTGCATAATCGTTCTTGCGGTATGATTATACATTTAAAATAAGTTTTTGTCAACACTTTTTTCTCATTATTTTTACAATCTTTCTTCCAACTTTATCTATATCTCCCGCGCCAACAAATGCCACCCCGTCATGATTGCCCAGTTTTTTCAGCGTAGATTTGATGCTTGCTGAGTACTTTACATCTGGTTTCGTTCTTTTAATTTCACGGTACAATTCATACGCGGAGAGCCCGCTAGCATGTTTTTCTCGCGCGGGATATTCTTTATAAATTATGAGATTTTCGACCTTTGAAAGTACGGATATGAATTCTTTTAAAAAATTCTTAGTTCGCGAATATGTATGCGGTTGAAAGACTATTAAATTATCCTTAAATTCACGTGCAAATGTGGATATAAATGCGTCTAATTCGGTTGGGTGATGTGCGTAGTCAATAAAGACTTTAGTATTTGTAAATTCACCTATAAATTCATCTCTTCTCGCGATTCCAATAAACGAATTTACCGCCTTAATTATCGTATTCTCATCAATTTTTAGTTTCCTTGCAACCGCTATCGCTAGTGAGATATTTTTTAGGTTGTATTCACCCTTAATTTTCGGTGAAAGTTTAAGTTTTGTAAAGTCCACAAATTCCACATTTTTAATTCGATGTAAAAACTTATTGCACTCTTCATCGAATGCAAAACGCATACTTGCTCGCCTTAAAAATGATGAGAAACTAAGGCGCAGATTATACATGCTTTTATAACTATCCATATGCTCGGCTTCCACATTTGTGACCACCGCAATATCTGGATTTAAGGACAAAAAACTCTTGTTGTATTCGCACGCTTCTACCACTAAATAATCGTCCGTAATATCAAAACGTGGAGCAAAGACGTCCGCACCAATATGGCATGAAACCTTAAATTTTGCTTGCCGTAATATTTCATAAATTAGTGACGCAGTAGTAGATTTCCCGTGTGTTCCCGCTACCGCAATTACACACTTAAAACGCGCGCAAAGGTTGTTTAGTGCTTCTGCTCTATCTATAATTTTTATATTTTTACCCATCAGTACTCGAACGAATTTATTATCCTTAATTGCACCCGTCTTAATGCACAAATCGACTTCACTAAATTCGCTTCTAAAACGAGTGGTTATTGGTATGCCAGCACGCTCACATATTTCAGTATAAGCGTTCAATTTCATGTCATAACCGAGCACTGTATAACCTAATTTTTTGTAACTTAGCGCAAGTTGGTGCATACTAACCCCACCTATCCCTAAAAACAAGATTGATTTTATTTCTTTCATATATTTTTTTATGTATAAATGTTAATTTATGTAAATATAAATGAAAATTTTTGTAATAATACTTTTAAAATTTTAGTACTAAATCTTTAAATTTTAACTTAAAAATATAAATCATTATGCATTATCATATTAAAAATGTTTGCAAAATTATTATTTTTTAGTTAAAATATTATTGACTACAGTGTAGTTAATCTAAAAAGGGGAAGGTGAACAAACTTGAAAATCGCAGACATTAGAATTAGTTTGGTTGCTAAGGATGATAGCAAGTTGAAAGCCATTGCCTCATTCACTATCGATGATGCATTCGTTGTGCACGACGTCAAGATTATTGAAGGCTCAAATGGTTATTTCATCGCTATGCCGCGTAGACAAAAACCTAATGGGGAATACAAAGACATAGTGCATCCAGCGAACACCGCAACTAGAGAAGAATTAAGTTCTCTATTGCTCTCTGCTTACGAGCAAGAAAAAGCAAAAGTCGAAGAGTAAAATTGATTCGCGCTTAAAGGGAAGGATACCCTTCCTTTTTTGTTTATCCAAAATTGAGTTTATTATGAATTTATAAGAATTTACTGCTTTAAGCATCGAAATTTTATGATTATCGTTTAACAATCTATATTTTTTGATACAAATAAAAAAGAACACTATCGCATAGATAGAGTTCTTTTATTATCTTTAAACTAAGCGTTTATGCTAGATAGGAAGTTTAGTGTAATTCCACTTCCTGTGTTCGACCAAGTGTTTTCGAAATCGAAGGTCATATCGAAACTATGAGATTCAGTTATTGCTCCCCATAGCCCACCTAAAGCACCCGGCTCGGTCATCACGCAGTTGCTAGTGTAAGTGGTGTAGTTATTGAAGTCTGCGTTGTTTACAGTCTTGAAGTAACTGCTATTCGCATCTCCTTCGTAACTTGCGCCAGAGATAGAAGGGATGTATTCAGCATTTATTGTTCCAATTCCATTCACTCCTGCGCGCTCGGTATTGATAACTACACTTTGCATCTCGCCTGCTTGATAGTTGCTAGCAAGAATATTGTAATGTGCACGCGCTGCCCACTCGCCAGAAGGTTTAGAAGTATCATAATCTTTCCAAGTCTCACGGTAGAATGTTCCCACTCCAGATAGTGAACTATTAATTGTAGCATTAATCAATTTTGCACCATCTGGGAAGTGAAGGACAACTAACGATGTACGAGTTGAATTGGTTCTACCTTCAAGATTACTTACTGCTTGCACATTTGTGATTTGTCCTGCAGATAGATTGTAAGCAACTCCTGCTACATATCTATCTCCACTTATCATATTCTCACTGATAGTGTTATCTACATATTTAGCAATTAAAATTCCGTTCACTCTCGCGTTAAGATTATTCATCTCAACCACAGCACCTGCAACTGTATTTCCGTACACATTAGAGCCTGCGATAACATTGTTGATTTGCCCATTATTGTAAACAGCCACACCGCCTACTAGATAGTTTCTACCTTCGTAGTATGTCCCTACTGTATCCATTAAGTTGTAAGTGTTATCTATTTCGCCGTTGTTGGTTACTACAAGTCCGCCGATATATGCGTCATATGTGGTAATATTTTCTAATCTTATTCCAGCACCAGTCAACTTTACAGAATTAATTGTGCCATTATTTGTAGCAGTCAAACCAGCAATATTTAATTCTCTATTAGAAGTAGTAATAATAATTTCAACATCAATAGATCCATTTGTTATAGAGCCATTATTTTCAACAACAACACCAGCAAGATATATTCCGCCAGAAACACCGTTCTTTTCATAAACAATTTTTATCGTACCATTGTTATTGTTAAGTACGCCATTATTTACCGCCACCATTCCTGCGATTCTATTTGATGCATATAGGTATCCTTCACTTGCGACAGCAACAGTTGAATCTGTTATTGACGAATTTGCGCCGTTTACTATCGCTACAAGTCCAGCAACATTTGTAATATTTGCATCTTTATCAGTAGAGATGTTAGACACAACACAATTCCTAACGATTGCTCCGTTGTCAATAGTTCCTGCGATACCACCAAGATTTTCGTATGTTCCGCTAATAGCAGTGGCAAAACTTACATTTACATTTTCGACTGACGATACACCGCGAGTCGCGTCCGTAGTAATAATTTCACCAGCAAGTGCACCTGCATTAGTTGCACTACCATTTAAAGTCACGCCAGTTAAATTTAAATTCTTCACACTAGAGTTCTCTATAGTAGAGAATAGTCCAGTCGAAGTATTGAGATTAGTTAAAGTTGCTCCATTGAAATCAATTTCACTATTAACTAGTCTAATAGGAGTCCAAGCCCCTAGTGTAGATAAATCTAATTCGAAATTTATCAAAGTATATTTTGCGTTTTCAATAGTGTTATTATTTGCTTTTGCCTCATTTATTAAATCTATGAATGCTTCAACTGTGTAAATTGGAACAACTGTTAAATCTTTTCTAAAATAATCGCTAGAAACTTGCGAGATTATAGTATTATTGCTATCTATCTTTAGAGTAGGTGCTTCACCTCGCACAAAATTCCAATTTAGTTCACTCCAACGAGTTACATTAGCATTTACAGAATAGAATATAAATTGATCAACATCAGCCCAGTTAGATACAGGTACTATCATGTAGTTTGCTGTATCTTCATCATATAGGTTAAAGCCATCAATAGCATCTAACACATTATCATTTACAGTAACGCCATTAGTAGTGTATGCGTAGTTACCGATTAAGTATGATAACTTATTATCACTTAAATCATCTAATGTCACATCTACCGAGCCATTAGCAATGTAATCGATAAATCCAGCATAACCATCATAATTAGATGTAGAATTGGCGTATGATTCACGGATAGTGCCTTCCCCATTGTAGATTGAGAAAGCAGATGCAAATCCACCTATATATAAATCTTCGCTTTCAGTGTTAACATTAATTTGAGTATTCGCATAAGTAGACTGAATCGTTCCACCGACTATTGTACCAGCAAATCCGCCTGCATGCGTGCTGTTTCCAGTAGCATTGATTTCACCAGTTGCATATGAGATAGTTATATCACTTTCTTGTGTCATACCTACGAAAGCGCCTACAACTGCATCATCTTTCGTGCTAGTGATATCAGCATTAGTAACGGCAACTTTGGTAATTGTACTGTCCACTACTGCACCAGCGAGTGCTCCAGCAGAATCATATTCACCATTTACGATTGCATTATTAATTTTTAAATTGCTTATTGTTGCACCATTTAGATAACCAAATAGTCCAGCATAAGTATAGTCAGTTCCGCTAAGATTAAGTCCAGAAACGGTATATCCATTTCCATCGAGCGTACCACTAAAATATTGATTCGAATTTAATCCCACTGGTAGATAATCTGCACTTAAATCTATATTTGCGATTAGTTCATAGTTTGCATCTAAAGTGAAAATCCCGCTACCGATTGAAGCAAATTCAACTCCATTTGCAATGTAGAACGGATAATCTTGACTTCCGTCCCCGATATGTACCATGATTTTAAATTCAGCGTAATTTTCATTAGATGTTGCAATAACTAATTCAACATCTCCACCTTGATTAGCATTAACTTGATAATAACCTCTTTCGTTATCAAAGTTAATTAGACTAGTTACTTCTTCTCCGCCCGCATTATAGTTGTATGTTGTCTTACTATTTTCGCGCTTAACTGTTTTTCCAAGTTCTTGTATAGTAATCCTATCTCCAACATTGACATAAATTTCGGCAGTATTAAAACTTATCACTTCGTCATTACGCAAGAAATAATATGTAGTAAGTCCAATACAAACTACCACTATAATTGCTACGAGAACCGCTAGAAATTTCTTCATACTTTCCCCTCCATTTCGCTTGAATGTCTTGTTTCTTACCCTTATTATACCCGAAATCTCCAGTTTGTCAATAGGGGATTTTAAATTTTTTTGATTAATTAGTTAAGAGATTTTAAAAATTAATTAAAAATTTTACAAAGATCTACATTTTTAACCCACTTTTTATCGATTTTTACCCTATAATATTAAAATTTTTTAATTTTTAGACTCTAATAAAAAAGAAAAACGACCATCTTTCTATACTTTTAGTAGAGATAGTGGTCGCCGAATGTGTTCTACTTTATGACGCATGTATTGATGGATAGAATCTAATATGAGGTTAGACGCTTCAATATCGTTTCTATTTTGCAGATTTTACTTGCTTTGAATTATCTGTCTGCATTTCTCTAAGTAGGTCGCGTATATCTTTCAATAACTGCTCTTGGCTAGGATTGTTAATCGCGTCTTCTTTTGCTTTTCTTTCTTTTTCTTCCGCTTCAAGTTTTGCTTTTTCTTCTAATAGTTTTTGTTTTTCTAATTTGTACTCTTTAACAGCTTCTCTATCTCTAAGCGAAATTCCGCGCTTTTTCAACTCTAACTTATCTTCCTTCGTTAGACGAGATTTCTTTGCTTCCTCTTCCGCCTTTTTAAACATCTCGCTACTGCGCATAGCAACACGAAGAATAATGAAGAGTGTAAATGCAATAATTAGGAAATTAATTATAGCCGTTATAAATGCACCCCAATCTATATAAATACTATTTGTTAAATCTAACACGCTCTCTCCCGTAGTAGCGTCAGTTGTATATACACCATGCAAAATAGTATAAACGCTATCTAGTCCGTCACCACCAACCAAGGCGAGCAACATTTTTATAAGTGGCATAATTATACCATTTGTAAATGCTGTAACGATAGTGCTAAATGCTGAGCCAACAATTACACCGACAGCCATATCTAGAATATTGCCGCGACTTATAAATTTCTTAAAATCCGCAAAAAATTTCTTCATATTTTCTCCTTAAAAATATTCAATTTCTTATAAAATCTTTGTAAATACACAAAAATTTTCCATGTTTTTTACAATTATAGCAAAAATAGTTAAATTTTCAACTATTTTTATATAAAAAGGTTAGATTTCTAAAAAATTTTAATTGGATAATATTGAATCGAATTTAAAATAACATTTTACAATTATCAAAAAATGTTGTATCATAATAAAATGAAAATTATCTGCTCGGTAGAAAGCACAATTTTTAGAAATCCAGAAAACGGTTATTCCGTTCTTTCTTTGCTACACGAAAATAAAAAAATCACTGCTGTAGGAAATCTACCTGAAGTGTACGAAGGGCAGACTCTTGAACTAGACGGAGAAATCGTTGTAAATAAAAAATTTGGCGAACAATTTAAAGTAAACGAAGGGCGTGTGGTAGAGCCAACTACCCTGCCTGCTATTGAAAAATATCTTTCTAGCGGATTAATATATGGAATCGGTCCAGTCACAGCGAAGAAAATAGTCGACGAATTTAAGGAAGATACTCTTACTGTCCTTGAATTTAATCCAACAAAACTCGCGCGAATCCGCGGAATTAGCAAACAAAAGGCAATTGAAATCTCAAACGCATACAACGAGATGAAAGATATGCAAAATGCTATAATGTTCTTACAATCACACCAAATAAGCACAAATCTAGCGATTAAAATATTCAATATATATAAAGAACATACTATTGAACTAGTAAAGACTAATCCATATCAACTTATTGAAGATGTAGACGGAATTGGATTCACCACCGCGGACAAAATTGCACTTAAACTTGGAATTGACATGTACGGCGAAAATAGAATCAAGGCAGGTCTAATCTATACTCTTAAACTCGCAAGTGAGCGCGAAGGCCACACCTATCTTCCGCGTGAAATTTTAATTCAAAATTGTTTGCAAATTTTAAATTTTAGTGAAAATGAGCGAAATTTAGTGGATAAAACGATAGATTATATGCAAATTGAAGGAATTTCTAAAAATTTTTCGCATCATGGAGAAGAAATTGTCGTCCTAACAAAATTCTATTATCAGGAAGTATACATCGCACGAAAGTTAGAAAAATTATCATATAACATCTTCGACGATAAATTCGATTTCTTGAAACATATAAATTTTTATCAACGAATAAATAATATTCAATTAAACGGCGAACAAACGGACGCGGTCCTTGCTAGCCTAAATAAAGGCGCATCTATCATCACTGGTGGACCAGGAACGGGAAAGACAACTATTGTACGCTGTATTCTAGATATGTTTAAACAACAAAATAAGCGAGTCCTTCTATGTGCTCCTACCGGCCGGGCTTCAAAAAGGCTTAGCGAAAGTAGTAAAATGGAAGCAAAAACTATTCATCGTGCACTTGAAGTCAATCCTACACGCGAAGGAGAAGGAATTTTCCACAGAAACGAAAATAATCCACTAGATGCAGATGTCGTTATAGTCGATGAGATGAGCATGGTAGATGTAGGGCTATTCTACCATCTACTAAAAGCGCTCCGTTCCACTACTCGATTAATTATGGTGGGAGATAAAGACCAGTTGCCTAGCGTCGGTGCTGGAAATGTATTGCGCGACTTAATAGAAAGTAAAAAAGTACACACGACACAATTAGTGAACATTTATCGTCAAGGAACGGACAGTTTAATTATTACTAATGCGCACTTAATTAATAGCGGAAAGATGCCGGTAATAAACAACTCAAGTAAAGATTTTTTCTTTATAGAAGGAAAAGACTTAATTAAAAATAGTGAAACAGTTATAGACCTTGTTACCACTAGACTTCCTAAATATTTTGGTTACAAGGCAGAAGATATTCAAGTCCTAGCCCCTATGAAATCTGGCCCATGTGGAATAGATAATCTTAATAAGCGCTTACAAATGACCATCAATCCACATTTTTCTGGTATGGAGATTGAGAGCGAATTTACTAAATATCATGTCGGCGATAAAGTTATGCAAATTGTAAATAATTATGAACTAGCATATACAAAATACGAGCAAAATGGCATGGTGACAGAAGGTAGCGGTGTATTTAATGGTGACATTGGTTATATCACGGACATTGCAAGCGAGACGCGAGAAATCACGATACGATTCGATGACGGAAAAGTGTGTAAGTACTCGTCTGTTGAAATGTATCAAATAACACTCGCGTATGCAATAACTATCCATAAAAGTCAGGGAAGCGAGTTTGACTGCGTAGTAATCCCACTAGTTCCAGGTGCGCCGATTATTATCACAAGAAATTTATTATATACGGCGATAACTCGTGCAAAAAAAGCGGTGGTCTTGGTCGGCAGTAAACAAATGCTTGCACGCATGATACATAATAACTATACAGCAAAAAGATATACCTTATTAAAAGATTTAATAATAGATAATTTTAGCAAAGACAATTAAATTAATGTACGAAATATGATTGATGATGAAAACTCTTTATTAGGTTTACTTCTAAATCATATTTTTAATTTTTGAAATAATGTTTTTAGGTAAAACAATCTTTTAGTTTTTTAAAATTTTAGTTAATCTGCTATTTTAATAGGTCGCTTCATGTTGTGAATGAGCGAATGTCAAAATGTTTATATCCCCTGCGCCAGCGTTTTTTAGCACTCTTGACATTTCGTTTGTCGTCGCACCTGTAGTAAATATGTCGTCAACAATTAAAATAGATTTTCCTTTTATCGCATTTCTCTTATCTTTTAAAATTTTATAAACATCTTTAACATTGTCATGTCTAGATTTAAAGTCCAATTCAGTTTGACTCACATTCTCTTTTACTTTTTCGCACAAATCTAAATACTTAATACTAAATTTATTTGCTATGACTTCTGCTAGTAATCTAGACTGATTGTACCCGCGTTCACACTCGCGTGCAGGGTGCAAAGGCACACTAGTAATAATGTCTGGCTCTAAGTTTAAAGTGGCAAAGCGCTCACACATATATTCGGCAAGTGGATAATATAAAAATCTATGTGATTGATATTTAAATCTATGTATAACAGGGACTATCATATCCCTATATTGAAACACACTATGTGCACTTGTAAATAGAAAGTTTGAAGACTTACAATTAAAACAAACTAAATCAGTTGTATTTCCCATCTCTCTACCACATCTAAGACAAGGGTGAGTGATATATGGCAACCTAGAATTACATTTTACACATGTATCTTTTTGTGCACGCTCGTCCAATTCTTCCCCACAAAAAATACACTTAATATTCAGTGGATATATTAAGTTGCAAATAAAATCCTTAATTCTTTCTAGTCTTTCATTTTTCATTAGTCGCTATCATTAATTCCGCGTATATATCCTAAAATGTGCTCCGCTTTCCTTGGATTAAGTTGTAAAATCTCTTTAATTAAGTCTGTCTGCGTTTTATCTAATTTTCGTAAATCAAGCATAGGAGTTGTTGCTCCTACAATTTCGTCTACGCTGACTCCAAAAATATCCGCCATTTTAATCAATAGAGCAATGTTTGGTTCATTAATCCCGTACTCATAACGATAAAGTGATGTCGGCGTTATCCCCAATTTTTGTGCCAATTCCTTTTGGCTAATTCCTATTTTTTCACGAAGTTCTCTAATCTTAAGTTTAATCATATTAATATTATAATGGAAAATTTTGGTAAAATCTCTAAAAGCGTAATTAATTCGTAATAACATTTCGTTTATAGTAATTTTATAAAAGTCTAATCACGCAAAGTGTGATCGTGCGCGACTACGATTTTAATTTGAAGATTTTGCTCTTAAAAAAATGCTCAAAAATAAATCAAATTAAAGATGATTAATACTTAATTGAAAAAATAAAAAAGTATGACTTTTGAAATTATCTTTCTTAATTGTCATACTTTTTTAAAATTTTCGATTTCCTAACCTATATAAATTGTTATAAAGCCATCGCCTAATGATGCACCATACTCGCCTAACTCTCCTGCTAAAGTATTTAAAACAGAATTGTCAGCCGATTCGTCTATCGTAATAGTCCATGTTCCTGCGAACAATCTCCAACCATTAGAAGTATCACTAGATGTAATTCCATATGATACAACAAATCCTGTGTCGTCATCGGCCAACTTATTCGTAAATGTATATGTGTAGTTATTTAACGAATTATCAAAGGCTGTGGTTTCTATAATCACTTCTTCATACGACAAGACTTTTATCTCGTTAGGAGATATTCCTGCTGCAGAATATTCATAAGCATTTTCTGTTTCAGTTAGTTTGAAGTTACCAGTCGTTGTACCATAACTATATACTATGCTTGAATTAGACCCAATAGTGTATTCGAATCCTGCGTAGAAGTACCCTGCTCCATCAGCTGACTTAGGTACACTGATTACGATATCGGCATCGGTTACAATAACGGTTTCTTCCCCTAGGGCAACACTGTCGTTTTCGTCAACAGTCCTAATAGTTGCTGATACATCGGCGTCCGTTCTAGTACTTGTCGACTCTACTACATAACCGTCTTTAAATTCGAGTCTAATAGTCTGGTCATTCGCCATAGAAATCGCGTTACCAGATACAGCATCGGTCAAGTTAGACGCTGTGTTGAGTAGCAGATTATCGCCATTATATACATACATTATCTGGTAAGTGCCAGCGTCCGTATCTGTAGTTGTATTTGCGACTATTTTAACGACATAGTTTTCATGGATATACTCTCTTCCAGATGTCGAACTAATGGTTCTATTCTCGGCTAGAGTTCTACCATCTTCTTCATAGATAGCGAACGAATAACTGTTTCCGCTCTCTGCGCCAATAATAGTGTACGCCAATTCATTTAACACTGCAAAATTAGCAGTTATCGTCATGTCACCCGTAACGAGCGCTCCGTCACTCACCGACCAACTATCGAATATAAACTCATTTGTTTCAATTGGAGTTGCAGTCGTAGTCTTAGCCGTAGTTTCGTCATCTCTCTTGATAGATATAGTTGCTCCATTTACACTTATCTTAGAGCCGTAAGATACTACTAATTCATTTGCGCTGAATGTTCCTCTACCTGTACTTACACTGTCTAATTCAAACCTTACAGTGTACTGTCTCCAACTCCAAGTAAAGTTAGCAGTCAACTCTATGTTACCTTGCAACTCAATTTGCGCTCCACTATTTAAATCTATTGCTGTAGATGAGGTAGTGTTAGTCCACTTACTGAACGCAAATACTCTTTCAGTCGTCTGCGCGTTTGGATTGGCCGTAACCGTCTGGTTAACACTAGTTCCGTCATCATGTCTTCCACTGACGATAATTCTATTGCTAGAAATCTCTATATTACTACCGTATGGAACATTTAATATTTCACCAGCGGTAACTGAACCATTTTCGCCAGCAACAATACTGATAGTATATAATCTAGTCGAACGAGTAAAGTTCGCTGTAATAGTCGTCTCACCAGTAATAACATTATTTCCATTCGATGAACTGATTGTGTTGCCACCAACCGTCCAATTAGCAAAATTGTATTCGTATTGAGCGGTTTGACTAGCGCTAGTTGCGGTCACTGTCTCATTATAAGCAACAGTATTATTTGCAATTGTGATTATATTGTTGTTCACAGTAATTGTGCTATTATATGGAACGCTTAAACTATCTTCGTTAACCGAGCCATATGTAGCATTGTTCACGCCTATCGTCACATTATAATAGACGATATTATAGGTTGCCGTGAATGTACCAGTCGCGACTGTTAAAGTTGCTGTGGTTCCTGATACAGTGGCACCAGATGTTGTTGTCGTCCAAGAATTAAATGTGTAACCTGTCACATCTCCTGGATTATAAGTTTTGCTATAACTTGCGTTCGCGTTCACACTATATGGATAGTATGCAGTTATCGTGTGCGTGCTAGCGCCTGTTAGTCCATAATTAAATGTCCATGTCCTACTATATAATGCGTATACTGTAGTGCTTCCTGTTGTTGTACTTACTACATTAGTTGTAGTTACTGTGCTTGGTCTAGTTTCCGTATTTGCGGTCACACTGCTAGATGATGTGTAGCCTTCGAATGTGAAGCCGTCCTTTGTAGGAGTTGTCGTTGTAATGCTATGTGTTGCATTTGCAGTCGAATTATATGGATAATATGCCGTTCCAACAAGGGTCGTGTTGTTGTATACTCTTCTAACATAAACTGCATAGTAAGTAACATCGCTTGTTACGCTCCTAGTTCCACTAGTCCATTCTGCCGTTGCATTTTCTCCGTCCGTGCTCCAACCATAGAAGTCATATCCACTTAGAGTTCCTTCTACCCAAGGAATAGTAAGCGTCAATGTAGGAACACTAGATTGCCATGCACCCGTACTTCCGTTATTCACTAATCTGTATTGCCTATCGTATTCAGCCGAGTTGGTTTGCGAACCAGAATGTGAAGTTAGATTATAACTATGATTTTGGTCATAGTAACCTTGGTCATACTTGTAGTAAGTTTGAATTGTTGAAGTATAAGAGTCTTCCACTAAATTATCTGGTGTTTCATAAAGTGAAGCAGTAATAGTTGAACCATAAGTTGTAACATTTGATGAAATATTAGTTCTAGTTACATAGTCCCCGTTCCACACACCGTAATATGTTACATTTGAAGTAACATTTCGTGTTCCGCTAGTCCATTCTGCAGCGGTGTCCGCTCCATTTGTACTCCAACCTACAAATGAATATCCACTAAGTGTTGCTGTCGTCCACGGAATTGTTAGAGTAAGCGAAGGTACACTAGTTGACCATGCGCCGGTAGAATTATTGTTGATTAATCTATAGTAAGTTGCAGTAGTTGAATTTGTTTGTGAACCAGAATGAGAGGCTAAATTGTAACTGTGATTTTGATTGTAATATCCTGTATTGTATACATAGTAACTTTGTCTGTATGCCTCAAATGTTGCTGTCGTTCCGCTAGCAGTTCCTCTTAGAGCAGCAGTGATTGTATCTCCGTAGGCACTAGTAGACGAATCGTTACCTGTACTTGTAACGTAATTTCCATACCAAACAGCATAATAGGTTACGCTAGAATCTACGTTATTTGCCCCGTCATCTTCTTCCCATTCTACTGTAGAGTCTGCTCCGTTAGTGCTCCAACCCGCTAATTCGTAGCCATCTAATTCAGCGGTCGTCCATGGAATTGTAAGCACTAAGTCTGGGATACTCGTCTGCCACGAACCCGTAGCACCATTGTTTATTAACCTATAGTAAGTATTTGTAGTTGAGTTAGATGATGAACCAGAGTGATATACAAAGTTGTAACTATGATTTTGATTGTAATATCCGGTATTGTAAGTGTAATAAGTCTGTCTATATGCGTTATAAGCAGTTGATTCGCTTGATGTACTCCTTAAAGTAGCAGTTATAGTGCTACCATAAGAAGAGACTGACGAACTATTATTACTACTTGTGATATAATCTCCGTCCCATACTGCATAGTAATTTACATCTCCACCTACTGATAATGAGCCACTTGTCCATTCTGCGACTGTATCTACTCCTGTACTCCAACCGACCAGATTTAAGGTTTCTCCGTTTATTGTAATAGTAGAAGCGATTGTCTGTGAACCGACAGTCGTTGTTTTATTGCTATTCAAAGTCAATGTAGTTCCATAAGGAAGAGTTTGAGTTACTACACCGCTTGTTGCAGAACTTGAATAGAAGTTAACGGTATATTCTCTCTTTATAAAATATGCTGTAACAGTCACATTACCCGCACCTATAGTGCCGGTGAATGTATAAGTAGATTGGTCACAGTCGCTAGAAGTACCAACATAATATTGTGCAGAATTACTTACCGTTACTACTATTTGATACTCAGTTTCGTACGGCCATTGAGTATAGTAATCGGTACAACTTGAATTAACAGTTGTAAATGAACTTTCTCCAGGCTCTCTTATAAGCACCCTAGCCGTACCAGCATTAGATATGTTGCTCTGTCCTGTGCCATTAATATTTCCGTTTAAGTCTAAGTAATATTCAGCGCGTTCCCATTGTGCGTAAATGGTCATACTTGTTCCATTTGCACCTAAATCTCTATTCCATTGCTTACTAGAATTCCAATATGTTCCAACCTCAGCATTCCCATCTGCATCATAGACCAGATCTCCAGATGAGTCAGCCCAGCCTGTAAATGTATACCCTGTACGCGACGCACTAACTAATGTTGATATTGAGTTGTAATCCATCAAACCATATGTAACATCTACATATGAATTTCCTGTCAAATCTCCATCGTTTGCATCAAGTGAGAGTCTATAAGTTTTCCTTTCCCAGTTTGCTGTCAATGTTCCATCGCCTGCTCCAAAGGTGAATGTGTTTCCGCTAAGTGTTCCAGAACCAGATCTTGTCCAACCTGTGAAAGTGTATCCCGTTCTAGTCGGTGTGCCGACTGTATAGGTGGTGTTATAATTTTGAGTTACTGTAGTATCATTTGTCGTATTGTTGTATGTTCCACCATTTGGATCTATGGTTAGAGTGTAAGAATTTATAGACCTAGAAAAGTTAGCGGTTATTGTTATCGCACCAGTTACTGTTCCGCTAGCATTTGACCAGCCAGTGAATGTTGTTGTATATCCTGTCACTGTCGTTGGTGTCGCAGTCGTAGTTGTACCATTTATTGTAACTGTATTTGAACTTGTACTAATGCTACTTCCATATGGTACTGATAAACTTGTTCTATTTACTGAACCGTAACTTGAATTGCTCACGGCAAATGTTACTATGCAATAATCAACATTCCAATTTGCAGTCAATGACCCGTTTCCTGCACCAAAGGTAAATGTATTTCCGCTAAGCGTTCCAGAGCCGGACCTTGTCCAACCTGTGAAGGTATATCCCGCTCTGGTTGGCGTTAAAACTAAGTATGTAGTGCCACAATCTTGAATAATTTCTGTAGTACTTGTAGTGCCATTATATGTTCCACCATTTGGATCTATGGTTAAGGTGTATTGATTTGCTTCCCAATTTGCAGTCAATGTTCCATCGCCTGCCCCAAAGGTATATCTACTTCCGCTAAGCGTTCCAGCTCCAGATTTTGTCCAACCCGTGAAGGTGTATCCCGCTCTAGTCGGTGTTCCAACTGTATAAGTTGTTCCATAATTTTGAGTTATTATAGTATTGTTTGTTGTACCATTATATGTTCCGCCATTTGGATCTATGGTCAAGTCATATTCAAGTACCTCCCAATGTGCATATACCGTCGTGTCCCCTTCTAACACACCTGAAATTACCCTTGATCCTCCAGTTTCGGCTGTGTACCAACCTAAGAATTCATATCCTTCCGCAGTTATCTTAGGCAACACTGCTAGCAAATCTAGGTCAACATATTGAAAATTACTTGCTGAAATTTCATCTAAAATATCATCACCTTCAAATATAGATATCCTAAATTGGAAGTTTCCAATGTAGTTAGTGCCTATATCCATATATGAATTCAATCCGGTAGTTATAGATGAATCATTAAAGTTACTTTTGGTCGTAAATGAGCTAGTATATACTGCTCTACTATCATTTCCACTAGTTGTAGTAATATAAGAAGACCCAGAAGCAATGATATCATTCTCACCACCAATAACGATGCGCACAGGCTCATTATAGGCATAGAAAGCCGAAGTTATTATTTCATAAACCACTGTGTATGTCGTATTTGGAGTGAAGACTGATCTTGCTTTACTCAATGATGTATTAAATGACATAATACCATCGAAATATGCACCTGCTGCCCTTATTCTTTGAGTAGAATATGCATTGTTATATAAGAACACAGCGCCTGATACATTTATTGGCTCATAAAGGTTTTCATAAATACTGTATCCTGAGCCATAATCTCCCTCAACTGACTGTAACGGTATAGATGCATCTTCTAAAACTGGGTCAATGGTTAAGGTATATGTATTTGCCGAGTTCGTGAAATAGGCGATAATAGTTCTATCTTCAGTAATTATGCCACTTGCATTAGTCCATGAACTAAAGTGATAAGAGTAACCCGTTGTTGCTGAATTTGCTGTAGCAGTTACAGTTGTACCATTTATTGTAAGCTTATTCGAATTTGTGGTTATGGTACTTCCATAGGGCACTGATAAACTAGACATACTTACCGAACCAAAACGCTCATTATTTGCTCTAAATGTTACTTCATAGTATGCTGTATCATATGTTGCTGTAAATGTCCCACTAGCAGAAGTCAAAGTTGCGGTACTTCCAGATGCGCTTGCACCACTAGTACTGGTTTTCCAACCAGCAAAAGCATACTCAGTAATTTCAGGAGGAGTATAAGTTAGGCTGGTGCTAGCGTTTACAATCGCTGTCGATACACTATAATATGAGACAGCGCTATATGAGTCTGTTCCATCTAACCCGTATCTAAATGTCCAGGTTCTTTTATATACAGCATACCTAATTATAGTCCCGGATGTATATGTATTAGTGTAATAACCACCCTTATAAAGACTTGTACTGTTGGGAGTATTACTAAATCCTGCTAAATCATATCCGCTCCTAGTTACAGGAGTATCGTCTTTTGTTATAGTATCCAAATAATATACTGTGTATGAGTTGTATTGACTGCTTGTATAATACAATCTAAAAATTATACTACCCAATCCATAAGTATTATTTCCAGCAGTCGAAGCGGTATTATCATAAATTCTAGCAGTAGAGGCTCCTGATAGGCTAGAAGTTTGAGCTCCAGTGTCTCCATTAATAATCTCCGCAAAATATATTCCACCGCCATATCCTCTAATTCCAGAAGATAAAGTTGCTGTGTTTAAATGTATTTTTACTTCATCTGAAATATTTATATGCGAAGCACAATATATACCACCACCATGTGAAGCCGTATTTGAATATATTTCCACTTCATCTGAAATATTTACGACCGAATCAGAATAATACTTTCCACTATTCCAACTCGTAGCATAAATACCACCACCATATAAAGCCGTATTTGAATATATCTTTGCTTGGTTATAAATATTTAATATACCACTAGAGGCTCTAATTCCTCCACCAGATGTTGCGCTGCCCCCAGTCGCTGTGCCGGTGAAATTATTAATACCACTAGAGTAAGTAACTGCACTAGTTAAAAGGGAAATAGGATTTTTTGATATTAATAAACTATATGCGGTCTTCCCAACCACATTTACGACAGTATTTCCATCATCTGCCCCATTTGAGTAATATATACAACCACCATTGTCTGCTGAACAGTTGGATACAATTACATTCTCCCCAGAATAAGTACTATCAGCAAGGACACATAGTCCACCGCCATATTCTGCTGAACAATTATTTATTGTGAGATTGTTTAACTGCAAAAATTCGCTTTCTTCTTCTGTTTGTCCTGCGGTTACTGCATATATTAGTAATCCACCGCCGTATTTAGTGGTGTTGTTTTCGTTGTTTTGGATTACTACATTGCCCACTATTTCAAAGTCTTCACCGTTCGCTATTACCGCTGTACCATTGTGAGATGTCTCACGA
>CASFFG010000008.1 GCA_949293905.1 uncultured Christensenella sp. | reverse complement strand
ATTAAAACTTAACAATTATTGGAAAAGGCATAGCGGGAACATTTGGTATAAAACAAGACCGTCAGAACGTGGGAAAGGTTATGCAACAAAGTTTGTAGAATTATTGTGTGAAAGAGCAAAAGAACTTGGGATGAGAGAAATATTTGCACAGTGCGATATTAAAAATAAGGGTTCAAATAAGGTTTTAATAAACAATAATTTCACGATATATGAAAATACTTTGTGTAAAGGTTGGGATGATACAAATTTTTATAAAAAGACTTTATCTTAACTTTACTCGCAACCGCATATAGCCAGTGTCAACTTGGACTTGTAATCGGTTCGGATACTTCTTATTCGGTTATAAATTGAATATTTATATCTCCATTATTGCAGTTTGTTATTAGATGTTTTGTACCGTCTTGTTTTTCGCTTGGTAGGTTGCTTTCGCCCTTTTTTATGGTGGTATCTATACTATATTCGTCCCAACTGCCCAAAATTGAACCGGTTATGTTACCATTTTTTGCAGTTAGATTGATAGTGCCGCCCACTAAAATAGAATTAATTTCGATGCTTCCGCCGTTAGAGTTTAGTTTTAGGTCTTGCTGTAAATTTAAATTAGATACTTTAATGTTCTCATTTGTGGTTGTTATGTTTAGGTTGGAAATCAGGTCATTGGGAATTTCTATCTTTACTTTTCTATACTCAAATGAAGATTTCAACCCTATATAGTCTATCCAAGTTTTATCGTCCACAAATCGTACATTTAATTTTCCGTCGTGAGTGGATATATCATAATACTCCTTCTCGCTCTCAAAGTAATTAATATGAATTTGTGCGTCTTGTGACACAGTAACTTCCACTTCCCTATCTTCCACATTTATATTTATTTTATCAATATCTTCCGCTAAGGTAACATAATCTTTCGCTGTAAATTGTCCCGCTCCTGTTACTCCGCAGAGAGACAATACAAATAGCGTTGCAAAAAATAGCAAAACCGCCAAAACCACCACCCAAATTATAATTTTTGCTTTTTTCATATTCTTCTCCTTTTATTTATTTGACAACATAAATAGTTGTCAGTATTATAAATATAAACCTTTGTGTTACACAAAAGTCAAGAGGAAAAAATAAATTTATGAAAGAATATTTTTCTATTAGCAAAACAGCGAAAATTGTTGGAGTTACGGCTGAGACTTTGCGCCATTACGACCGCATTGGGCTAATTAAACCAAGCAAAGTGGACGAATGGACAAATTATAGATATTATTCCGCCCAAGACATAGTATATCTAAATACAATAAAAGCACTGCAATCGTTGGGGCTTACGCTCAGTAAAATAAAAGAGATAATCTATCTAGACGACTTCAATAAAATCGTTGAAACTTTAACGCAAGCAGAAAAGTCTGCGGACAATAAAATAAGCGAATTAAAATCAATAAAATCAAAAATCACACGCGCAAAGACTTTTTATGAAAGTAAATTAAATCAAGAAAAGGGCGAAAATCAATTTATTCAAACAATACCAAAACGCGTAATTTTGATTTCAAATAAATTGAGTGAACCGAGCGTAGATAACCTGTACAACTACCATAGGCATTTTTACGAACAAGTTGGAAAAGAAAGAAAAAATGAGTTTAATTTTGAAGATATCGCGGGAATATATGAAACGAAAGACACAAAAAATCTATTTGCCGTATGTATAAAATACGGCGAAGATAAAAACCTAAAAGTATTACCAGAAGGGAAATATCTTTGTGAAAACTGCACCGATTCAAACCGTGAAGAAACTCGAAATAAACTTATAAATATTGCAAAAACCGAATACTCCATTGAACCCTTGTTTATAGTAGAAATAATTGTCTTAACTGGTATACTGAAATGGAACTACCAAATCCAAATTTATCTAGGAAAATAAATTTGAAAATAAAAAATAAGAGAGAAAAAAGAAGAGTCTAAGGATAAATTATCTTAAACCCAACTTTTGTTTTTCCTGTCTTTAAAATTTCTTAAATTACAGCATTACGAAAAGTAGAACTATGCTAGTAATAAGGGTTACGAGTAGTAAAATGATATTAACAATTAAAGTTACTTTTCCAAATGCTCGGTTATTTAATTTCTTTTGGTAAACTGCAAAACTTACTCCTGGTAGTGAACAGGCAAGGAAGAACACAAGAGCAAAAGCATAGAACACAATGGCCCCAAATAATGACATAATTGGAAGATTATTAACTCCACCGCCAGCGGTCGCTGCCTGGAAACTTTGCGCGCACAGATTTCCTATTACGACAAACGCGATTGTTCCAACTATTCCCACTATTGCTAAGATGAGCCCCTGAACGCCGAGTCTAACGCTCTTATCTTTTTCTTCTTGCTCCTTTCCCATAATAGTCATATATTGGAAACGCGGGCTAAATAAAATCTTAAATAGGTTCTTCATCTCGCACCTTTCTTTTTATCATATTATCATAATATATGCACAAAGTCAAATATTTTTAACAACTTAAAGCATTGGTATATAGTCGCTGTTTTCAATTACTTGCTTCTTTCTTAACATTTAGTTCTTTTAAATTTACTGACAAAACAAAAAATTAAATTTAATCTGTTTACAAATCTAAAATTTTATGCTATTATGTACATGCTAATATTTTTCATTACATGAGACGAACTAAAAATTTTTCAAATTCGTAAAAATGCAACATGGAGAGTTGTCAGAGAGGTCGATTGTGCCGCTCTCGAAAAGCGGTAAGGTGAAAGCCTTCGGCGGTTCGAATCCGCCACTCTCCGCCATACGGAGTGACTCGATTTTTACTCACCGCAATTTTGAAATAAAATTGCACCAGTGAGTTTATAATCGGTCACTCCTTTTCGTTGTATAAAACTTTCATAATAAATTATTTACTTATTTTTAGTGTAGTTTATTTCTATATATGGTATAATTATAAAATACAAGTAAAATTAAATTTTAGGAGAAATTGTGTTAGTAAAAATTTGTGCAAATAAAAGCGTGGTTGACGCGAAAATGTGTATAGATGCGGGCGCGGATTTTATAGGAATATTGGTGGGTCAAAAACACAAAAGTGTAGATTTTGTTGACAAATATGTTGCTAAGGAAATTGTGGATTTTTCAAAAGGCAAGATTAAAACCGTTTTAGTAACTCACCTTAAAACGCCGATGAGATTATTAATTTATCGAAATTTATAGGGAACGATGTTATTCAACTGCACTCAGATATTGCCGAACATGAAGTCGAAAAGATTGTTAAAGCACTACCAAATATTAAACTAATTCGCTTAATTCACATCTCGACAGATGGGAAAATTTATTCTAACATTAAAACAATAAAATATGCGAACTTCTACCTTTTGGATAGTTTTAATCTTGCCACTAATCAAGTCGGTGGTACAGGTATCACGCATGACTGGAATACTGATCGCAAATTGATTGAAATGTTAGATAAACCGACTTTTATTGCTGGTGGATTAAATCCTAAAAATGTAAGTGAGGCTATAAAAGTAGCTAGACCAAGCGGTGTCGATGTAAACTCAGGCTGCAAACTAAACGGAGTAAAAAATGAAGTCCTTGTAAAAGAGTTTGTCCGTAATGCTAAAAACGTAAAATTATAAAAAGCAATTACACTAAAATTTTTATTAAAATAAATGCACTGATGAAAAATTAAACACGCTAAATGATTTTAAAATAAGATATTCCTTCATTTTTAGTGTGTTTTGTTTTTTAATATGGTATAATTACAAAAGTAAGGAAAATGTAAAAATATAATATACTTCTATTAACTAAATAAGTAATTACAATCTAAAAAGGAGAACGAAAGATGACAAAACTATATATTGCGTGCGATATGGAGGGAACGGCTTGTTGTTGCACCTGAAACGAAGTTGACCAAATTAAAAAGGAATACAATCATTTTCGAGAAATTATGACAAATGAAGTTATCCTTGTCTGCAACTTAATGAAAGATAAGTTTGATGAAATTTATGTAAAAGATGGGCACTGGACGGAAACGAATATTTTAGTTAAAGACCTACCAGAAAATTGTAAAATTATTCGCTGAGATGATGGAAGAAACTTAACCGGACTTGACTCGTCCTTTAATTCGGTATTTTTGGTCGGTTATCATGTTGCAGGTTGAAATATTGAATATCCTTTTGCTCATACTATAAGTGATGATATCGTCAGTGAAATTAGGTTAAACGGTAAAAGAATTGGTGAAACTACTCTTGCTGTTCTAAATGCTTCAAAATATAATGTCCCAGTAGAGTTTATTTCAGGTGACAAGGAAGCGGTTAATGAAGCGCAATCAATATTTAAAAATATCAGTTCGGTTGTAACAAAAGAACTCTCACTCACTTCATATGTTTGCAAGTCACCTAAAAGAGTGCTTTATGAGATAGAAAATTGTTTAAAAAATTTTGTAGTAAAGCAAAACAAAAAATCTAATATCTATAAGCCAAAAAAAATTCAATTTAGAAATTGAATATACAACTTACAAACTTGCTAAAAAATATTCAAACTACCCTAACACAGAATTGAATGGCAAAACAGTATCTTTTAAACCAAAAGATTTAGATGAATTTTTAAAGATTATAAATCTATGTATTTAATTGTTAGTCCTTGAATTTCAAAGTACAATATTAAGTAAAACACACCACTAAAATAAGTGGTGTGTTTTTTATGTGTTAGATTTAAGTTTATTTAACTTTATTGTAGTTTTTCCTTCTTGTATCTTCACTTTCGTACGCATGTATATGTACAAAAATTTTTTAATATATTATACTTTTTTATTTTCCCTTATATTTTGGGTTAGTGTATCGTATCTATCCCTATTTAAAAGTGGTATAAATGCCGAAATTAGGCTGTCCGTGTCTACCCTATCTCTCTTATAAATTCCGTTAGATAAATACCCCATTATACCTTTAAACTTTTTGTTATCTGTTGAATTCTCTATGTTCTCGATTAGCGAATTTAACGAATTTCCTTCTCTTATATATTTATACATTTCTCTATTTAAACGGATTCCTAAAGATTTTCCTGTTGATTTCTGCCCAAATTTATTCTCTATTAGCGCATATGTTACAACAAATGGTAGTCCATTTTCATCAGGCGAAAATCCCCCTTCGACTGACACTAGATAGTCATACTTTATATTTTCGTCCTTCGCTATATTTTTTAGAGCGGAATTCCTATTCTCGCACCCGCGCAGTATCTCAAAACCAATCGGTTGGTTAGGTACACCGCTATCTACTTTAAAATTAAAAATCTTAAAGTTTTCTATCCCCAACTGCTTTAATGCTTCATTTAGACTTCTAACTTTAGACGGATTTGAACTAGATAACATAACTATCAATTTTTCTTTACTTAAATCTTTCATCTCACACCTTAATTTTTTTATAGTACATAGTGCTCTGTCTTAAAATATTTTGCACTTAAATTCTTTTAATTTTAATAAAATCATTAATTAAACAAAAGCATATTTCATACATCAATATTTGATGCATTAATATTAAATTCTTAATATTAAAATTTCTATTTTTCTCTATCTATTAATAGAAATGGTTGTTTTCTGTATTTAGGACTTAAGCAATGGTCATCAAACCACATATAGAAAAATCTTTCGGCTAGAAAAACTGTTATACCATCTTTATTCTCATCATTAAAGTCGGACGGGTCGGCAAAAATTAGCATATCTTCTTCTAAATTTTTATTTACTTTATCATAACCTATAATAGTTTGATAATGTCCGCCTTAGTCCACATTTTCTACAATTATGACTTTGTTCTCTTTTATATTTTTAATTACAAAATCGCGAAAATCTTTAAATTTAGAAAAACAATTCCCGTCCTTATCTTTTTTAAAATCTATTGAAGATGTAACTTTATATTTGTATTCATCATTGGATATGTTTAAAAAGAATTTTACCATATTAGATAAATTTGTTCCTTTTGGATAGGGACGCGTTTTCATCATCTTTGAAACTTTATTTTCATCATCAAAAGTAAATCTATCGTCTTTAAAATATTTTAAAGTCATAATCTCACAACATGGTCCGCAATTATTGTCCGCTTTCTGTGTCATAGTTTTAAAATTTTTCAACAAAAATAAATTTGAATTATCATTCAAACCATTCTTTATAATAGCGTCGTAATCCTTAAAATATTTGCTCACTTTCTACCTTAATTTTCGATAATACATAGTATATTGTCTAGAGATTTTCGTGGTTTTTCATGTTTAGGCTCTCCCATTTCCCCCACAGCCATAGCACACATTAAAACATTATCTTTGTCAATAAAATTTTCATATTTTGTGCCTTTAAAATTTTCCAATATAAAATCGGCTATTTCATCTCTAACAAAATATGTATCACATATCCATAGACAGCCTAAACCTAAATCGGTTGCTGTGAGCATCATGTGTTCAACCGCACCGCCTATCCCTAAAATAGCGGAAATATCTTCATTCCTTTGTCTATTGATAAACTTGCTACCTTCATAAACTAAAATTATTGCAGGGCATTGCTCTAAAATTTTTCCAGTCGCAAAAACGCTGCTCGCTCCTGCGATTTTTTCTTTATTATCTTTATTTTTGATATAATAGTTTTGTAAAATATTTGCAATATTTTTACTGCATTTGCTCGTCTTAATACAAACAAATTTCCATTGCTGAGCATTCTTGCTTGAAGGTGCTAGTCTGACAGATTCTACTATTTTCCTTATTGTTTCGTCACTGATTGGTGTAGGAAGATATGACCTACACGAGTGTCTTTCTTTAATTGCTTCACTTAATTCCATAATCTTTTCTCCACAAAGTTGTATATCAAAAAGAATGAAGTAAATCAATCAAAAATTATGTGTGGGTTTAGTTCGGCGGGAGATTTCCAATCTATATTATATAGTTTTTTAAGCAATTCTTTTTTCCTTCTCCACCTGTCATGACAACTTCCAATTTGGAGACTAGTGGAGAACTCTTTATTTAAGATTTTCTCCACTTCTAAAAATTTTTCTTTGTTTTTTATGTCCTTTTCCTGTTCATCTATTTTCATACATTTTCCGTGCCCTTTTCTTCACCGTTTTCGTATAATTGTATATTTCTAGTCCTGATATTCTTAGATTTCGATTTTCCAATTCTCGCTAGCATATTATTGCTATTATTTTTTCTTAAATACTCTCTTTCTAGTTTTCTTTGTTCTGCTAAAAAAGTCATAATCCCGTCAATATTTTCCACTTTTGACCTATATTTTTCAACTATGGAATTTATTAAATCTATAAGGCTATTAAAACTTACTAAATGTTGGAACTTTGGCATATCTTTTGCCCATACACTAATAGGTAAACTTTCCAAATTTTCATTTATGTTTCTTTTAAATATAGGGTAGTTTAAAAATCCATCAATCGCTAATAAACTATCATTTAAATCTAAAAAATAGTTTTTATCTTTCGCCCTGCTTTCGTCTACTAAATCATTAAGAATCTTCTGCTTAAAAGTTTCTATAATCAAACTTTCTGTTATTATCGTGTAATCGTTTTTAGAAATATTTATATTGTTTGTCATTTTGCCCGCGCCTATACAAATGCTAACGAGCGAATAAATATCCATGTTCTTTAAATAATTATAACTTGAATTAAACAGTGCTTCGTTTTTCGTATCTAAATCTAATTGTCTCAAAATTAAAAAAGTTAAATCTGCGACTAGTTCGTCCAGAATCTTCTCGTCAATTTTTAGACTCTCCAAATTTTTAAAAATTTGATTAGAATTAAAATATAAATTTTTCTCATTTGAATTTTCTAACACTAGTTTTAATAAAACGACCGCAAAATAATTTTCCCTATATACGCATGGGGAAACTAACTCACTCTTTTGATTGTAACTGTTATTTGTTAAATCTAATGAGTTATTCGTAAATAATAAACTTCCTTCTATTAAACAAGCCAATTCTTCATTAAATATCTCGTATAATTCGTACTCACCTGTAGATTTTAAATTGTCTATATAATCAACGTTAGTTATTAATATTTTGTCCTTTTCTCTTTTAAACATTTTATTTAATAGTTCTTTGTGGACTTTGTCATTGCTAACATAAACATAATAATTATTTTCGTCAACAATAAACGAACTTGATACCATACTAGAATTTATAATTTTTCCATTTACATATGTTTTCTTAGTAAAAACATGGGATAATTCATGGTATAAGGTATGTTTTAAAATTTCATAAGATTCAAGACATTTTCTTGAAATCTGTACCTTTTTTATTATTTGATTATATTGCCCCAAACGCTCATCACTTTCGTCTTCGCTAAAATATTCAATACTACTTATATTATTGACAAATAAATATGTTACAACTTCCTCTATTGTTATACTTTCAACATTACTTAATAAACCGATAACTATATCTTGATTGATTTCTTCACCATCTATTATAATACTTTCAAAATCTTGTTTACTAAATCTAACATTTTCAAAGTATTTGGTAATATCCAAAAAATATTCATAGGCATACTTTCTAAGAAGTTTGTCTTTGCACACCTTGTATAAATGTTTTATAAAAATTTTTCTTGTGTTGTTTTTCATTTTTGCCTTTTTTTATCAATTAAATTTTAGTTTATTACATAATCTAATTTTTATAAATTCATAGTTTAGTACTTAATAATATTTTAAATTTACTAAACTTTCTTTTCACTAGATTTTATATACAAATAACTTTTTTCTACATAATCGTGTGGTACTTCAATAAATTCACCATTTAGCGTATAGTAAGAAGCAAGTTCTTTTTGATTTGTTAACACTCGCACTAAAAATGGCAAACGCGAATAGATTAAATCATTTATTGCACGCTGTAAATTCTTATTAATATTTTCAGCCGTCAATATAAAATTTATTTCAACTTGTTGGTTATCATTCTTTTTTACAAAATCTTCTATATCGTCAATCATAGGTGCAATTCTATAAAACTTAATCATATTTTCTTTGTCTAAACTCTTAAAATAATTTAATCCAACTTCTATATCATTTAGCGAGTGAAAACGAGTATTTTTAACATCAAACTCTAACAACAATTCTCTCATTATCTTTGCTGTTAAACATGTTCTAGTCAACACCTTTTTCTTTAAATCATCGTCAAAATTGATTTCAATATTATTAATTATACTATTTTCATTATCATCAATTTTTATAACAACACTTTTTATACTATCGCATGATTTTAATATTTCTTCTGCTCCTAACAAAAAGTCATCATCACAATCAGTAATAACAATATTATCACTAACTGGTCTAACTCCTGGGTAAACATATTGGTATAACATATAATTTTCATTTATCATGTACTAATTATAGTATAAAACACATGATTTGTCAATTTATCATTTAATTATAGATAGTATATATTTTAATACTATTTAAAAGACATAAATCTATCAAAAAATTCAATTTAATAGGAATTGTTAAATAAAAAATACACTCCTAAAATTTTAAAAGTGTATTTTGATGCCTATTTTTAAGAAAAACAATCAATATGTTTTTCTCTTAAAAATTCATATTTAATTATCTAGCCTTAACAGGTAAAATTAAAAATTCAAAGTCATTTCCGTCCACAGGAGTAATCACGCATGGCATAATAGGACTATTGAAATTAATCTTAACATACGGATTATCTATTACGCGCAAACAATCGCTAAAATACTTAGAATTAAACGAAATTACAAGGTCATTTCCCTTAACTCCAACCGTAATATTCTCCTTAGTGTTACCTATCTCACTATTCGATGTGAGCATAAGATTTTTCTCTTTAATATCGAATTTTACGAGATTATTTTTATCTATTTTAGAGAGAACACTTGCCCTATCTATAGCGTCTTCTAACTGCTCTTTATTAATAGTGATAGTTGTGGAAAAATCTTTTGGAACTATCTGGCGATAGTTAATAAATTGACCATCAATAAGTCTATTAATAATTATAGTATCTCCAAAGTCCACCATAATATTATTCGAATGGATATATACTTTTATATCCCCTTCGCTATCTAACATGCGCGCAATTTCATTAAGATTTTTACCTGGCACTATAATCTTAAAATCTGCGGTAGATATATTAATTGGCTTATTTGCGATACTTAACCTACAACCATCTACTGCAACTGCTCTAATTGACCTATTTTCCATGCTAGTCTCCAATAGTATACCCTTCAATATTGGTCTACTATCGTCCTGCGCAACGGCATAGAAAACGTCATTGATAAGTTTTTTAAAGTTTTCCTTAGAAATCTCGAAATAGTTGGTTTTTTCAATCTCTTTAAGTTTAGGAAATTCACTGATTTCCATACACTGCAATACACCTTCGCTATCAGTATACGAGATTTTAAGATGGTTTTTCTCACTCAACTCACATAGTATCGACTCATTAGTAAGTTTCTTAATATATTCGCCAAACAGTCTTCCCGGTACAACTGTCTCGCCCGAACTCATAACTTCCGCTCTAATAGTCTTTTCAATACTAATCTCAAGGTCGGTAGCAGTCAAAATCAGTTTATCATCTTCGCATACCATCTTTATACCTTCAAGGATTTGAGAGGTTGTCCTATTACCGATAGCCTTAGATACAACTGCTATTGCCTCGCTTAATTCTAGTCCATCACATCTAAACTTCATAATTCTCCTTCCCTGACTTTACTACCCCCTGAACGCAAAATCATGATACACCACTATATTAGCAAACGGTCTAAAATATGTCAAACAATTTTTAAAAATTTTTCGACAAATTTTTCACCTTTGAAATTAATAAAATAAATTATATTATAATTTTAATTAAATTAGCAAAAAGTTTGACTAAAAAATTAATTAATCAATCAAAATTTAAACTAAAAAATCTAGTTTTTTTATCAAAATAGTAACTAAAAAATTAATTTAAAAATAGCAAAAAATTAACTAAATAATTAACTACTTCAAATCAAAGAAATTACTTAAGAAATAGATAAAAATCGCGTGTCGTGTGCGTTGTTTATTTTATTAATTTTTCTTGGTTTTTGATAGTGATTTTTTTATTATGCATTGTGGAAAAGTGGATAACTTGAATATTTACAATATCTAGTGGTGTAAAGTTTGAAATTAGACCCAATTTACACAATTTTTATGCACATTTTTTGTTGATAACTATGTTGATGTTTATGTTGATAACTCACTAATGTCAGTGGATAACTTAAAATTTACAAATATCTAAGATTGACAAAGTTCACTTTTTGATATATAATAAATACAGATTAGGGAGAAGAGTATGTTTTTACTAGACCAGTGGAAGTTAGTTTTAAACAAATTAGAGAACGAAGTAACGGCTGTAACATTTGATTTATGGATAAATACATTGACGCCTATACAGTATGCCAACGACGAATTAATCCTTATGGCACCGAGCGTCACCGCTAAAAATCAGGTAAAACAGCCAGGTATATTTGAAAAGATAACAAAATGTGTTCGTCAAGAGTTTACACCATACACATTTGTTAGAGTGACAGAACAGAAGGAATATGAAGAAGATATCCGTCGCCAAGATGCAGAACTAGAAAAGATGATGAGTGAAACTACACAAATCAAATCTAAGTTCAATAAGAAATATACTTTTGATAGTTTTGTTGTAGGAAAATCAAATCAAGTGGTATGTGCGGCTATGCAAAGTGTGGCTGAACACCCGAGCGAGAAGTTTAATCCACTATTTATATACGGAGGTGTAGGACTTGGTAAAACACACTTACTCCACGCGGTAGGGAATTATCTAAACGAGCATAGACCGGACTTAAATGTGTTGTATGTAACTTGCGAAAAGTTTACTAACGACTATGTTGAATCTATCCGCAATGGTAAAGATAAAGCAAATGGTGATTTTAGAGACAAGTACCGCAATGTAGATGTCCTTATGATAGATGATATTCAATTTATCAGTAATAAAATGGGTATACAGGAAGAATTCTTCCACACATTCAACGATTTGTATCAAAACAATAAACAAATAATAATTGCGTCCGACCGCTCGCCAAAAGATATGAGCGCGTTAGAAGAACGACTTAGAAGTAGATTTTCTAGCGGACTTATACAAGATATTCAAGAACCAGATTATGAAACAAAGGTTGCAATTATTCGAAAGAAGTGCAGTCAGGAAGGATATTTGGTAGATGAAGATGTAATCGACTTTATTGCACAAAAGGCGAGCACTAATGTTCGTGAAATGGAAGGTATATTATCAAAAATAGTTTTCTATTCAAGTTTGATAGGAAAATCGCATGCGAGTATGGAAGATGCTCATGAAGCACTTAAAGACTATGGAGAGACAGAACGAACAAATCTAGATGCAGAAAAAATTATGAATACAGTTTGTGATTTCTTCAAAGTTACAAAGGAAGACTTAATTGGAAAGAAAAAGAATAAAGAAATTGTTGAACCAAGACAAATGTGTATCTATCTAATAAATGATATGTTAAATATTCCGCTTACAGCAATAGGAGAGATATTCGGTGGTAGAGATCATACTACGATTATGCATGCGAGAGATAAAATAAGTAATCAAATTAAAGTTAATCCACATGTCAAGACGCTAGTTAATGATATAAAGTCGCAATTACTAAAATATTAAAAATTTTAAAAAATTCACCATTTTGGGTGAATTTTTCTTGTTTTTACTGCTAATTTTATAAGATTTTTAAATTTTTATTGAATTATTTTTCAATTGTTCCATTTTTTATCTTTATAAAATTATAAGGAATATTTATTTTTGGTATTTGAGTACATGTGATAATTGTTTGATATTTAACTGTCATGTTTAGCAAACGCATCTGTCTATCTTCGTCCAATTCACTCAAGACATCATCTAAAAGTAAAACAGGATATTCACCTATTTCATCTTTGATAACTTCCATTAGAGATAATTTTACTACCAACGCGACCGTTCGTTGTTGGCCTTGGCTTGCGTAAAACTTACAATCTAATCCGTCTAGATAAAATATTAAATCATCTCTATGTGGCCCGATAGTAGTGTAACCCAACTCCAATTCTTTTTCGATAGAGTTATTTAATGAGTTGGTTAAGTCCTCACGAATAGTTAAATTTTCTTTTTTTATATAACTATAAGAAATTTTTAAATTTTCACTTATGGTTATGTTTTTATGAATAATAGGTGCAATTTTATTTAATTTTTCAATAAATTCTAGTCGCTTTGATATAATCTTTTCTGCGGTGTCTACTAATTGTGGAGTAAACAATTTTAATTGTTCGCGTTTAGATTCGTTTGTTTCATTAGATTTTAAAATAGCATTTCTCTGTTTTAAAATCTTTTCATATTTTAATAAGTTGTATAAATAATTTTTATCAAATTGACTTATTGAAACATCTAAGAATTTTCTTCTATCTTCGGGGACTTCTTTTATAAGTTTTAATTCGTCTGGGCTAAAATAGACAACAGACAGTGTTCCAACTAGTTCGGTGAGTTTTAAAATATTTAGATTATTTATTTTTATAGATTTCTTATTTGATTTATCTAAATACATTTTAATGTTTTTATTTCCAACGCGTGTAGTAAAATTTAGGTCAATTAAAGATTTAGATTTATCAAATTTAATAATTTGCTTGTCCTTGCTATTCTTTGGACTTTTTCCTACACTAATTAAATAAATGCTTTCTAGCATATTTGTTTTACCTTGAGCATTAGCACCGACTAAAAAATTAAGACCATCACTAAATTTGACTGTCTCTTCAGTATAATTTCTAAAATCTTTAAGTGTTAGAGTCGTTATGTTCATAATAAGAAATAGATTAAATAAAAACAAAATTTTATTAGATTATATTAAAAATTTTTAAAATTGTCAAATAATACGCCCATTTGTTTAATTTTTATATTTAAAATTAGAAAATTAAAAAATAATTATAAATGTTTTTAACAAATAAAAATTTTTTAATTAATATTTTGATGGATAAAAGCATTACAAAAGGTTTGTTAAAAATTTTACTTTAAACATATAATAATAAATTTATTTATAGTTGAGAATAATACTTTCTCTCGCGCACGCGTGCGCGTACGCGTATATAAGGTATATATTATAAGAATATAAAAGAAAATAGGTGTAGATAAAACAGGATAAATTTATACGATTAAAACAATTAAACAAAAAAAATTATAATTAAATTATGATTTAATATAAAAATTAATTAATAAAAAAATAAAAAATAATTAAAAATTAGTAAAATTATAACTAAAATTAATTATTTTTTAATGAAATTTAAAATTTTTAATTTTTCAATGGGTTTAATTTTGGCTTATTTTGTCCGCGCGGATAAGTTAGCGATGTTTGTTTTATTTTCTTTATTACTATAATATTTCGCTCCCCTAAGTTATTAGGAAGAGTAAAATTTAAAATTTTAATAAATTTTCCACCAAGGACGGATATTGCATGCTTCGCTTCAATTAACTCTTCATTTGCGCTGGTTGATTTATATGCTAAGACATATCCGCCAACCTTTACTAGTGGAAGAAGATATTCTAAAAGAGTGTTTAATTTAGCAACCGCTCGCGCAACAGCATAATCAAAGCATTCTCTATTCTTTTTTGAAAAATCTTCTGCTCTCGAGTGTGAGCAAACATAATTTATATTAAGGATAGATTTTAAATCATTTAGGAAATTTATTCGCTTGTTTAAACTATCAACTAGTGTCAAGTTAATATCATCTCTAACAATTTTAATTGGAACGCCTGGGAAACCCGCACCAGTACCTACATCAACTACACTAGCATTTTTAGTTATTTCATCGATAGGTAAGATACTATCTAAAAAGTGTTTTAAGTAGACATCAGTTTTTTCTGTGATTGCAGTTAAATTGACTTTTTCATTGTATGAAATAAGAGTTTGATAATATTTTTCAAACTTGTCATTATGGTTTTCTATTAAATTTATATATTTTTCTAAATTTTGCATTGTTTAATTAAATTTATAAATTATAGTTTTTAAATTTTAAAAAATAAACTAAATATTAAAATGTAAGTTGTAAACTTTATTTTATTTTTTGAAAGATTAATTTAAGGAGTTTTATTTTAGATATCCTTTTAATTTCAAGTATACAAGCAAAACATTTATATCGCTCGGGCTAACACCATCTATTCTTTTTGCCTGACCGAGAGTAGATGGTTTAAATTTATCTAATTTTTGTCGTGCTTCAAGCCTTAATCCTGAGATTTTTGAGTATTCAATATTAGGCAATTTTATGTTTTCAGTCTTCTTTTGTTTTTCAATAAGTTCTAGTTCATTTTTAATGTAACCCTCATATTTTATTTCAGTGTTTATATATTCGAGGACATTTTTAGGAATATCTTTAAACAAATTAAAATAACTAGATACATCAAAAATATTAATATTGTTTCTCTTTATAACTTCTTTTAGAGTGAGTCCAGTTTTAGGTAAACTTTCGTTTTTTGCTTCAAAAAGATTTCTTAATTCTCGCGGATTTTTCATCGTGCTGAGAGTAGATTTCACATACTCAATTTGAGATAATTTCTTTTTAAATTTTGCATATCTAGTTTTATCAACAAGTCCTATTTTGTGACCTAGTTCGGTTAGGCGGATATCGCAATTATCCTGACGCAAAATCAATCTATATTCCGCGCGACTCGTCATCATGCGGTATGGCTCAATTATATCTTTTGTGGTTAAATCGTCTATAAGTACTCCAATATACGCTTGATCGCGAGATAGTACAAAAGGAGAAAGTCCATCAATGTATCGTTCGGCGTTAATCCCCGCCATAATTCCTTGCGCGCCCGCTTCTTCGTATCCGCTAGTGCCATTAATTTGACCGGCGAAAAATAGTCCACTAATCTTTTTAGATTCAAGATTATTTTTTAATTCAGTAGCATTGATACAATCGTATTCAATAGCGTATGCAAAACGCATAATTTTTACATTTTCAAAGCCGGGGATAAGTCTATACATCTTTCGCTGAATATCACACGGCATACTTGAAGAAATGCCTTGAACATAGACTTCGTCCGTCAATGAACTTTCTGGTTCTAAGAAAAGTTGATGTCGTTCCTTATCGCTAAAGCGCATAATTTTATCTTCAATGCTAGGGCAATATCTAGGACCTATTCCATTGATTTTTCCTGAATACAGCGGGGCGCGTGAAATATTTTCACGAATTAAATCGTGCATAGCAGGAGATGTGTATCCCAAATAGCACACCTTTTTGTTTTTTATTTTATTAGTTTTTGCAGAAAATCCGCCGATTAAATCGTCTCCTGGCTGAACTTCAAATTTTGAATAATCGATCGTTTTCCCGTCTACACGAGCAGGCGTACCAGTTTTAAATCTACGAACTTCTATTCCCAAATCTATGAGTGATTTAGTGAGCATGGTACTAGGTTCGTAACCATTTGGGCCAGTGAATTTGGTAAAATCTCCAATAATAATTTTAGCGTTGAGATAAACACCTGTTGCAACCACGACTGCGCGACACGAAAATTCTTCTCCCATGCTAGTTTTTACACCGACAACTTTTCCGTTCTCAACTAAAATTTCCGCAACTTCGCACTGCAAAATGTCTAGATTTTTTTGTCTTTCAATGGTGTGTTTCATCTCGTTATGATATACGATTTTATCCACTTGCGCACGAAGAGAGTGTACCGCTGGGCCTTTTCCCATATTTAACATGCGAAGTTGTAGCATAGACTTATCCGCATTGACACCCATTTCTCCACCCAAAGCATCAATTTCACCTGCTAACTGACCTTTCGCAGTTCCGCCGATTGACGGATTACATGCCAAAAAGGCGATACTATCAAGATTTAATGTGGTTAAAAGAGTCTTTTTACCTAGACGCGCCAAAGCGAGACACGCTTCACTTCCCGCATGTCCGCCACCTATAACTATTGCATCATAATCTGCTACAAAATTTCTCATCAAAATATTATAGCACAATAAAACTATTTTGCATAGTCTTTTTTAAAAATTAATAACGACTATGTGTTGTAAAAATTATACTGACATAAAATTTTTAAAATGCTTGTGCATTCACCACAATAAATTGTGGACATATGCTTGAATTAATATCGAATTTGCTTATACTTCGTTGTTTCCTGACAAATCTTTCCAGTAATATATATTATTTGCCTAAGCAAAATTTAGAGAAAATTTTATCAATAATAGATTCGTTACTTGTGACACCAGTGATTTCACCAAGCGCAAGCCAAGCGGACTTTATTTCAGCACTTATTATGTCAAATGTGGTTGAGTTAAACTCGTTTTTTGCCTTGTTTAAAGATTCAATAGCGCGTTTAATACACTCAATATGACGGACATTTGTAATGTAAAATTTGTCCGAGCGAATATTAGATTTAACTGAGCGAGAGAAAATCATTTCTTTTAATTTATCTAAATTTTCGCCCGTTATGGCACTTACAAAAATATCAAAATCACCCGATTTTTTTGAAATATCGCTCTTATTAAACACGCGAATATGTGGTTTGTTTGTGGAAATATTGCAGATATTTTTTTCGTCGCTAACGAGTAAGACAATGTCACTATCTTCAAGCGCGCGTTTTGCTCTATCTATGCCGATTTTTTCAACAATATCATTGCTCTCATGTATGCCCGCGGTATCAAATAGGCGGAAAATAATTCCTTTATATTCGTATTCTGCTTCCACAATATCTCGTGTGGTTCCTGCAACATCGGTTACAATCGCCTTACTAGATTTGGTGAGAGCATTAAGTAGACTAGATTTTCCAACATTTGGTGAACCTACGATTGCTACTCGTACGCCATTTTTAATAATAAGTCCGCTAGTGCTATCTTCAATAAGTCCGTTGAGATTATCTAGTAGTGTTGAAATTCTATTTATAATGTTTGAACTCTCACTCGCAGTATATTCATATTCTGGATAATCGAGTTTTGCTTCAATTTCGGCGAGCATGTCTGTAAGTTCGTTTTGATAATTTGAAATCATCTTAAACAACTCACCTTGAACTAGCGAACTGCCGAGTTTTGCCTGCATTTCGCTCTCAGCATTGATTAAATCCATAATTCCTTCCGCTTGGTCAATAGAGAGTTTTCCATTAATAAAAGCGCGTTTAGAAAACTCACCAGGAGTAGCCATTACTGCCCCTAAATTAATACATTCTTCGATAATTTTTTGTGCTAAAAAATATCCACCGTGAGAGTGAATTTCAGCGACATCTTCACCTGTATAACTATTTGGAGATGCAAAAAACACAACGAGAGAATTATCTACAATTTCGCCCGCATAAACATTTTTTAAGTACATATGTCTAGGAGTAAATTCGCCTTTTTCGTGAGTTATTTTCTTTAAAATTTCGTACGAATTTTCTCCGCTTAATCTAATAACTGCAACCCCACTATTCCCAGGTGGAGTTGCAAGTGCTACAATAGTATTTTCCATAATGTTATTTTATCACAAATATAAAAATTTTTCAACTTATAAGGCAACAAAAAACTTGTGTTTTAAATTGGCTTAAAGTATAATGTCATTGGAGATTAAAATGGAAGATATTAAAATTTTAGATTATAATTATGATGCAATAAAATATTTTATCAGCGTTGCAAAACACGGTAGTTTATCAATGGCATCAAAGTCCTTAGGGATTTCTCAATCTGCACTAAGCCAATCGATGAAGAATTTAGAGTGGAGCATGGGTGTGACCCTTTTTAATCGTAACACTCGCGGTGTTATACTGACCGATGAAGGCAGGGTATTGTACGAGCATGCGCGCATTGGAAACAAGTATTTTAAAGAAGCCATAATTGAAACTTTAAGGAAAAAGTCGTTTGACGGCGTCAAAGACTTTAAAATCTCAATATCTAGTTCATTAGCGAGTATGTTTTTAACTAATAAAATTAGAAGAATACAAGAAATTTTAACAAATACTAATATCGAATTTTGTGAATATATTTATGAAAATGAAGTTGTGGAGTCGTTACAAAATGGTAAATTTGACCTTGTTATCTTGAAAAGTGGAGATGAATTTAATGTAAAAGAAGTTGCACTTAAAAAGATTTGTGCTCTTAATTATGTCTTTGTTTACAATCCTGCATATTTTCAGTTGCCAGAAAGCATGACATTTGAAGAATTGTCCAAGTATTATGTAATTATGAAGGAAAGATCAGGAAGGAACGACAATGCATGGATAAAATACTCATTTAATAAATTTATGGAATGTAAGAATGATAATCAGTGTTTGGAAATGATTAAAAACGGTGCGGGTATTGGTATTTATCCAAGAGAATATGTTAAGCAAAATCAATTAAAAATTGTAAATATTGAAGGATATAAACCAACGAAACGCACTATTTATGCATGCTTTTTGGAGTCGAATGACATTGCTAAAAAAGTAGTCAATGAAATATGTGGACAGCAATAACAGGTATTAGAAAAACTTATATTAAGTTTTAAATTTATATATATCAAAACTTCTAAACATATGATATAATCTCATTGAGGTTAAAATGGAGTTACAAAAGATTAAGTTTTTACAAAACGCGACAGATTTTATTGATGCACAAGGTGGGTATTCTGGTTCAATAAAGAAATATTTTAAGAAAGGGAAAAATGAATATTTCTTAAAGATAGGCAAGTTCAAAGTTAGAAATGATTTAGATGAGTTGCTTACACAAGCAGAAATTCCGCACCCAAAAGTCATTGAAAGCGGAAATTATGATGAAGAAAATAGTTACATAATTGAAGAAACTACAAAGGGTGTTCTGTTAAAGGAAAAGTTGGACGAGTATGCACCTAAGTTCATTTACGAATATGGATTTATAGTTGGAGAAAAATATCGAAGATTACGAAGGATTTTCCCGGATAGACCTGTAAATGAAGAGACTTATAATAATATAGTTAAAAGAGTAAATTTAACGCTTGATGAACTCTCAATAAATCTAGAAAAGTATCAAAAATTGCTATCTGCAAGTCAAATAAAATTTTTTGATTATATTAAAGGTTTTTTATCTACAAATCATAACCTTATAAAAAATAGTGTTATGGTGTATGGTCATACCGACATAAAACCGAGCAATTTTTTGCTGAATGGCAATGAAATTTGGGTTATTGATTTTGAGCATACAGATTATAAAGAACTTTCTTTATCACTTATATGGTGTTATGCTCGCTCGGATTTTAAAGACGAGAAAAATCTTGCATTTGCGCGTGGATATTTAGATGGATTATTTAATTTTTCTATTCCACAAGGTTTTTTAAAATGTTGCAATTATACTTATTTGCTAAACATATGTGAAACATTAAATAAAAGTTTTAGAAAAGAGAACTTTGAAAAAATCGATAATATAATCAAATACATTCAAAAGAAATATCTAATTAAAGGAAAAATTTGTCTTAGTAAATATCTTTCCGGTATTAAATTATTAAAAAATATTCCAGAACTTAAAGGGTTCGACATAACTTTAGTTAAAGGAAGTTATTCACCAGATAATCTAACTTTTAAATGTACAGATGGCGAACATAAATATTTTCTTAAACTCATGAAAAAAAATAAAAAAAGACATTTTGAGCATTGTCAAAATTGTTATGCTGTACTTGAAAATCTAAAAATTCCAATAAGTCCTGTGAGGTTTTATGGAAGGTTTAAATCTCTAGATACTTTCTATTTTGTTTATGATTATATTGAGTTTGAAGAAATGGATAAGCATGCAACTCTTTCTTTTGATGAGGGGAATAAACTTGGAAAAATTGTTGCAAAAGAATTAATAAAACTTAAAGCATATAAATCAAACGAATTTAGAACATTAGATAAAAATGATTTACAAACAACTTTACAAGATGATGTTGAGTTTATCTATAATAATTTAGAAGAAAAAACATTAATATCTTTTAAAAAACAAGAAATTTTAAACTTCATCAACAGGCTCATTAAAAGTTTTGATAAAGAACCGATAGCGCTAATTCACGGAGATGTTAAATTTGGAAACATTCTTTATAATGGTAAAAAGATTGTCTTTGTAGATAACGAAAGTTTAATGTATAGTTATGATATAATGAACTTTTATTATAACATTCTATCTGGATTTAGAAGTAGTAAAGTTTCACTTTGTCAAGGGTTTTTAAACGGATATTTAAAATACATGAACAAAGGTAAAATTCCTTTGAGAATTCAAGGACAAGTCAAACTTTTAGTTTTAGCAAGATTTTTAAGAGATGTTAAAGGCGTTATAAATAAAACATGCTCTAATAAACATATTCCACTATTGAATGAACTTTGCGAACAATATATAAAGAATGACGAGGAAATCACATGGCTAAAGTAAAAAGATTTCCAGCGTTAAGGCAGATTCTAAAATTTTATAAGAAACATATTGCACTCTACATAGCCTTCGTCTTTATATTATTAATTAAAGCCGTAATCTCATTTTTTAGTGCAATGCTGGTTGCAAATATTATCTCAGCGATGATGGACGCAAACTATGGGGCAGTATGGAAATATGCGGGAATTAATCTTACAATTCTTTTGATTTCGAAACTCCTTTCTTATGCAAATACTTACTTTTATAAGAATCTAGAGAATAAAGTTAGATTTGACTTACAACAAAAGATAATAGAATCTGCATTAAATATAAAGATGAGTTATTTCGATAATATGGGCTCGGGGACGATTGTCACTCGTCTAACTGCTGATATTGACCATATTTCGGAGAGATTTAAATCATTAACAGAAAAAGTAGTAAATATAATACGCAGGTTTTCATATCTCATTTATATATTTTTTCTTAATGCGTATTTGGGGCTTTTTGTATTTATCTCAGTTGTTATAGTGTCATTAGCATATACCATACGAATTCACTATTTGTCTAAACTAAAACCCAAGGTAAAAGCACAAAGAGAAGTTGTTAATTCAAAAATTATTGAAACAATTCGCGCGGTTAAAGACATAAAGACCTTAAATTGTGATAATAATGTACTTGCACTTGTGGGAGACTCTCAAAAGGAATTTATAAAAAAAGACAATCATGAGTATTATGTTGACGAGTTACTCTGTAAAATAACTGATGCCATTGTTAACATTAGCGATTTCTTGTTTATGGGCGTAAGTATGTTCTTAATGATGAACTATAGTTTGACATCTACAGTCTTTTACACATGTTATCTATATAAAGACCATACATTTACTCTTGCAAATGAGTTTGGAGATTTTAGATACAAACTTGCGGAATGTGAAGTATGCGCGGAGAGATTGTTCGATATAGTTTATCCAAAACCTGAAAATATTGACCAATATGGCGAGGGTTATGAGGAAAATTATACTGGAAAAATAGAGTTTAAAAATGTCAATTTTTCTTATATACCTAATTTAGAAGTTCTTAAAAATGTATCTTTTACTATAGAGCCTAAAACTACAGTTGCCTTTGTTGGTGAAAGCGGTTGTGGTAAAAGTACAATCACAAGTCTAATTGGGCATCTATACTATAAAAATTCTGGCGAAATATTGCTTTGAGAAAATGAAATAGACAATTTAAGTAAGCGGTTTATAAGAGACAATATCGCCATTGTAAATCAATTCCCATACCTATTTAATTTATCAATACACGAGAATTTTAAAATGATAAATAGTCAAATTACAGATGAAGAAATTTGGCAGTTGTGCGAGAGAGTAAAACTAAAAGATTATGTATTTTCTCTACCTAAAAAATGGGATAGTGTCATTGGGGAAGGCGGGTGTCAACTCTCTGGTGGACAAAGACAAAAATTATGTATAGCAAGGGCACTATGTAGAAATGTAAAAGTAATGATCTTTGATGAGGCAACAAGTTCGCTAGATAATACAGCACAAGATGAAGTGATGGAAGTAATTAGAGATTTGTCTTCAAGAATGACGATAATTTTAATAGCACATAGGCTTTCGACTATAACGTTTGCGGACTCGATAATTCTAATTAAAAAAGGAAATATCGTAGGCAAAGGAAGGCATGATGATTTGATTAAGAACAATGAATATTATAAATCTTTATACAAAAAGTCATTGGGCGAATAAAAATTAACCTATTATCATATTAAAAATAATCCAGATAGAATAAAAGTGGAAAAATAAAAAATGCGCCATACTAATAGCGCATTTTTTTTTGGTGCGTCCAGAGGGATTCGAACCCCCGACCTTTGGTTCCGTAGACCAACGCTCTATCCAGCTGAGCTATGAACGCTCGTCGCGACACGAACTTATGTCAATTTGCTAAACGGAGTTTACGCAAATGTTGACTTTTTGTTCGGTCGCTCCTCTTCTCACTCCGCACAAGTGCTCGTGAGATATTTTGTGTTGAGAGTGAATGTTTCGGTGCACTGCGACCTTATGCCAAATTGCTTATTTCATAGCGCAATTATAGGCTTCTTGGTCAAGTGCTCCTCTTTCCGCTCTCACAAGTTCTCGCGGAAAAATGTTTGTTAAGTGTACGTGTCGAGAATATATGGTGAAACACTGGTTTATGACGAGTTGCTCAACGTTTTCGCAAACTTTTTTGATTTTTACAAGATTTGGGTTAGTAAATCTAGCCCATATGTACTAGACTATGTAGTAGTATATAACAAAACGATAAAATTTGCAAGTATTTCTTAAAAATTTATATAAACATTTTTAAAATGAAGTTACCGAATTAAATTATAAACAAAATTATGATTTATTTAAGATTATATTAATCTCTTTAAACGAATCATTTGAAAGAGATGGAAATTTAATTCTACAAAAATTTAATAGAGTATGATTTTGGGTTTGACTTGTGATTTTTATTGCGAAACAGTATTTTCATTTAGAAGCGTATATTTTTTAGGAATTGCAAAGCAGACGATAGATAAAACTATACTAAGAACAGCGCCGGTTATTGCAACATAGTTAGAAGTTTTTATATAATCTCCAACAAATTCAACATGTAAAGTTCCGCTATTTTCTAAACTTATCTCTATAAATCCATTTTCGCCGAGAGTATGTGAGATTTCCTCTTCTACTCCGTTAGAGATAAGTGTTATTTTATAACCTTTATAATATAATGAAGGCAATTCAATAGAAGAATAAGATGTAACATTTATATCGACCGTATAATCATAAGCGGATTGCTTTATGAAATTCGTAAACTCAACATCTCCGCTCTTTACTACAAATTCGAAAGGATTTTGTTTTAGATAGTTGTCTAGATTGCTATTTTCTTTATAACTTATTGTGATTTTACATTCATTAGAATATTCTTCAAAACTGAGTTGTAAATTCCCGTTATTGTTTGATTTTACCACATTTAGTTTTTCCTCGTGATAATCGCTAGAAATTTGATAAATTTCAGTGTCTTCAAATAAATCATAAGGAAGATCAAGTACTGCATATCCGCCTTTATTTTTTCCTATCATGAATGAAAGTTGATTTATTGACTGGTAATTCGCGAGTTCCGTTAATTTAACATCTGTTTCTAAAATCATATTTTGTGCCCTATTAAATAAATAATCAGTGGTACAACCGTTTGGGAGATAATCTCCCTTTTTACTCGCGCCTAGTCCTAAGTTTTCGCTTTTACCATTAATTAATTGACTTGATACGTATTTATCTATTGTATTTGACGCTTTCCCGTTAAGGCAAAAGTTATAATTAATTGCCATGCTTAGCGAACCGATTAAACATATAACCGTGCCAAAAATCAGTGAAAATTTATGAGAAAAGAACTCACTGTTTTTTAATAAGTATCCTATTGAAATAGCAAGCAAAGGCATGTTTACTATAAACATTCTCCATGAGAATTGAATTATTCCAACGAAATCAGGCAAGATAAACCAAGGGAAAAGACAGGTTGACATAAGAAATGTCAGTAGCAAGAAGGCAAATAGTACTTTCTTGTTTTTGCTGTTATTTCCGCGGTTGTATGCTAAATTTTTAGCGAATACCCAAATGGTGAATATATTTAAAATACTAGAAAATATTAACCAGACCAGTATGAACGACCATAACCCATTAAAAGATAAAAACGCACTTGTGTAACTCATTTTATCTAACCCGATATTTGGGTAATTTATCAACATAGGTACGTAATAAACCGAAGAAATTAAAAGCACACAGATGGTAGCAATAATAAGCGGAATATATAATTTATATCTAAAAATCTCCTTTATGTATATTAAAATGAATATTAATATAACTGCAGTTAAGAACACAGTCATGGTTAAGTGTGTCATTATCGCGATAGAATAGCCTAATACGAAAGGGATAAAAAATTTTCGTATATTTTTATTTATTATCAATTCATATATTCCCCACATTATAAGAGGAACGGCGAGTATTAAAAACATTTCACTAAAAGCAAATCTAACATATATATCAGTTATTACATATGGTGACGAGATGTAAATACAAGCGACAACAGTTGAAATGAGAGTATTTTTTGTAATAGATTTCATAAAGAAAAACATTATTATTCCGCTAGCAACTAAAAGCAAAAAGATTTCGAAACTTATAGATTCTGCGACTGAGAGAGAAAATATATTCATCAAAACAACAGCAGTTCCCGCGGGAATTAAAGAGTAAAATAAGCCAGTTCCGTATCCATAATCTTGACCGACTAAATCGAGTATGCGGGAAAATCCACTGCCAGAATCCCATGCTGTAGACAGCGCCCTAATTATCTCGTAATGATATCGTATGTCATGACCAAATGCGTATTGCGATACGTTAAAAGTGAAACTAAGTAGCGCAGAGAGTATCAAAATACAAGCAATAGCAAGAAAAAGTTGTATTATTTTTATTGAAAAAACTTTTTTAGAATCTTTAGTTTTTGTTAGAGTCATTATTCTTTAGTCCCTTTTTCCTTTATTGCATGAAAGAATTTTACCTCAATGCGCTTACAAAATTTTAACTAGTTTTATCCGTCGAGTCAACTTTTTTAGATTTATCTCTAAACAAAACTAATTTCTTTGAGATATAGTTATATACAAGCACGACAAATACCATAATTATTTTCACTAACCACTGATGAAGATTTAGCAAATCATAGCCAATATATGTTCCAAGCATATTAATTCCTAAGCCTATGAGACTGAGAAGTGCAAAGATTATAAAGCCTTTTGCCGACTTGCTCTTTCCTTTCTCATTAAATACAAAGATAATAGAAAGAATATAATTGACAATTAGTCCGCATATAAAACCGACAGTTGTTCCCATTATTGTAGCGAATGTGGACGGTGACGGAGTATTGACAAATACATTAATGAAACTATCATAAATGTTTGGCTCAATCGCATACATTGTTACGCCCATGAAGAACATATCTATGAGAGTTGCTATTCCTCCAACTATCAAAAAGCGGATAATTTCAGCGATTGTCTTATGTTTAGTTAGATAACCTGTTATCGCATTTGCAATATTAGTAAATTTTTCGCGTGGAATTATTAAGAGTGCAATAAGGGTTATAGCAAACAATATTGTTCCAATAATCGATATTATATTTGCAATGTCTATATAATTTCCTTCAAATGTTAGAGTTAAAGTTCCAGATTCTTTTACATTTACTTCAACAAATCCGTTTTCACCATTAATTGCCGAGAGCGAAACGGTTTCATTTGCTGTAACATAATTTATACTGTATCCATTATAATACAATGTGGGCAACTCTATGGAGGTTTCCGTGTCAGTTGTTATTTCAACCGAATATTCGTTCACCGCAGTTTTTACGAAATTGGAAAATTCCGCGTTTCCAGATTTTACGATGAATTCAAATGGGTGCGAAACAAGGTATCTATCTAGTGCACTACCTTCTACATACTCTATACTAATTTGAGTTTCATAGTCACAAGCAGGAAATACAAAACGAACCATAAGTTGACCATTGTATTCAACAGGTTCTATCGTGTAATCGAATTCACTTATATTAGATTCATTATTAGTTGAATATCGTAAAATGGAACAGTCTTGAATATTATCATAAGGTATTTTTAAATCGACATATGAGTCGCTTTCGTTCGCGCTTACTATAAATCTTACCATATTTAAATCTTGGTAGTTTGTAAATTCTAAAATTTCAGCGTTCGAAGATAATACAACATTGTCGTTTACTCGAGTAAATAGATAATTTTCATCAGTATTTATAGGGAGATAATCTCCATTTTTCATATAACCCAGTCCGTGATTAAAACTTAGAGTTGGGAAGTGCATTGTTGTACTAGATGCTATTAAGTAATATTCATTTGTAACAAAGTAGGCTGAGTTAATATTTAATCCGAATGAATATAACAACACCGCGGAGACTACGATTGCTACCACTTTAATTAATACTGTCTTTGAAAATAGCGAGTTGTAGATATAGAAAATTACAGGAAGAGATAATGTGCAGAGTATTAAATAAAGGCGTATTGGGAATTGTATCATGCAGACAAGTTCTGGCATAATAAACCACGGAAATATTGGAGTCGTCATTATAAATCCAATTAAATAAATTACATATGCGCAAATTATTTGACGGGTAAGGGCTTTTCTATTTTTAATGATAAGTATTGTAGATATTATAAATATAGCCCAGCAAATCCCTGCCTGAAATCCAAATACACTAAAAAATGAAGTTAGTGTGTCTTTATAAAGGTCCATAGGAGGCCTTGCCATATCTCCAATAGAAACCAATCCGTAATTCATAATCATAGGCACATAGTAAGTTGCCGTTATTAATAGAACCAATAAAGTGGCTACTATAAAAATTACGAATTTATAAGATTTTATAAAATCCTTAATATAAAACATTATATATATGAAAGCGAATATAGCGACATATAAAGTGAGTGTAAAATGACACAAAAATGATATGCTAAAACCAATTGTGAATAAAGGAAAAAATAATTTATAGTTTGAGTGGCTAATAAGCGCATGTAGTCCCCAGAAAATCATAGGAACGGACAACATTAAAAATAATTCGCTAAAAGCAAACCGAGAATATAAATCATGAAGTATATATGGAGAAAATATATAAAATATCGATAGGATTAAAGAAATTTTGTAATTCTTGCTATACGAACACACGAAGCCGTATGTCATAAATCCAGATAGCGAGAATAGTAAAACTAATTCAAAACCAAGAGCAACATTAACAGGTAAATTGAATAAATTCATAAATATTACCGCTGTGCCAGCGGGGATTGTGGAGTAAAATAAACCTGTCCCGTAACCATAATCTTGTGCGATTAGTCCTACTATTTTGCTGAGAAATTCACCATTGTGCCACCCGTTGTCTAAAGAATATATAACGGATAGGTGGTACTGCAAATCTGTGCCATATAGGTTGTTTGATGTCATTATTGGTATAATTAATAAGACTGATACCAAAAAGATAATTAAACAATTTAATAAAATTTTTTTATTATTTGATTGCTTAACGATTTGTTTTGTGTTATTGTTTGCTTCGATTTTTAAACTTTCAGTCATATTTTTATATCAATTTTTTCTAAAGTATTTCAAATTTTAGAGTGTTAAAGTAAATGTTAGTTATCAAAATTAATTCTTTGAGAAATTGTGTAGCGCGGACGATTTCTAGTTTCGTCATATGTACGGCGCAAGTAAATATTTTGGAATCCATTTAGTACAAAAGAGATCGAGAACAGTAGCGTAATAGTCGGGAACAACCATGCCGTTAAAGGCAAGAAAATTTTACAACATGCGAGTACTATGAAAGTTAAAAATGCTATAAGACTCAAACCGCCTAGGACCAATCCAAGTTTAGTTGAAATAGTTAAAGGATAAGTGGAAAACGAGACAATTCCGTTCCCTGCGAGTTTAACTAACTTCTTAACTGAATATTTTGTTTTCCCTGCAACTCTCTCTTGTCGAACAAATTCAACTTCTGCCTGTTTAAAGCCCACCCACGAAGTAAGGGCACGGAGATACTTATCGTGTTCAGGCATAGAGTTGATAACATCTATCACCTTTCTGTCTAATAATTTAAATTCGCCAACATCTTGCGGAATATGTAGACCACTTATTTTTTGAAGAACCTTTAAGTAAAGGGAAGAAGTAAATTTCTTAAAGAAGGATTCACCCTTTCTTCTGCTTCGTTTGCCGTGGACGATTTCATACCCCTCCTTCCATTTTTCAATCATTTGCGGAACGACTTCCACTGGGTCCTGTAAATCTACGTCCATTGTAATAACCGCTTCGCCTGACGAGTGCTCAAAGCCTGCAAAAATTGCAGGTTGTTGCCCAAAATTTCTCGCAAAACTAATTACTTTAACGCGTGAATCTTTTGAACTTAGATCAGTTAAACATTCTAAGGTGTTATCACGGCTACCATCGTTTACATAAATTATTTCGTACGATTCCTTTAAATTTTCCATAATTGGAGTGATCGCTTCATAAAAGATTTTAACGACATCACCTTCATTAAACACAGGAACAACTATTGAATATTTTACTCCCACAAATTTTCTCCTATTTTTAATTAATTTTTATGTGACAATTATAATAAAAAATATGGGTTATAGTCAAGAAATTTGTTGAATTAATTAAAGTTGGCGACAGCTTATAAATATTTAAAAAATTTTCTAAAAACACACAAAATTTCGATAAAAATACGTAAAAAATGGCAAATTTTATAAAAATTTCAAAAATTTTTGTTTAAATAATTGCAAAAATAATTGATTTATATTATTATTAAAATAAGGAGAATTCTATATGGGAAAAATTATTTCAGTAACTAACCAAAAAGGTGGAGTTGGAAAAACTACAACGTGTGTTAACTTAGCATCTTATATTGCTGATGCCGGATATAAAGTTTTAATGATAGATATTGACCCACAGGGTAATGCTTGTACTAGCGTTGGAGTGGATATTGAAAAAGGACAAAATTCTATATATGAAGTATTGCTTGGTGAGGCAACAATAGATGAAGCAACCTGCCCTACAGTTGTTAGGAATCTTAGTGTAGTTCCTTCGACTGCAGATTTGGCTGGCGCAGAAGTTGATTTAGTATACGCTGAAAATAGAGAAAATATCTTAAGAGAGGCGCTTAGCGTAGTAAAAGATAAGTATGATTACATATTTATTGATTGTCCTCCTACTCTTGGACTGCTCACAGTTAATGCTTTGACTGCTACAGATAGTATTATTGTACCTATTCAATGTGAGTATTTTCCTCTTATCGGTGTTGGACAACTAATGAATACAATAAGGCTTATAAAAAAGCATTTAAACCCCGAGATCGAAATTGAAGGGATTGTTCTAACCATGAAGAATAATCGAAGTTTGTTGTTTAATCAGGTGGCTGAAGAGATAAAGAAATACTTTGGTGAAAAAGTATACGAAACTTCTATTCCTAGAAATATTAGACTTGCTGAAAGTCCAAGTCACGGAAAACCTATTTTATTATATGATAGCAAAAGTAAAGGGGCAATTGCCTACAAGGCTCTAAGCGAAGAATTTTTAAAAAGGCAATAAGTTGTATTTTTAGATTAGTCAATTATTTTATTACATATAATCACAACAGAAATCTTAATCAAATTAAAAAGCAAATATATCTAATGAATTATATTTGCTTTTTAAATGTTCCACGTGGAACATTGTATCATAATGTATTAACATTTCAAGAATATATTATCTCTCCATGTATAATAACAAGATATTATTATAGAGATTTTTACAACAAAGCAAAATATACATTAATCAAATCGTATATGGAAATTTGTTTGCCGTAATATCATTAATATTGTTACATGCTATTTAATATAAGGCAATAAGTGACTTGTCTAAGTAATTTAACCGGCCATTTGCTTGATACAAATCACAATAGCATAAATTATAAATTTAAATTATAAAAAATATATACATATGTACAATATTATCAATACTCTATTCGTGTAATTATTTGTATTACTTCAATAAACTAAATATTTAAATAATGGCAAGATTTCATTATAAAGAAATATACCAATTGCAATTGGCATAAAAATATACAAGTACTAATTTTATAAAAATAAATTAGACAATGTTTCACGTGGAACATTGGTATATATCAGTTCTATAGTTTAAAATATAGTGTTAATTGTAGTTATTAAGATTATTAGGAAGATCAAACATAATCGTCTGAATTACATAAATTAAAACATTTTAACAATACAAAAAAATAAATTATGTATTTATATTAAAGTATATGACATATTATTTAGTCTATTTTTTCTATGACTATTCGGTCTGGTAAAAAAAACATTAATATATTGTTCCACGTGGAACATTTTATTAAATCAAGATATAATTAATAACTTTTGTTCAGTCTATTTATAATTAATTACAATTATGATAATGTATTAATATCTATCCTATCGTTTTGTTGTATTGGAGTTTAAAGAAAACTTATTAATTTGTTGGAAATAATATATCGGTGTCCAAATATTAAACATTGAGAATTATTAATTTTATACATTATGATAAAAATATATTTAATTTTTAAATATATACAAAAATTATTTGACCACGCAAATTGATTTTGATATAATAATTATAGATTTCATTGTGGAATGTTCCACGTGGAACAAAAAGGAGAAAATATATGAAAATGGGTTTAGGTAGAGGACTTGACAGTCTATTAAAAGTTTATGACAGAGAAGTTGAAGAAGAAAAGAAGATTGAAAAAAATGAAGAGAGTCATATTGGAGAATACCAAATGAGAAGCGGAGATATCGAAAAAATTGATATTAATAAGGTATATCCAAATCCTAATCAACCTAGAAAGAATTTCGATAAAGAAAGTTTAAATGAACTAGCAGAGAGTATTAGAATTCATGGGCTTATTCAACCTATCATTGTAAATAAAATGCCCGACGGTTATATGGTAATAGCAGGTGAACGAAGATTTAGAGCCTGTAAAATTTGTGGACTTAAAGAAATTGATGCTGTAGTAAAAAACTATTCTAATAAACAAGTGGCAGAGATTGCTATTATAGAAAATTTACAAAGGGAAGATTTAAACCCTGTAGAAGTTGCTAAGGGTATAAAAAAGTTAATGGACGAATATGGTCTAACACAAGAGAAAGTTGCTGAGCGTATTGGCAAATCCCGTCCGGCAATTGCCAACTCAATTCGTATATTGAGTTTATATCCAGAAGTACTTGAATTGGTTGAAAAGGGTAAGGTTTCATTCGGTCATGCGAAAATATTGGTATCAGTTAGTGATTATGCAACACAATTAATGCTCGCTAAGAAAGTAGCAAAAGATAAGTTGACTGTTAGAGATTTAGAGAAAGAAGTTAATGCTATTCTTGGTAATAAAAAGAAAAAGAAAGTTGGTAAACTTCCTAGTGAAGAATTAAATGAGTTCATAGCAGAACTGCAGCGAAAATTTGGTACTAAAGTTACTGTAATAGGTAACGATAATAAGGGTAGAATTTACATAGATTATTATTCAAGAGATGATTTAGATAGAATTCATGACATAGTTTTTAGAAGATAAAATAGTTCAGTTTTTTATAAATCGTTGAACTGCAGTATCTATTAGATAAAAATATAACATTGGCTTAATAACCCATGTTATATTTTTGCGCCCGTAAATATTGATTCTTTAATACAGTTTTATTGCGCTACATTAGTTCGTACACGCAAAACTCATGCACTATAGATTTTATAAAATTAAATTTCTATGCGTTATATTTCATTTACTTATACAATAATCAATTTTTATATAAAAAATAAAATATTATTTAATGTATCAATATTGTGTTTAGATATAAGAATCTTATTGTTATACTAATAGTGCCTAGAGAATATCCAATAAAAATAGTATAACTAATTTAATTAAAAAGCATTGCTTTAAATTATCATTTTTTATAAAAAATGTTGCATTTTTATTGAGATTTTAAATATTTGTATTAAAATTTCCAAAATATAACAAAAGTCCATTATAAACAGCGTTAATAAATTTTTCTCTGTAATCGTCTGTATTTAATAAGGCTTCTTCATTCGGATTAGAAAGATAGCCACATTCAATTAAAACAGACGAATAATAACTACAATTTAATATATAATAATCGCCTACTTTACCCTCTGTCCGTTTTGCTCCTAAATATGTGTTTATCGATGATTGGATATAATCTGCAACTTGTTTGCTGGCGTCATCGTTGATTCTATAATAAACTTCCGCTCCACTGGCACTAGAATCAGTAAAACTGTTCATATGTATACTGATAACTAGATTGGGATTTGTTCGCTGGATAATATTAAATCGCTCGCGCATATCGCTGAGTTTTTTATTGCTTGCTGTAGGTGAGTATAATCCATCATCTGTCTTTCGCGTTAGTTCAACTCTATAACCAGCGGTAGTTAGTTTTTCTTTAAGCGCTAGCGTATATTTTAGGTTAATTTCCTTTTCAATTGTCCCATTTGCGCCAACGCTACCACCATCTCGTCCGCCATGGCCGGCGTCTAGAACTATTGTTATCCCGTTGTAACTAGCAACGCTGAATGCAACAATTTGATACATGCATAAGGATAAGATAAACATTATACAGACTAAAATGATTATAAACTTATTTCTATTGATAAACCGGCTGAAAATGCGAGATTTCTTCATAGATTAGTATATTTAAAATCTGGATAAAATAGGACAAATTATAAAAATCTTATACACCAAAATCTATCGATTTTTTGTTTTTTTTATGAGCCATATCATTTTGGAGAAATTAATAAATTTGTGCATAAATCTTATGTAAATTTGATAATGTTTTAAGTTTATTATTGACAATCAAGTTACAATATGATAAAATCTAACAAAGTTAAGGAGCGAGTTATGAAAATTAAACTAAATGAATTAATCAACGCGTTATCTAAAGAATATTTTAATGGCGAAAAATTGAGAGTTTATGCCAGTTTTCCAGAATATGATATTCCAAAAGATGTCTCGAGAGAAAAAGATATCCGTGAATATCTAAATGTAAAATATATTGAAGAGTTTTCTAATAAATTAACAATCGGCATATATCACAAAAATGAGAGCGTTGCTGAGTTTATAGCATATAGAACTACTTCATCAACCGATGATTTATATAAAACGATGTCGCTAGGAAGACATATTGATTGTATTGGGCCTGGCTTTTACTATTATCCAAGCAAACTATTTATAAGTAATTTAAATGAAGAAGACAAAGAGACAAAAGAGACTTATAGAAAGGTTGCAAATAAAATTTACATAGATGATGAAAACACCGATATTTTGAGTTTAGGTGAATCACTTAGAGGAAGATTAAAATTAAGAGATTTGGTTAAAGAGTACGGTGTAAATGCAGGAGAAGGTGAAACACTCTAAATAGAATATTTAAAATGTAAAATTAAAATTTTCTGGTCAAATATTTGCAAAATGCACTTCTAAATGGAACTTTTAGTTGACATACAAAATAAGGTTAAAAATCTTGTCGAAATATGAGTTATCCACACGAAATATGTAGTTATCCACAAGTTATCCACAGAGTTATCCACAAAATGTGGATAACTTTTTGTTTATTTTGTGGAATATTAAATCTCTTTTGCCTTTTTTGGATATGAGTTTTCTTGCAATTTTTTTAGGATATTGGTAAAATATTCACATGAAAAAGAGTGATATAATAAGGGCGATTGATAAGATAAAAGGGTATAAAAGTGTATGTATAATTGGTCATGTTGACCCTGACCCAGACTCGCTTTGTAGCATGTATGCTATGCGTGAGTTTTTAAATACAACATTCAATATAAAAAATATAGATTTATTCGCGTCATGTAAGGATATCCCTGAGAAATCTAAAGATATTTTAAAGGGCATTGAATTAAATCCCAAAGTAAAAAAGTATGAAGTTGCTATTGTCCTAGATAGCCCGAATCTTGATAGAGTTTGCGAGTACTTTGCATTGGTCGAGAAAGCAAAATATACTCTCGTCATCGACCATCATGCTACGAATAATTATTTTGGAATGGAAAATCTGGTTGAAAATACTAGCTCAACTTGTGAGATGATTTTTGAGATATTTAAGACTTACAAAACAAAAATTAGTCCGTCCTGCTATGAGCGATTGTATACTGGTATAATGATGGATACTATGAATTTTACTGTTGGAAATTTTACTGGTAAAACGATGAAACTCGCCAGCGAATGTATCTCACATGTAGATGTAAAATCAATTTATGATTATTTTTTAGGGACTCACACTGTTATTAATTTAAAGATGAGTGGTTTAGTCATAAATAATGCCGAATTTTGTTGTGATAAAAGGCTTATTATCTCGTTTATATCAAAAGACGACGAGAAAAAATATAACACAACATATGAGAATTATTATGGTATTGTGAATATGTTAAATCAAACGGAAGGAGTGCAAATCTCTTGTCTTATAGTTCCGCGTAACGACAATTATTATGTAAACATGCGAGCAAAACCCGGTTTTGATATCAGCGAAATAGCAAAAAGGTATGGCGGTGGTGGACATGCGGGAGCAGCCGCACTCCCGACCTCGCTTAAGTTAAAAGAGATTATCGAAACTATGAAAAAAGAATTGGGGAAATTGGTAAGAAATGAAGATATCAACACTAGCCCGTTTAAAAAGTATAAATTTTAAGCCACAACATTAGTTAATTTATATAAAAAATCCTTATCTAAAGAAAAGTAAATCTCACTTTCTATAGATAAGGTTTTTTAATAATTACGTTTATGATTTATCTATCCATTTCAGCAAAGGTGTTATCTCTAACTCGAAGATTTCCGCTATTAGTAGATACATCGATAGAATTATTCCCACCCGCATTTATTGTGAAGGTATTTGCTGTGCGTCCAGTATAAGGCTCGCCATATGGAATTCCTTCGTAATATACATTCACATTTCCAGATGTTGAAGATGTAGTTAAAGTAAGGTTATTGTTTGAATTAAATTGCATGTAGACTTCTCCATTCTCACCATCTATCACACTTGTTCCGTTCACATCATTGAAGTAGACATATGCTCTTCCGCGGTCAGCGATTCTTATGAGAGTTCTATCTACATTGTATAAATCAATTCTTCCATTTGAAGTCGTTGCATCTATAAAATTAACCGTGCTATCTCCATCTCCTGAAATGAAAGTGATATCAATATCTCCATATGTCGTTTCGGCCGTAATATCCGCATGTGCAAGGTTGACGGTAATAGAGCCGTTGCTCGTTGTACTTAAATTAGCATTTGAAACTAAATTTTTAATGTAAATTGACCCCGAACTTGTGGTTAGATAAGGGTCCCCAGAAACAGTATCAATAGAAATTTCGCCGGATTTTGTGAGTTCGATAGATCCGCCTTCCAGATTGTCTATATATACATCTGTGTCACTACTATTTAATTCAATCATACCTACACGGGTCGCTTCTATGCGTCCGCCGGCAAGGTCATTTCTTGAATGTAAGTAGTTACAATCCCCTAGTATTATCACTCCACGGTCGTTGTTATCAATATAAACATTGTCTAAAACACTATCTCGTGCGACAAAACTACCGCTAGTTAAATTTAATGTGACAGTATTTTCGTTTGTGACGACATCGGCGGACAAAGTAAAGGTTGCTCTATTTAGATTTAGGTTTAGTTCGCCATTAATCGTCCCCGAGAGCATGCTAAAGTCGCCGTTGGTTGTCGAGTATGATAAATCATTAATGCTCAAATCTGCTACATTAAAAGTGGTTGATGCGTTTTGATTTTTCAATGATATGTCAATATTTGAACCTTCTGGAATTCTAATTTCGATAAACGAATTGTTATATACGCATGCACCATGAGGCTCACTAATCTCTATGTTTAAACCGTTTGAGGTTATTTCATCTTTTATTTCCGCTTTGCTATTGTCTTCGAGTACAAATCCTAGCGAATTCGCATATACTCGAATTGATAAAAATTCGTTTGCGCTTGTTACAAATCGAACAGGATAAGAACGAGAAGTTATCGTAATTAAATTATTTTCAGTTACGCTGTATGCAGGAGAATATACATTTTCATTTAAACTAATATACATTATCCCAAAAAGGTTGGAATTAGGCACGAAAAATAGATATAGTATTGCCACACAGAACAACCCTATGAGTAGTAAAATCGTGATTAAAGTATATTTCCAAAATTTCTTCATGTAAATATTTTATAAATTTTATTATTGTTTGTCAATTGAAAGAAAATTCTTTTATAAATATATATTCCTATTATATTATTAATTTATAACAAAAGGAGTTGAGACGATCGTATGGGAAAATGAATTATAAACTTTATCGCTGAACTAAAATTTCAAGATGAAAAAATTTAGACAGAGAAAATCAATTCTTCATGTTCGTTAGATTGATTAATAAAACAAAAAATGATATAATAAAGTTATGAAGAAATGTAAACTTATAGATATTGAAGGAACGGACGGGAGCGGTAAGGCTACCCAAACCAAACTATTGTATGAATACCTTTTAAAATTAGGCTATAGTGTAAAACTTGTAAGTTTCCCTAACTACGAGAGCAAATCAAGTGGCGCTGTTAAGATGTATCTAAATGGAGAGTTGGGGGAAAATAGTGAATTAAACGGGTATCAAGCGAGTTCACTGTATGCGGTGGATAGGCTTTGTACTATGCGAACTTTTAACATAGATGACTATGATTATATCTTGTTTGACCGATATACTTCAAGCAATATGATACACCAATCCACACGAATAGAGGATTTTGACGAATTAGATAATTTCTTAAATTGGGTTGAAGATTTTGAGTACGAAAAATTAGGACTACCTCGCCCAGACGTGACAATATTTTTAGATATGCCACCAAAATTTTCGCAGAAACTTATGCATGAGCGAAAATCATTAAAGAATGGTGAGAAAAAGGATATTTTAGAAGAAGATAATGAACATATTTTTAAAGCGTATGAGCGTGCAAAATATGTTAGCGAAAGGTACGGTTGGGAGCATGTAAATTGCGTAAATGTAATAGGTGAGATTAAAGGCATAGAAAAAATACATGAAGAGATAATTAAAATTTTAGATTTATAGTTTACATTTTCATTAATTTGTGCTAAAATCAGTGAGTTTTTAGGAGACACTATGAAGATTACAAGTAAAGAATTGCGCGAAAAATGGTTAAATTTTTATGAAAGCAAGGGACATATAAATATAGGAGCAGTCTCATTAATTGGGGATGGAAGTACGGGAGTTATGTTTAATGTTGCGGGCATGCAACCGCTTATGCCTTATTTGCTCGGTGCTCCGCATCCAAGCGGAAAGAAGAGATTGTGTAATGTACAAGGCTGTGTTAGAACGGTAGATATTGATGCTGTTGGAGATGCAGCTCATTTCACATTTTTTGAAATGATGGGTAATTGGAGTTTAGGTGATTATTTCAAGAAAGAAAAGACGGCATGGACATTTGAACTTTTAACAAAGGTGTTCGGTTTAGATAAGGATAAAATATGTGTCACTGTATTTGAAGGAAACGAGAGCGTTCCACGAGATGAAGAGACAGCAGGATATTTGAAGGCGCTCGGGATAAGAGAAGAAAATATCTATTATAAAGGCAAGGAAGATAACTGGTGGGAGTTGGAAGGTACAACCGGAACTCCATGCGGACCAGATAACGAGTGGTTCTATCCGTCAACAGATAAGAAGTGTTCACCAAATTGTGATATAGATTGCAAGTGTGGTCGATATGTTGAAATTGGGAACGACGTCTATATGCAATACAAAAAGACTGAAAATGGCTATATCCCATTGAAAAATAAAAATGTTGATACAGGGTTCGGCTTTGAACGAATGCTTATGTTCTTAAATGGTATTACAGACGGATATATGACGGATTTATTCGTAGATGTTATCGCAAGTTTGGAACGCGCGATAGGCGTAAAATATGGAACGGACGAAAGTATCACAAAATCAATGCGAATTATTGCCGACCACATGCGCACGACCGTTATGCTAATAGGCGACAAGAATGGGATTCTTCCTAGCAATATTGGAGCGGGATATATTTTAAGACGAATTATGCGTAGAGCAATTAGACACGCAAATAAAATTGGATTAAAGACGGATAACTTATTAGAAGTGGCAAAAATCTATATTGAAAAAGTGTATAATGAAGCATATCCACTCCTAGTAGAGAAAGAGAGTTTTATTCTTGACGAGATAAAAAAGGAGATTGAAAAATTCAATAAGGCGCTTGAACTTGGGCTTAAAGAGTTTGATAAAGTAATAAATGGCATTGAAAGACATAAACAGTTTGCGTCTAAGACGGGCGAAATTGTAAAGGACGAAATAAATGGAAAGTCTGCGTTTAGATTGTATGATACATTCGGTTTTCCTATCGAATTGACGGTAGAACTAGCGGGCGAGCGCGGGTATAGTGTAGACGAAGAAGGTTTTAAGCAAGCATTCGCTGAGCATCAAGAGAAATCAAAAGCAGTGCAACAGGGTGAGTTTAAGAGCGGGCTTAGTGATACTGGTGAGCAGACCACTAAATATCATACGGCTACACATCTTTTAAATGCCGCTCTTAAAAAGGTTTTAGGTGAAAATTGTCATCAAATGGGGTCAAATATTACACCGGAGAGATTACGCTTTGATTTCCCTTGTGACCACAAAATGACGGAAGAAGAACTTCAAAAAACGCAAGATATAGTGAATGAATGGATAAAAGCAGGCTATGATGTCACTCACGAAGAGATGCCTAAAACCAAGGCAGTAGAGATAGGGGCGGAGCATCAATTTATCGAAAGATACCCTGATATTGTGACGGTATATTCTATCGGCGATGTGTCGAAAGAAATTTGTACCGGACCGCATGTGAAAAACGCGAGCGAACTAGGTAAATTTAAAATCGTGAAAGAAGAGAGTTCTAGCGCGGGTGTAAGACGCATCAAGGCTATTTTAGAATAAATATGGAAAATATCGCAAAAATGAAGTGATTACTCTAAGTACCACTTAAGAAAATTGTGCGATATTTTTTATTCTACTGAAATTAGAGTGGTAGAATCTAATTTTTTTATTAAATTATTTTACATTTTATCCGTGTTATATTATAATGCTATTATAAAAATTACGACAAATAAAAATAGAATCGTAACTTTTCTAAACCAAGGAGAGAAAATGGAAAACATAACGCCTACTAATTTCATCGAACAAGCGATAGTAGAAGATATTAAGGAAAAAAATTTAAAGACAATTATCACGCGATTCCCGCCCGAGCCAAACGGATATACGCATATTGGACATGCTAAGGCAATATGTATCGACTTTTTGACCGCGCAAAAATTCAAGGGTTATACAAATCTTAGAATGGACGACACCAATCCTAGTAAAGAGAGCATGCACTATGTAAAAGCGCTCATGAATGACATCAAATGGCTAGGATTTAAGTGGAAACATTTATATTACGCAAGCGATTACTATGAATTTATATATGACTGTGCGATTGATTTAATAAAGCAGGGAAAGGCGTTTGTCTGCGATTTAACGGCGGAAGAAGTAAGTAATATGCGTGGGACTTTGACCGAACCAGGACAGGAAAGCCCATATAGAAATCGCTCAATAGAAGAAAATTTAAAATTATTTGAAGAGATGCGTGCGGGGAAATATGCAGACGGGGAGAAAACTCTTCGTGCTAAAATTGACATGTCACACCCTAATATTAATATGCGCGACCCTGTCATCTACCGTATTCAACACGTCCGTCATTTTAGACAGGGGGATAAATGGTGTATTTACCCTATGTACGATTTTGCCCACCCTCTAAGTGATGCATACGAACATATTACACACTCACTTTGCAGTCTTGAATTTGAAGACCATCGCCCGCTGTATAATTGGGTAGTGGATAATTGTAGATTAATTACTTGGAATAAACCGCGACAAATTGAGTTCGCAAGATTGAATATCGATGGTACAGTAATTTCTAAAAGATATTTCATTAGTCTAGTAAATAAAGGTTATGTGGACGGTTGGGACGACCCGCGTCTTCCTACCCTTGCAGGTTTTAGAAGAAAGGGATATACTCCAACGGCAATCGTTGAATTTTGTAAAAGAATCGGCGTGTCAAAGTCTAATAGTTTAGTTCAACCGCACATTTTAGAAGCATGTATTAGGGAAGAATTAAATCAAAATGCAATGCGTGTAGTCGCAGTAATCGACCCTATTAAGGTAAATATAACAAACTATGACGCGAACAAAACGGAAAAGATAAACATTTCAAATAATCCAACTAAACCGAAATCTAAATCCCATAAAATTATTTTCTCAAACGAACTATATATCGAGAGAGAAGATTTTATGGAAGAACCTAGTAAAAAGTTTTTCCGCTTAACTCCTAACGGTTATGTTAGACTCATGGGCGCGTATGTTATTAAATGTGATGAGGTGGTAAAAGATAAAAATGGCGCAATTGACCACCTAAATTGTTCTATTATGTACGACGCAAAAGAGCAGGGAATTAAGCCTAAGGGCACTATTCACTGGCTCAGCAGAAAGCATGCAGAGAAAATTCGCACTAGAAAATATGGAAATCTACTCAAAGAAGGCGAAGTATATGAAGAAGAGATTTTAGATAAAATCATTAACCCTAATTCACTCGTCGAAAATATTTCATATATTGAACCGTTTGCATTTAAGCAAAAATCAAACATGCAGTTTGTTCGCATGGGATATTATATTGAAGATAGTAAACTCTCTAAAAAAGGAGATAGAGTTTATATTGAAACCGTGTCGTTAAAAGATAGCAAATAAACCGAATTTTAATTTATTTTCAAAAATTAAAATCTGGAAATAAGAAATAAAAAAGAAAAAATAAGAGTAGACCCAGTTTTAATTTTGCTATTGAATTAAAACTTGAAAAGAAAAAAGAAAAGATAAAAGTGAATGGCAAGATAAGAAAAATAAGGGGTTTAATATTTAATTATTTAGGAGCGAGTTATGAACAAAGAAAATTTGCTAAATAGGAAAAGACGGCTTTTGACATATGATAATTTAAACAATTTAAATCCTGATGATGTTGTTTTAGTGAGTAGAGTTGCTATTCAATCGACTTACGCAATGACCCAGTTAAGACAAGGTCAAACTGGTGAGAGGACGGAAAAGTTAAATAAATTAAACATGCTAAATCATAAACTAAGAGTATTGGATAAAGAGAGAGCCCGTCCAGTGTATGGAATTAAAATGACAGTTCAAGATGTGCTAACTACCTTCTCAAAAGAAGATATTTACGGTTCGAGTATAGTTGGCATTAAATCGTATGATCAAGAGTGTAGTGAGGGAACGACAACTGAAAGTCTAAATCTATAAAAAATATAAAAAATCAATTTGATAAAAATAAAAAAATTACAAAATATCATGAAAAAATACTAGAAATTAGCATTTATTTGTATTTTTTATTATATTTTTAATGATTTTAATAACATAAATAAAAAAT
>CASFFG010000007.1 GCA_949293905.1 uncultured Christensenella sp. | reverse complement strand
GGCGACTTCGTTCTGTTATTTGCAAAATATATTCCTACACCAGATAATACCAGTGCGGAACATAACAAAACTGCTACTATACTCCTTATTGTAATTTTTACCGCTTTTTGAGATAGTTTTTTCATAATACCCCCCTGTTCACAAATTTCGGTCAAAAATAAAATAACTTTGTTATACTTTTATTATACACAACATTTTTAAAAAAACAAAACATATTTCGACATATTTTGCTTTTTATTTTTTCCCTAAATAATATAAAACTATTTAATAAATAAAATACATTATTTTTGCACGCAAAAGTTCATCAATCAATTAAAAAATTAAAAAATTTTAAAAAATTCTATAAAAAATTAAAAATTTTATGAAAAATATATTAAAATGCAATAAATTTATAATTTTTTTTGAAAAATTTAATTATTTTTTATTAAATTTGAATATTAAATTAATTATTTCTATATTTTTCAAAATGGAGAATTCATTAAATTTTACTATTATTTAGCGAATTTACTAATAGAACTAAGCATTGTAATAAAGATTTTAATGATTTAATACTTTTTATAAAAAATTAATAAAAATTTTATTAAAAACACATAAAAACGGTATTTTATTTATATTTTTTATTATTTTTATTCATTTTTTAATTTTTTTTATAAATTTATTGCACAAAAAAATTCCACATTTAGTGGAATTTCTTATTACATGCTGTATGAAACCTTAACACTAGGTCCCATAGTCGTTGCTAAATAGCATGACTTAATGTAAGTACCTTTTGCGGCACTTGGTTTTGCCTTAATGATTGCGTCCATAACAGTAGTTAAGTTATTGTATAAACGGTCTGCACCGAAACTAACCTTACCGATACGAACATGGATAATATTCTGCTTATCAAGACGATATTCAACCTTACCAGCCTTTACATCTTTAATAGCCTTAGTTACGTCCATAGTAACAGTGCCACTCTTAGGGTTTGGCATTAAGCCCTTAGGTCCTAAGATACGCGCACATCTACCGAGCGCACCCATCATATCAGGGGTTGTGATACATACATCGAAATCTAACCAGTTGCCTGACATAATTTTAGCGATAATTTCATCATCTCCAACGATGTCTGCGCCTGCTTTTCTCGCTTCTTCTGCCTTATCGCCTTTAGCAATAACTAATACGCGAACAGATTTACCAGTACCTTCTGGAAGAACGACAACGCCACGCACTTGTTGGTCAGCGTTACGCCCATCGACGCCAAGTTTTACATGAAGTTCAACCGTTTCGTCAAATTTAGCCTTACTTGTACTAAGGACTACATTCATTGCTTCCTTTGGGTCGTAAAGTTTAGACTTGTCCACTAGTTTTGATGCTTCAACATAATTCTTACTTCTTTTCATTGTAGCCCTCCACTGTGACGCCCATACTACGACAAGAACCAGCAATCATGCTCATAGCGGCTTCAATACTGCTAGCATTAAGGTCCTGCATCTTAGTTTCAGCAATTTTTCTAAGTTGTTCGACTGTAATTTTTCCAACTTTGTTTCGAGATTTATCTGTTCCTTTCTCGATACCTGCTTCCTTTTTAATTAGGTCAGCAGCAGGTGGTGCTTTAAGGATAAAGTCAAAACTTCTATCCTCATAAATGGTGATTACACAAGGGATAATGAATCCTGCTTGGCTCGCCGTCTTGTCATTAAATTCCTTACAAAATCCTGCGATATTAATGCCGTGTGGTCCAAGAGATGAACCAACTGGTGGCGCTGGTGTAGCCTTACCTGCAGGAAGTTGAATTTTAACGACAGATTTAACTTTTTTTGCCATAAAATCCTCCTTTCCTTATATATGGCGTGGTTAGTGAGCATATTAGATTTACTCTCCCACGAAGTTACTCTCTCTTTATGGCTGATGAGTTTCCATGATTTATTTTAATCAAAAATTTTAAATTGTCAATAGTTTAAGACCCAAAACGCGACCCTGCATTATTCAATTCGTATGCATAGTGCTCATTTTTGTCAAAAAGATAAGTATAATACATTATTGCACAAGACGGGCAAGATAGTCCGCTTATAGAACTATCAATAGGTTCGAACATGTCAAAAGTTATATAGTCCTGTGAATCAAATATAAAGGTCACAAATGGGGCGTGATCGTCCGCTAAGACACTCGTTCCGCTAATATAGATTGCGTCGACTGAACTTACAATATCTTCACCCGACGCGCTGTTTACTACCGAGATCAATTTCTTAGACAGTGCGTCCCAACGACACTCTTCCACACTTTCAAGTATATTTAATTTTTCTCTATCTTCTTCTTTAATACGATTTATTATCTTTGGTTTCATTCTCTCCCCTATAAGATTTAATATTCTATATGAAGTGGAAATAATTAATTGTTACTAACTCTAATCTGGTTGAAGCCGAGTTCAACTTCGCTAAGGCGACCGAACATCTCAACTTCGACGGTAACGCGCTGATTTTCATTATCAACTGCCTTGACCGTACCTACGAAATTAGATAGCGAACCATCGATAACCTCAACTAAATCACCAACTTTTACATCAATATCCGTCTTAACTCCAGAATAGGCACCGTTATCTAAACCTAGGCGGCGTGCTTCTTCGTCCGTGATAGGAACAGAACGACCTTCTGGACCAACGAAACTTGTGATATATTGAGTACGGGTAACGGCGTGCCATATATCGTCGCCGTACTTCATCTTGACTAAGATATATCCTGGCATAGTCTTTTTAGGTACGAGCACTTTTTTACCGCGTTTTTCAACCAACTCATCCTCCATGGGGATAACGATTTGGAAAATACGGTCTTGGAGTCCATATTTCTCAATGGTGATTTCAAGATTTTGTTTAGCAGCATTTTCATACCCGACATACACGCGCAGTGCGTACCATTTTGGTTCTTTATCAATATTCTTATCTACAACAGCCATAAATTCTCCTTAATACAACAAAAACTAAACACATCAAACATGTGTCTAATATAATAAACTCGTTAACCACGAGCAAAGACGGTCAAGTCCAAACAAAACAAGCGTAAACACAATAACGACCACTAATACCACGCCAGTCTGTTTTACTACTTGGCTAAATTTCGGCCAAGTAACTTTCTTCAATTCGTTCCCAGTGTCTTTTAGCGATTTAGCGATTTTATTAGGCTTCTTTTCCTTTTTCTTCTTCGTCTTAGTGTCCTTAGATTTAACATCTTTTGCTCTTACTTCGACTACTTTATTTTTCTTATCTGCCTTTATTTCCGTTTCTTCCGCTGGTACGACATCAACTACATTTTCTTCATTAGGAACAGAATTCGTCTTATTCTTTTTCTTCGACATATACTCTCCTATCTAGTTTCTTTGTGGGCGGTAGTCTTTCTGCATGTAGGGCAATACTTCTTAATCTCAATACGCTCAGGGTTATTTGCCTTATTCTTTGAAGTATTATAATTCCTATTCTTACATTCTGTACACTCGAGAATAATTTTCTCTCTCTTAGTTTTCGCTTTCTTTGCCATAATTTACTCCTTTTATATACGCGCATGCTTTAAAAAAACACCGTGCTTTCTTGGTGTAACCATATATTAACACAAAACACTTTGAAAGTCAACGGTTTTTTTAAATTTATTTAAAAATATAAAGATTTGCTAATTTTTGTTTTTTATTCTTCTTCTGTTTCGATATTTATTTCCGCCTTTATTTCTTCGTCATCGACATCTTCGCCCGTGGTATCGTTCAAATTCTCATCATCTCGCTCTGTTGCGTGTGCATGGTTAGGTTTTTCTTCAAGTGAGCCATTCGCTAATTCTTTATTCTCTTTAACTCGCTTTGCTGGTTTTTCGTTTCCTAAGATGATTTCAATAAATTTAAATCTTTTTTCACTAAGTTCGCTGAAAAATCTAAATAGCACATAGCACAAGAAGAATATTGCAATAATGGAAATAACATGTTGATAGATTAAAAATCCGTTTAAACTTGACGCTGTGTACCACCCGAATTCAAAAGAGCAATATATTACAAATTCTAAAACAGTGAAGAGACAGGATAGAACGAACATATCCATAATTCTAGAGCGTACAGTTTTATCCGTAACAATAATGTATGCTAGTATGCCAACTACACACAGCATAGCAACAAAATTAATTCCCGCGCCACCGAAGAAATTAACAAAAGTCATCCACGCAATACATATTGCATTAAGGACGAGAATCAAAATAAAAGATAGTTTCAATTTCTTAGACATAACAACTCCAAACACTTAAAATTTTCTACATATTGTGTACTTCATTATTATTATACGCCTAATAATGAGAATTAGCAAATAATTTACTAAAATTTTTTCATGTTTTAGATTAAAAAAGTAAATTTAAAAATAAAATACTTAATATTTTAAGGGGGAACTATGCGAAATGAATATGATTTGATTTTAAAAAAATTAAACGACCTTGAACGCCGTTTGGAATTATATTACCAACTGCTATTTATTCGAGATGATTTGGATTTGGTCTTAAAGGGGAAATATGTAACGAGCGAGCAAATGGAAGGAATCTATGACGGAACTTATACTATCAATTAGGAGAAAATTATGTCAACATTAGATGAATTAAAAAATGAATTAGTTAAACAAAAAACTTTGATTGAAACAAAAGGTGGAAGCGTGAGCGTTGCAAATACGAATCCTAGCCCAAGCGAAATAACCTCTGGAATCAACACTATAAATGTGCCGAATTTAAGCCTTGCAACCGCCACTGAAAGCGACGTCTTAACTGGAAAGACTTTCTATGCTATAGACAGCACGTTAAAGACAGGGACATTTGATGGTGTAGATTTTAACACCATATTTGACTGCTTTTGTGGTTTTTTGAACGAGACTAGCCCTGTACATATTGCTATTCCAAACGGAATATCGAAAATTCGTCCATATCTATTCTATATGACTACCCGTCCACTCATAATCACACTAAACAGTGATTTGGAAATTCTTTCAGAGTTTGCCTTTAATAATGGAGACATTACTATAACTAACCTACACGAGATGGAACATATAACCCAAGTATTAACCCTTTCTTGTGGCAAAGTAAAAGGGATAGACTTAGCCTGTTTACCAACTACAATTACTTTTCTTTCAAGTCAATGCTTTTATGAGGTCGTTTCAACTTCATACAAAATAGTATTCCCTCCTAATGTAACAACCTGCTACAACAATGTCTTTTCTTTTGATTCAAGTAAACAATATTATGACGATTTGGATATAACCAATTTAAAATTAAGTGCCATTCCTACTGGACTAGTTCAAAATATCGTGTTTGATTGCGATTTGTCTTTCCCTTCTTGCGTTAACGAAATAGGAATAAAATTTAACTATGGTGGAAGTTTCAAGAATGTGACACTACACGCAGGGATTAATAACATAAAAGCGTATGCTTTCGGCAGTTTGTCCTCCGACCCTGAAGAAATATTTACGGCTCAGCACTTTACATTTTTAGGTGAAACCCCGCCTACTTTTGGTACGGGCTGGTTAGCAGAGCAATATCTTAATTCCAACTTCCACATATATGTCCCTGACAATGCTGTGGAGGCATATAAATCCGCTTTGAATAGCGAATATCAGCCTTATGTTGCCCCTATGAGTCAAAAATCAAGTTAGAATTAAATAATTAAAGGAATTTAAGAGAATTGCAAAATAATAAGCCTAAATTACTATACGCAATGAAATCATTTTATAAAACACTATGTAATAATTGAACAACTACATATATTTTACGCTAGTCAATTTTATTAAATCTATAATTTCACTTGATTGCGCACCCGAATCGGTGCGCTTTTTTGTTCCGTAAATTTTCACCGCGTTCTCAACGTTATATCTATCAGTCCTAATTAACTTATGTTCAATCAATTTTCCATCTTTGTACTCATCTCGATACGATTTTATTTTCATACCTCTAGACCCGCGTTTTAGGTAGAAGTACTCGTCATCATACAAAATCCTATCCGCATACTCGCCCGCTTCATCATACCTAATCTCTTCGTCAGGCTCGACAATATCGCTAATTTCATTCGTAAGTTTATACTTAACATCTCCCATTTTTTCGCCATAAATTCGCACGCGTGCATGTGTCGGCGAGTAGTTTGTGATAATTGTAATCTTTTCGTTGGTATTGTTATAAAATTTCAAATCACTGCTACCATAATTTACCATGGCGTCAAACCCGTAGCGCACATAACTCACCTGTTTACTATGTTTGTTCGCTTCTCTAACATCTAGACCTGCAAGTAAGAGAGCATTGTATAGTGTGGTAGAGACCTGGCAAACTCCGCCACCAACTCCATCGACATACTCATTATTTACTATAATTTTTGCCGTCCTATATCCGTTCTCCTTCGTCCGCCTACCCGTTGTTTTATTGAATGAAAATGTTTCATTCGGCAAAATAACTAACTTGTTTAAAGAATTTAATGCGGTCTTGACATTATGTTTTCTATCCGCGTTTGAACGAGATATATCGGTCGAAAAATCTGCCCGCAAGTTAGTAAATCTTTCGTAATACTCACGCGTGATTTTAGGGTAAGTTTTCTTAATAGGTAGTTCTAAACTTAAAATCTCGTTTGCCAAAAATTTTTTCGCAAGGTCGTCGTACAATTTCTCTCTATCTAGGCTAATGCCCACAACTTCACTTTTAATATTAAACACTTTTTCACGATTTGAGTTTATGTTTAGTTCAGCATCTTTAGGGGATATAAACATATTCTTTTCTATTTTGGTAATTAAATTGTCTAAATTTGGAAATATATATTCTAATGCAACCGATTTATCAAAACCAATATCCAGCATGTATTTAAACAGTTTTATTCTCTCTTCCTTAGTTGAAAAACGGTTATATTTATTTATTTCATAATTTAAATCAAAACGCTCACTTGTCTTTATATTCTCGCTGAGTTCGTAATTAAAGACACGCCCGTTATATGTAAATTCTATCCGCTCATTGTTAAGAGCAAATACTGAATTCACGGATATAGGTACGGCAAAAGTTAGGAATATAAAGACAGCACACAAAAGCACACTTTTTTTCATATTTTTATTATGTGTAAAGAAAGAAAAAACATGTAACTTTAACCTATATATGAGCGATATAAAAAATGAACCGATTAGGTTCACTTAAAATTTTGTAGTTAAATTGAATCTATATATTAGAGTTTAGTATAGTCCTTTATTTTTAGTGAATGTCGATAAATAGAATTCCTTAGGTAGTCAACGATTTACTCAATATAGCCCGAAGTGCTGTCGTCATCGCTACCTTCGTCATAGTCAATTCCAACGACTTGGCTTACATCACCTAGTTTCTTTGCTATCTTCCTTGAAGATTTAGTTGCTTGCTCGATTGTGTTGTTCGCTTCCCCTAGTTTTGATTGTGTCTTTAAAAGGAGTTGAACAAACTTTTCAAACTCTGTTTTAAATGTGGATAGTACTTGCCATAACTCGCTACTTCTCTTCTCAATATATAGCGTTTTAAACCCGAGTTGCAAACTATTTAAAAGCGCGGTAAGTGTAGTAGGCCCGCAGACAACCACCTTATATTGATTTTGAATTGTGTCCATGAGTTCAATATCACGAACTACTTCGGCATAAAGACCTTCAATAGGCAAGAACATCACGGCAAAATCGGTAGTTTCTGGCACATTAATATATTTATCACGAATTGATTTTGCTTCTTCCTTAATTCGTTTCATGAGTTGTTTTTGTGCTTTGTCTATTACATCTTTATCTAGACTTTCGCTCGCTTCAATCAGTTTGTTATAATCTTCAAGCGGGAATTTACTGTCTATAGGGAGCATAATTTCGTGGTCATCTTTTCCCGGCATTAGCACTACGAAATCCACTCGCTCTTTACTATTTTTCTTTACCTGTACCTGCGACCTATATTGATTAGGTGCGAGAATCTGTTCAAGAAGAGTGGATAACATAACTTCGCCCCAGCCTCCACGCACTTTCACATTAGATAGTACCTTTTTTATATCTCCAACGCCATTTGCAAGTGAGCGCATCTCACCTATACCTAGATTTACACTCTCCAAACTCTGCTGAATTTTTGAGAAACTGTCATTTAATCTTTGTGAAAGGGAAGAATTTAACTTCTCGTCCACAGTTTCACGCATTTTTTCGAGCGCAACTTCGTTCTCTTTTCGCATATTATTTAGCGAAAGATTGACATCAAAAGTCAGTTTCTCTATCCTTTGCTCATTTCGAGTGGTTAGTTCGTCCACTCGCTTTGAAATTGAATCAAATTCTTGCTTTTGAAGTACTGTTAAGTTATTAATCGTGTTTTGAGTAGATACTTCACTATTTTTAAGCGCCTGCATGAGCATATTGTTAAGTAAAATATTTTGCTCTTTTTGATTATCCACAACCGTTTTTATTGATTTATCGTCGCTAAGAGTAGGTTGTTTTTTCTTATAAAGCACTATAAATGTGATTAAAGTAATTATCCACACTCCTAAAAAGATTGAACCTAAAATTATGTATTCCATTATATGTTCTCCGTCAACACATCTAACATTATATTTATCGCATCATTTGCGTCCACATGCGATGTTTGAATTGCGCATGCAGTTAAACTCATACTAATAGTTTTACCCATGTATGTATTATCGTAAATTTCGCCATCAAGCAAATATTCTATCGAAAAATTTGTTGACCCACTCGCACTTATTGGACTAAGTGCGGTCGTGTACGAACCGCTAGCGTTTGGAGTAAGTAAAGTTGCGTCCGCGGTGTAATACTGAGTAGCGATGTCCGTGCCATCTATGCTGATTTTAAAAACAAGCATAGCGTAAAGTGGCATATTACCTGAATTTACTACCGCACCGTTAAAGCCCACTTTATCTCCCGGCTCGACATTCCTAGACACTATTACTTCATTAGATACTACCTGCGAAGTGGTCGCGCTCGAAAATTCCACACTAATAATTGCGCTTTGGATATTTCCCGCCCGCTCTTGCGCCGTCGCTGTAAAATATGCGTATGCCCCGCTAAAAGATATAACAAACATTAGGACTGAAACTAGTCCATAAATCCACCACTTATTCCAATTTACGCTATTATATTTTTTCACTGCCACCTACATTTAAATTTTAAATTTATGTACGATTTTTGTCAAATAATTTTAGAAGATAAATGCCCTATCCACAATTTAGACACAAAATTTATTTAAAATTTTAGATTTTTATTAATTTAATTGCAAAAAAAATTATTTTTGGTTATCATATAAATATGCTAAATATTATCGTCGCTCCGGATACTCGAGATTTTGTATGTGAGCAATCGGCTAAACGCGTGGTTAGATATTTGAAATCTGTTAAAGCGGAATATTCCGTATATTTTTCCACTACTTTAGACGAGATAGTTAGCACCGCGCACGAACTTAGAGATTTAAATGAAAGTGATTTCGTGCTAATTGGGGACGATGTTGCGCTTAGTTATCTAGTAAATGGTATTAAAGATTTAGGAAAAATAAAGTTGGGCATCGTCCCTGCTGGACAACTTACCGATTTTTCGCGTTTTTTGGGCATCAGTTCTAACCCTGTACAAGCGATTAAAGATATACTTGAAAAGAATATCGAGAGCATAGACTATATGATAGTGAACGACAAGATTGCGCTAAATCAAGTTTTAGTCGGTGCAAGTGCGGAAGTATATGAATTGTATGACCAGTACAAATCTAAAAATTACTTTACGAAAAAGTATGTCCGCATGAAATATGGTGCAAAATTCAATGGAATTGAATTAAACATCGACTTTAAAAACGGAAAACATATAAAAGACAACATTTTTGAACTCTCTATCTCAAACGGTGGGTATCTAGACGGAGATGTTTTAAGCCCACTATCTAACATTCACGACGGACTCATGAACCTAAATTATTGTGTGTGCACGGACGAAAAAAGTAAGAAAAAATATTTTTCACTTTTTAAATCTGGAAAACACATATATGACGAAAACACTAAGCAACATTGGTTAAATTCGGTAAAAATTACAAATCCAGATAAAAAGATAAAGATATATCTAGATGGGAGAATTTTTACAGAAGAAGAATTAGATATACGAGTAATTGAATCGGGACTAAAACTATATTTACGAAAACCAAAATATGTATCAATCGAAAATAAACCTAAAAGCGAAACCCCACAAATAGAAAGCGAAAGCAACGAAAATAAAACCAGTGAAGATAAAAAACAAAAGCGAGATTAAATCTCGCTTTTTCTTTGCTATAATATAATTTTATCTAGAATAGCAAAGACTTTTTGATATGCTTCATTCCACTTAAATACTACTTCATCACTATTTGACATAACTAGTTGTTTTAGTTGATTATAGTCCATATATAGAACTTCACTCAACTCTTCTTTTTGTATTTTAAGGTCGTTTAGTGGAATTTTTTCTAAAATATAGTAGTGGTGAGAAAAACAATGATTTTGTGGTTCGGTTCTTTTTATTATCGCAAGTTGCTTTATATCATATTTATCAATGTCAATTCCAATCTCTTCTTTTGCCTCTTTTCTCAAAGCGGTTTCAATAGTTTCATCACCAACAACATGCCCTGCACACAATGCAAGTTTATTTGGATTTTGCCTTTTATTTGGACTTCTTCTTTGTAATAGAACTTGCTTATTTTCTTTATCTATTATCCACAAAGCGACTTCATTATGGAAAAGTTTATCTTTATGGACGATACTCCTTTTTTCTAGTCTGCCAGTGTCATTTCCATTTTCATCTAGTACCTTTAATAATTCTTCCTTATCTGCGACTTTTTTCATAATCTCTCCTACAATCTTATTATATCATAGGATCTTCATATTTTCATAGTATTTTAAAATAAAAAACACTTTGCCTAATTTAAAACAAAGTGTCTTTTTATTTATACAAATAAACTAATTTCAATTTAAGTTCTTAAGAGAAATGTTACTTTAATATTAATTAGTTTATATTAAAAACTGTTACTTAAAATATCTTCGTCGTCCTTAATGTTAAGGATAGATTTAGTTTCGTCATTTTGAGATTTGTTTAATTGTTTGTCAACATCAGTCATAGTTGCAAAACTACCGCGGTCTATTAAAACGCTATCGTCACCAGAACCCGCGAACAGTTTGTTAGTTGAGAAAATTTCAATTTTTTACCATTCTTCTGTTCTATGTATGAAGTGACCTCTTCTTCGTCCATTTCAATCAGTTTTTCGTATGGTATCCCTGTAATTTTAAATAGATTTTCTTTAGTTTCTTCACTTAATTTACACATTCTTTTTCTCCTAATATGATTTGAACTATATTCAGTAAATTTTTTAATAGTCTGCGGCTTATTTTGTGACAATTCTATTATGTATAATTTTTGCATTGTTCTTGTTAGTCAAGATAAATCTTTTAAATTTAATTTTACCTATTTTACATTAAATCTCTAACATAGTTTATCTTAAAGAATTGGTGAGTGTCGTCTGTGACTTTTACTTCATCTGCGATTTCAATGTCCGCTACGACTAGAATTCTATTCCCGTCAGCAAGCACTGGAATTTCAGCGCGCATACGAGCAGGGATTTTCTTATCAATAAAGTAGTCTTTAAGTTTCTTAGTCCCACCAAGTCCTAGCGGTGAGAACATATCGCCTTCCTGTCTAAAGCGCCATACCGCAGTAGTAGGAATTCGCCCTGCGTCCACGATATGTTGATGTATCTTTGGCTCTGTTCTAACTTTACTAGAAGTAGTCCTAATCATACCATATCCTTCGATAAACAATTTCCCACTTCTAAACGGATATTCGCCTGTCATTTCATTTTTCTTAATATAGCCGATAGTTAGATAATCGTACTCTTTAACCGCCTTAATTTTGAAAGGAAGATTAATCATTGTCCCATTCTCTGCTTCCAAAGCAAACGAGCGGAGCATATTTATATGTTTACTCTCAATGTCCTGTTTAGCAAAACGCGAGAGTGCTCTCCTTAAAATTCGATTTACTATCGCTTCATCTTGATAAAAGTATGTTAAAGGTAGTTTCACATAATCAGCAGTTTCTATCATAGTACGCATATCGATTTGACTATTGATATAATCGTCGTCCTTTGCACAAATGTTTGCGAAATTCACTATGTTTTTATCTACCGATTTAAAGTTCTTTCTTAGTGCAGGCATAACGATATTTCTAATATAGTTGCGTGAATATGTATTATCGCTATTCGTTTCATCTTCCACAAATTCGATAGAATTTTCGTCTAGGTAGGACATAATCTCTTCACGCGGGGTAGTTAGCATTGGACGAATATAAATTCCGTCACGCACAGGCTCCATTCCGCGAGCACCGGTAAGACCAGAACCGCGGATAATGTTAAGTAGTACTGTTTCCGCTTGGTCATTTAGATGATGTGCTAGTGCGATTTTATCCACAAGCCCACGCTGAATTACAGTTTCAAAAATTCCATATCTAACTTTTCTTGCAGCCTGCTCAATGGTGAGTTTCTCTTCACTTGCAACTTTAAGCGCTTCACCTTTAAACTTATATGCACGGATATGATTTTCCTTACAATAGTTCATCACGAACTCGGTATCAAATGCGCTAGATGGTCTAATTCCGTGGTCGACATTAATAGCGACAACTTCACAATCCAACTCTTCCTTAACACTATTTAAAAAGTGAAGTAACGCCATGCTGTCTCTTCCGCCCGAGCAAGCAACTCCTATTACTTCACGCGGTTTAATCATGTTGTTTTTCTTAATATACTCTAATACATTTTCCATAATCTCGCTCCTAATTTCTAGTTGAAAACATTATACAACAAGATACGAAAAATTGCAATAGGGTATATAAAATTTGTAAAAATCTTTTAAATTTTATATTTTTTAAACAGTTTTGCGCAATTTTATAAAGATTTTTAAGAAATTTTTATTAATCTTTTAAATATGTCCGTGCGACTAACACCGTCATGTCGTCCTTTGCGTTCATCTCGTTTAATCTTAACGCTTCGTTTAAAATTGCTTCTGCTACCGATTGCGGATTTGTGTTTGCTAAGTGTGATACATACTCTACCATGTTCTCTTTAGTAATAAACGCGTCCGTAATTCCGTCCGTACAAAGTATTATTAAATCCTTTGTACTCACACTCGACTTATATGTAGACGGACTTATACTGTCTAACGCGCCAATAGGTAGCGCTCCACCCTGCACTATATCCACATTGCCGTCCCGCTTAATGAGCCCGTATGGCGCACCGACTTTTATAAAATCGGCGATTTCGTGATTCAAATCGAGTAAACATACATCGAGAGTAGAATATGACTCTTGATTATTGATTGATAGTAATTTATTTACACTTTCCAAAATTATATCATTATTGAATCCCGCTTTATAAAAATTTTCAATTAGACCTAGCGTCATAGCGCTCATCTTATGTGCAGACTTTCCGCTACCCATTCCGTCGCAAAGTGCTAGTAAAAATCTATTTGAACTGAGTCTTATTATGCTATGTGCGTCTCCGCACTCTTCATTTTGTCCTTTATTACAACTGGCTAGTCCAAATATACAATCAAATTTCGCTCGTCGTCTTAGAGTAAACGAACTATAATCGCTCTCGTCCGTATTAGAAATATCCGTTATTCGCATAGGGGTTTTTAGCGTTTCGCTGACCACCTTTTCAATTATCGGTGCATTAACGCTCTCCGCTTTTGAAATAATTACGGCTGATAGTTCATTCCCTTTTTCACTATATAATAAAACTTCCTTACAATCTATATTTTGAGCGAGCAAGCGCGAAATTATCTTGTTCTCGCGTGCAATATCAAAAGTCGCGTTTGTATCTATCTCTTCTCCTATATCAAGCAAAAGTCTTGACACCGCACCCATTTGGTCTGCAAGCAGTATTTTTACATTATTTATGTCCGTCAGCATAGATTTATACTGCGAATATTCGTCCACAAGATGATTTAATAGAGTGATTAGATTATTCACTTTCATACATCTATTTGTGAGCGCAGGCGGAATATCGAGCAGTGTTATTTTCCCCTTAGTGACCGCTATTTCGACCAATTCTTCTAGGTTGGATTTGTTATCTATGCCGAGCGAACGCGTACAACGATTTTTATCTAAACAATCGCGACAACACGAGTTTGTAATTTCGCGAGTAAGCATGGCGATTAATTCTTCCTTACTCAGTTGTCGTTTAACCATATTCATGTGGAGTTCTTTCATATCATTGAACACATTACTTAGTTCGCTAAGTCGCCTACGCATACTCTTCCTGCTACTATTAATTAAGTTCCTACTAGATAGTTCACTCTTTTTAACATAGATAATGTCTGCGAGTGAATTTAGTGCTCTGTTCGGTAAAATTATAAATATTACACCTGCAACCACAATCGGTAAAATTGAGTACAAATTCCCAATTCCCGACATGTTAAAATAAAGTTGAATGAACGCTTCCGCAATTAAACTCATTATGACAATTTTAAATTTATTAGGCATGGAAAATATGCTCGCAAACAGCGCGATTAAAGCGAATTCCGCCATGTATAGCAAATTCATTTCAGCAATACTTACCCCGAGCGAGAAACTAAGCGTCAGCGAAAATGTGAGTATTGGACTACCTATCGCGACACATATGAAAATCATGAAAGCAAGGACTAATCTATACACCGCAAATTCGAAAATATAAACACTACTAAGTCCCACTCCAATTATGGCCAGTGCAAACAACGCACACGCAGACTCATCAAGAGTTAGTTTTAAGTGGTCACGCGAAAGCACATACAACACAACTATGAACACATATAGTGAAATCAATCCTAAAAGCACATAAAAGATGACATTTCTTATATCTGCAAAATTGTAGTAGATATATGTAGCCAATGAAAATAAATATGAAATAAACAATGTTATTAACCTTAATCTACATTTTATAAGTCTATGAAAATAGTACACAACGAGTCCAACTGCAACGACTGTAAGAGATATGTAAAAACTTTCCAGATTTGGACTTATCACGAGCGCACTAGAAAGAGTGAATATAGCCAACAATTTTTCATCGAGACCCACATATATACACGCAAAAAAGAATGCAAATAAAAATGGTGATAACGAATTTATTTCAGCATTAGCAAGCACGAGAGAAATAAAAAATAGTGCAAAATATTTTAATATAAATTTAGGGTTTATTTTCTTTTTCATTCAAACTCCAAAATATTTTTTATTCCAAAAAATTTTAACTCCAAAATTTTTCTATAAATAAAATTTAATTTAACACTAAAATTTTTAAAAATTTATTAAAAAAATTAAAAAAATAGCGAAATTTTACACTATTTTTAGAATTTTTTATATTTTTTTGGTTTTTTATTATTAATTAAAATTTTAATCGTGCCCATATTCAATTAAATCTACAAAATATATATTTTTTAAAAATTGTTGACTTTTGTTTTGATTTGTATATAATGATTTTAATGGAGTAATCCAATGCAAAGACTATGACAATGTGTACAGTAGGGCTTGCGTTTCATAAAGGGAGAGTATCCATCGATTGAGAGATACTTATGTTCAGCGTAAGTCGCGAATTTCAGCATTCGAGTTGCGCACTAGGAAAGTGCGACAGACAAAACTGTAAAATGTAATAAGGCATTAGGTCTTTCTAATGTGAAGATAGGTGGTACCACGAGTTTAACTCGTCCTGTCAGGGCGGGTTTTTTATTTTACCGCATAAAAATAAGGAGAATTTATGAAAGAGAGAATTGAAGAAATTTTAGATTATGTTGCGACTGCTGTCGAAAAGATTAATGATAGCAACCAAGCACAAGCATTACGCGTGGAAATTTTAGGCAAGAACGGAAAACTTACAAGTCTCTTCCGTTTCATGAAAGAGGTACCCTCTGAGAAAAAGGGCGAAGTTGGGAAAATGTTAAACGACGCAAAAATTTCGGTTGAAAACATGATTTCAGCAAAAGAAACTTTTTTAGCGCAAGCCGAACTTGATAACGAAATTAACAGCGTAGAAAAGATTGATATAACTCTACCCTCTAAGACTTGCACTGGAAGTTTGCACCCACGAACTATTATTCAACATGAAATTGAAGAAGTATTTAAATCCATGGGCTTTGTAGTTGAGGACGGAAACGAAGTTGAAACGGAGTACAACAATTTTACTGCGGTGAATGTCCCAGAAAATCACCCCGCCAGAGATATGCAAGATACTTTCTGGCTCGACAATGGTCAAGTATTAAAAACTCATACTTCAGCGGCGCAAAATAGGATATTAAAAAAATATCCACTTCCAATACGCGCAATCTTCCCAGGACGCTGTTTTAGAAACGAAGATTTAGACGCAGGGCATGAAAACACTTTCTTCCAACTTGAAGGTGTGATTGTAGATAAAGATGTCTCAGTTGGAAATCTTATCTACTTCATGAAAGAGATGCTGTCTAAGATATTTAAAAAGGAAGTTGAAGTGCGACTTCGTCCTGGGTTCTTCCCGTTCACCGAGCCGAGTTTTGAAATGGACGTAAGATGCCCATTCTGCGATGGACATGGTTGCTCAACTTGCAAACAAAGCGGTTGGATTGAACTTTGCCCATGCGGAATGATACACCCAGAAGTTTTAAGAAAGGGCGGTATTGACCCCGAACTTTACAGCGGTTGTGCATTTGGTTTAGGCTTAGATAGAATGACTATGCTCAGTTTCAATATAAATGATATTCGCGAACTGAACAGCGGAAATTTAAAATTATTTAAGCAGTTTAAGTTAAGGTCGTAAGGAGTAAGTATGAATATATCTCTAAATTGGATAAAAGAATTCGTAAATTTAGACGGAATTAGTGTAGATGAAATAGTTAAGCGTTTTGGTCTATCTACTGCCGAAATTGAGGGTGTGACACATGTTGGAAATGATATTGAAAATGTAGTGGTCGCACAAATATTGTCAGTAAACGATCACCCAAACAGCAATCATCTTCACATTCTAACAGTGGACGACGGAAGCGGTTCGCCCGTGCAAGTGGTATGTAGCGCACCAAATGTTAGAGTTGGCCTAAAAACATTTTTTGCGCGCGTTGGTGGTCGCGTAAAAGACATGAAGATTAAGCCAGTTAAGATGGTAGGAGTTGAAAGTAATGGCATGTGCTGTGGAGGACACGAACTTGGAATTGAAGCGGACACATCTGGAATTGTTGAATTAGACGATAATTACAAAATCGGCGCAAACATTCGCGATATCCTACCTGTTGAGGACTATATCATTGAAATTGATAATAAGTCGCTCACAAATCGCCCTGATTTGTGGGGACATTACGGCATCGCGCGCGAGATTGCTGCTATCTTTAAGCGCGAATTAAAACCTATACCACATGTTGATTTGTCTAAATATAACAATTTAAAACCGCTAAATATAAAGGTAGAAACTCCTAATTGCTTTAGATATTGTGGATTAAGTGTAAATAATGTTACAAAAAAAGTTTCTCCGCTTGAAATTAAAATTAAACTAAATTATTGCGGAATGAGAGATATTAATCTGCCTACCGATTTGGCAAACTATTTAATGCTTGAAATCGGTCAACCTATGCACACTTTCGATAGCAAGGTTGTAAGCGGTATTACAGTAATTGAGACAGACAAAAATATTGAAATGGAAACGCTTGAACATAGCACACATGTAATTGAGCCAGGTGCTATCGTAGTGTGTGACGAACATCGCACTCCTGTTGCAATCGCTGGTATTAAGGGCGGACTAAAATCGGGTATCAGCGCGGACACGGATAGTTTCCTAATTGAAAGTGCGTGCTTTGACAGTGCAACAATTAGACGCACAAGTAGAAAAATTGGACTTATTACAGACGCAAGTTTAAGATACGAAAAATCTCTCGACCCTGAGATGTGCCCTATTGCAATCGAAAGATTAGTGTATTTACTAAAAAACATAGATAAAAATGTAGTTATAAGTTCAAGCCTAACGGACGCATACAAATACCACTATCCTACTCACATTATAAACACTACCGCGGATTTTATTTCTCGTCGTGGCGGGGTTAAACTAAATGAGAGCGAGATTGTAGATATTTTAACTCGACTTGGTTTTAAAGTTAGTGCTAAAAATTCTAATCTAGAAGTAATTGTACCTTCGTTTAGGGGAACAAAAGATGTTACGATTAAGGAAGACTTGGTTGAAGAAGTATTTAGAATGTATGGATACGATAATATCAAAAGTGCAACTATGAGCATGCCACTTCAGCCTGTCGAACAGATTAAAGAGCATACGCTAGAGTATGAAATAAAATATAGCCTTGCAAGCATATTCAATTTTAACGAAGTGCATAGTTATGTATGGAATTATAGCGATTACAATAAATCTGTTGGAATTAAGGAAGAGAGCATTGTGCATTTGCTCGACTCATCAAAGAGCGGACATGGTGGACTGCGTTCTCACCTTCTCCCTACTTTAATTAAAATCGCGGACGAAAATAAAAACAAATTTAACGATATATCCATATTCGAAATTGGACGAACTTTTGATTCTTTAACTAAAGATAATCTAGTTAACGAAAAGAAAAAGTTGGCTATAGTTTTAGCGTCCACGAGCGAAAGTGAAAAAGAATTATACTTTAAATTGAAGCAAGTGGTTGAATTCATCACTAATAATCTGGTTGGCGCTACTGTAACGTATGACAAAAAGAGCGAAAACCCGCTTTTGCACCCAGTTAATTCATGCGCAATTTCGCAAGGTGATAATATTATTGGTGAGTTTGGAATTTTGCACCCCAGCATTTCAAGAAATATTGATAAGCGCAAAAAGTTTGCAATACTCGAATTAGATGTTAGAAAACTAGTTGGATTGAAAAAAGATGTAATCAAAATTCAGCCTACTAGCAAATATCAATCCGTTTCGATTGACTTCAATTTCTTGGCAGACAAAAATATGCCATATAGTAAAATTGAAGATAAATTAAATGAATTTAAATCTAGTCATATCGTCGAACATTCGTTAAAAGATATATACACGAATGACGAGGCCTTAAACGGAAAAATAAGTTATACAATCAACATCATTCTAACTCCAAAAAATAAGACACTGGAGTCAAGCGACATCGAAAAATTCTCAAACCGCTTAATCTCTCACATGGGAGAAATTGGTTTGACCCTAAGGAGTTAGAAAAATTACAGTTATACGCGGTATATTACTAAAAATAAGGGATATGTTATGAAGACAATAATAGGTTTAGTTACAAAACATGAAAGCGTCAATGATAAAAGGACTTTTATTAGCGATGAAATGAAAGATGCTATATTTTGTAATGGCGGAATTGCTATCGGTATAACTCCAAGCAATAGAACAATCACTTTGGTTAATAAGAAAAATGAATTAGATGTTTACAATAATTTAGACAATTTATTTTCTAAAAAAGAAAAAGATGATATGATTGCCCAAATCAATATGTGCGACGGGATAATTCTATCTGGTGGAACAAAAAGCGATGCTTATGAGATATGGATTGCAAATTATTGTTATAAAAATAATATTCCTATTTTAGGGATATGTGCGGGGCAAAACAATCTAGTTAGAGGCGTTGGTGGGAAAACAAAAAAAGTTTTAAATCCAGAAATACACTGTCAGCCGGATTTAGATTATGTTCACTCGATAAAAATTGATAAGTCTTCTAAATTTTTCAAATTTGTAAATACCCAAAATATGAAAGTAAATTCAAGGCATTTAAATACTATTGATAATCCTGCAAATTTAAGTGTATCAGCATATGATGAATTCGGCAATATTGAAGTGACAGAAGATAAAACGAAAAAATGTTTTATCGGTATGCGATTTCACCCAGAGTCGCTATATCTAACTGATAAAACGCATAATAATATATTTAAAAAGTTTATTGAGATTTGTAGTCGTAAAAAGAAATAATTAAAATCCTTATATTTAAAACTTAAAAAAGCACTTTTGAAATTAATGTGAAACTAAAATTAAAGTGCTTTTTTATTATCTAAATAATTAATTTTTAACTAATTATTAATATTTTATTAATTTTTTAATATTTTTCACCAATTTTTTGATATTTTTAAAAATTTTTAAGGAATTTTTTATTTGAATTTATTTTTAATTTTTTCCATAACTATTATTTTTTCTTTCCAGGTTTTAATTTTGAAATTAAATTACAAACTTTATTTACTTTTATTTTTTTCTTTCTTATTTCTTGTTTCTTATTTTCAAGTTTAAATTTGCTAACTAAATTAAAACTTGGTCTAGTATTCGCTAGAAATATTCACTTTAGTTTCAAAACGAATTCCGTCTAGATAGTTTTCTATTCCCACTCTATCTAGATATTTTTTAAACTGTTTGTGTTTGAGTGTATTAAATTGCATGTATGCTTCAATAGTATCAACATTATTTTCTTTTGAATATGTTTCAACCTCTTTCATGTCTGCACTAACTTTTTCTTTAACTCTCTCTATTAGTTGGTCTGTTAAAAACTCACGGTTGCGCTTTAACATATCCACTGTTGGTTCGCTCTCGCCAACTTCTTCCACAAAAATGGTCAAATCTATCTCCGCGCTATATACTGGCGTATCTCCGTCAAAAGAAGGTTTTATCTTAATATCTTTGCGAACTATTGATAGCGTGACTTTTGAATTGTCGTATAATTCGTCCGTGACATTATCCACAACTATCGCGCCCTTTTGAGATTCATTTAAAAAGAAATTTAGTTTATCCACCATATCCGCATCAATATCCACATATTTCTTCCCATGTTTAAACACTCGCATTGAACCATCGTTTACTAGATATTTTTTACTCTCTTCCTGCCCGCCTGCGCCAGAATTTCCACCAGAATTTGAATTTGCTTCCATTCCGGACGCAACTTCGATTGCGTTACTTTCCATACTATCTTTAAGGCTGATAATCGGCATAATTCCTGTTGAAATATCACTAAAATAACCAATATAGAAATTTTCCACATTACTATCCGCCGCGGCAAAAAATCTCTCATCATAGTTAATAATCTTCTCAATTTTAAGTGATTTTTCCATGGCAAGAGAGGTGACTGCCTTAACAAATTCTTCTATGTCCCCGCTAGAATTAATAAGAGTGGTGTTTCTCCCTACTTTTTTTGTTCGAGTCATGAAATCTAGAACTTTCATAACTCCGCTTTCACTGAGTTTATCCCCGACTCCTAATATCTCACACTGTGCAAACCCTAAATCTTTCCCAATAGATAGGGATACATTCCCTACCGCTTCGCCAAGAGTCTCACCTTCGCCCGTAAAGACTTCATATTTCACATTTTTATCCTGAGCGGGCGTTAGAATTGATACTGCGAGCGAAATGTTTTCGTTCTCCACCTCGTCCACGCACATCATGGTAACAATCGCACTGGTTTCACTCATGGCTGGTTTATTCGCGTTGGGTATGGTCAAAACTAGAAGAAGTAAACTAAGCCAAATCACGATTTTTCGTGGACTAAATATTGATTTTAACTTTTTCATTTTTCTTCACCTTGGATTTATTTTTATTTAGTTTCCTTTGTCTAACGGCGTTCCCTACTAGCAATATTAATGGGACAACATATGCTCCCAATATAGTGATAATAGAGGCAAACGGGTGGTAGAATATTTCTTCCAATCTAATGCTCACTTCTCCCAAATAACTCCACACAAAAATAAAAGTCAGTACTATTAGTATCGGGAATATATTGTTTTTTATATTAAATAAGAATTTTATAGCCTGAACAAGAGCATATGAATACAGCGAGAGTTGAATGGTTTGCGCGACAATCCAAAGCGAAACTACTAACCAACTAAGTTCGCTTATGCTTGACTCTCCACCCGAGAATTGACTAATGTCACTCAAACAAAAATTATGAGTTGGGCTAGTTGTATGGAAGAGTCCATAAAAGACCAAAAATATAAATTGAACGAGCAAGATAGCAAAGAATGTGTATTTAAATAGAGTGAATTTTTTTTCGTTTTTAAAATCCACCTTCCCAAACAGCATTAGTAAAAATGTGCCAGAACCAAACCATGAAACATACTTAAAAGCACTATCCGCTATCGGCATAAACCCATCTTCAAACATTGGGAGAAAGGACTCTTGTAGATGAACACCCGAAATTGCCTTCAACATAATATAAATACAACCTACAATCACAGGGATAAACACAAGTTCACCAACTCGCGCAATATTTCGTATGCCCTTATACACCATAAAGGCAACTAATATTACGAGCGGAATAGTAAAGACGAGCCAATGAAATTCGCTATACAAGTTCTCAACTACAAAGATTTTCATTCCCTTAGATACATTTGCAACTACAAGGGCATATTTCAAAATCAATATTATTAATATCACGCGAGCGAGCACTTTTCCTAAGCATGCTGACATAAACTCAAGGATATTTTTCTCCCCACTAATCCGCATTAGATGAACTATAATAAAAACATAAATACTATCTGTTATCATCAAAATTAGACTAGTGAGCCAACTCATATTTCCGCTGACCGTATACATAAGGGACGGAAGTGCCGAAAATTTAAGTGTAATAAATCCTAGTAGAACAAGCACGGACATCTGTCTAAAATTAATTTTCATCTTTCCCCCTTCTTATACTATTCTTCCTATTGTTCGCGATAGATTTAGGTCTTTTCTTCATCTCTCGAATGGTCTTTCTAACGAAAGTATCTTCCTGGTCTCCAGCAATATATGGAGCAGTTGGCGCGAGATATGCGCTCTTATAACTATCAAAACTTGAAAGATAGGACAAAACGAATAAACAATACAAGAGTATTCCATATAGTCCAATACATGCACCGATAACTACCGCAATAAGTCTAAGTATACTAAATTGTGCCGCTTGACTTGGAATAATGTAGAATACAATACCAGACAGTGCAACTATCATCACTGTCGGTGGACTTACGAGTCCCGCACTTATCGCAGTGTCTCCCAAAATTAACGCGCCCACTATGGACATCGCCATACCAAAGTATTGAGGCATTCTAAGGTTTGCTTCATACAATATTTCAAACAGCAAAATTACAAACAAGACTTCAATAAATGGTGCAAAAGGAATTCCTTGCGTCGTGTTCATAATAGTCACCAAAAATTCAGTTGGCAAAATCTTATAATGATATAGTTCGAGTGCTACATATACCCCCGGCAAAAGTACAGCCAAAATTACACCAATAAATCTAAGTATACGAATAAATCCTACACGGATAGGTTGGCTATAATAATCGTCGCTATTTTGCAAATCTTCAATTAATATAAATGGAATAGTCAAGACTATTGGGCTACCGTCAACTAAAATTCCAATCCTTCCTTCTAGCATCTTCCCGACTAAAATATCTGGTTTTTCAGTATCCCCGATTTGCTTAAAGATAGATTTTGGTTTATTTTGTAGATAGGATACTAGATAATGACTATCAAGTACGCCGTCAATCTTTATCGCTTTTAACTTCTTTTCAACCATTTTTACGACCGACTTATCTACAACTGAGTCAATATATACCATTCCAACTTGTGTCTTGGTAATCTCTCCCAACTCAAACATTTTTACTACTAGGTCGTCCGTCTTCACTCGCTTCCTTATAAGTGCAAGATTATATTTTATGCTTTCAGTAAAGCCTTCTCTTGGTCCCTTAATTACAACCGATGTAGGTGGTTCACTCACCGCTCTAACAGTGATTTTTTCCACATCGCACGCAAGGATTTTATCCGCTCCGTCCACTAAAACAAGCGTTTTCCCGCTTAACAAATTAGATATTGCTGTATCCAAATCTGTACAATCGTTAGTTTCAATAGTTGAGATAACATTCTCTTTTAGCGTGTTATATACTGTATCCTTTAACTCCCCTTCGTACGAACAAATGGGATAAATTAGTGCGTTTGTGAGTAGGTCATTATCCGTGATTTCGGCAATATAGCAAATCGTGATTTCCGTGGCAAAAAACTGCACACTTCTCGATTTTAAGTCGGTACTATTGTGCAGTTTTTTCTTAATTTGCTCAAACATTTTAACAGCATCAACTTTCATTAATGCTAGTTTAACTAATAGTTATAAATTTATACTAATTAACTTCGTTTGAACGAGTCGCACTAGAAAATTCCATAGTGAACATAATTATTATACTGTTCGTAGAACTATCGTAAACTTGATAAGATTTAACGGCTACATTTTGCTCTTCAACATTATCTGGGAACGAACGCTGTTTAAAATATGTGTTCATATCATTTACTATAACAGTTATTTGATTTACTGCTAGACTCCCCGTTCCGCCCGCGTCTATATTGTTCAACCTAATTTCAAAGGAAGAACGCGTGTTCGCATTGTTTATCATCTTATGCTTTGCATATGTCAGCGCATTAAACACATAAGCCTGCAACTCACCATAACCTGTAATCATATTATATTTTTGATACGAGTTAGTGTTAGAGTACGCTAAAGCATAACTGAAATCTTGCGCACTGATTATATTATCGCCATCTCGTGTATCCACATTATAATCATAGAGAGTATCAAATAGTTCATCTCGAGTCATTCCAAATGTCGTATTAGCGTAGTAATTATACGAGTTTGTAATCTGCGGTATATAATCGTACGCAACTGGATTCTCATTCTCTACGAGCGTAGCATTTATCGAGCCTGTCATTGTGTCGTTTGAATAACTAAATCTCATATTACTGCTTAGATACTCATCACTAACTAGGAAGAATAGGTGCGACGCCATATTGTAAGAAGCATTTAAACTTCCCGAGTATATATTGTATACCGGGTGGAAATCCGAATAAGTTAAATCTACATTATACCATTCTTTGTCTGTACCTAGATTTGAAGTGTTTACATAAACCTTATTCCAAACATGTGTTTTAGAGATTGACTTGGTAGAACTTTCATTTTCAACAGTATACTGATAACTCAATTCACCATTGACCTTTCGTGTCTCTATACCTTCAATTGAGCATAGTAGAACAAACGCTTTACTAAACGATTCTTCTGTGGCATTTTTGCTTCCCAAATAGAATTCCCCGTCATATCCACCGCGCGTTTCATTAAGTAAATCTAAGAATATGCCTTCAAGATAAAATTCTTTTCTTGTACCGTAGTCTTTTATATCACCTTCTACTTCAATCGTATTCGTTTCATCATATGTATAAGTGGCTTCTATGTTTAAATTATATGCGTACATTAGCCACTCATATATAGCATTAACCTTTTCTAAGTCAGTCATGCTCGCACTGACAATAGATAGAAGCACCGCTTTGGCATTAGAGTAAACTTGCTCAACCGTCGCACTATCCCCAACAAATTTAGGCTTTTTACCATACTGAACCGCCATCACTAACTGCTCTGTGGTTGACACTTCCATTTCAGGTCTAGAATCTATACCAAAGATAACATTCCCCGACCTACGCACATAACTATCAAGATACTCATAATCGTTTGCATAGTCGTTAGATATTGAAATGAATTCTTCCTGCGTGTCCACCTTTTCCACATCTAGTGCATTTTCGTAATACAACTCAAACTTAATTCCACCCACTATGGAAGATTGACTTATAGTAAAGTTATCCAATATTGCTAATTCTGGATACTGACCGATTAGTACCCTACATAAATATCCAAATAAATTCGCATCAGTAGATTCATTTAATAGATTAGCCCACTCACTGTCCAGGGAAAAGTTGTGCATATTTAAATCTTGTGTTTGTTCAGCAAGCCTAATTATAGCGTCACGCACACTTTCCTCTTCATCAAGCACTAGGTATAAATCTAATCTATATGTTTCGCTTATGCCGAACAAATAGTGATACCATAAGACATTCGTCAGTTGCTCTACATTGCTAATTGCAAGCGAATAATCTTCCCCGTTCATAAATACAGTTCTTCTGTCAAAGTCGTATGGGTAATTATAGATATAATCAAAACTTTCATTTACGCTGAACGGACTGGATATATACATTGGATTATCGCTAGATGCCATCGCTTTAATCGACACAGAGTAACTGCCTTCAACCGTCATATATCTAGTTATATCAATCGTCCTAGAAAGTTTATCTTCCGTCCTGAGTTCGTACTCGTTTCCGTTAGGGTCAGTTAGATGAACGACGAAATAGTCTGCATTATTATCCCCCGTCCAAGTGATACTCGCCCCACTTTCTCTATCATTAAAAGTTTCAAATATTGGAGTGTCAAGCGTTTCCAATTTGTCTATTACGGCATATGTTGAAGACTCTACTGATGATACATAAAGACTCCCTTCTACCGCCATAGCCGTAACATAAATTCTATACTCTCCCGCAAGTTCAACATAATTTGTTATCTCACATGAACCGCGAACATTGAATATATTAAATAGCCCTAAACTTTCTAAGTAGTCAACATAACTACTATCGTTTAGTTTCACTATTCTAACTTGGTAGTAACAATATTCTTGATCTTGAGTGTCCAAGTCTTGTAAATCAAAGGATAAGATATATCTCCCTTCGCTTTCCGTAACAGTGATGCCCGTTACTTCGCTTAATTGAATAGTACGCCTAAATGTATAAGTGTTCTTTTCGCTTTCTAGTAAATTTGAGTTTTCGTCTGGGAGCGCGCGGATTACAATCTCATACTCGTTAGCGCCCTGAACATATGCACTTATATTAATGCTATACATATCAACGCCCACATCGATGACAGGGACGAGATATTGCCCATTTATTGAAATCTCATAACTCCCCGCTCCAACTACTCCATAGAAATTTAGATAATATCTTCCATTTGTTACATCTTGCGTAACTGGACTAACTCCATTTTCGGATACAAATTCAGGCATGTCTAATGTAGGGGTGTGTACAATATTGACACTAGAAGATAGATTACTGTCCAGATATATTGAAAGTGTGTCCGCCACCGCCTGAGCGCGCACGCTATACTCTCTATATTCCCCCTCTCTTATAACATAAGGGCTTAAGTCAATCTCAGTTGATGTGAAGACATTTTCTATCGCGCTTTGGTTTCCGTCCGCATCAATTAGATATACTCTATAAGCAAGCGCATTTTGAACAGGATTTATATGAAGTAAATACGAATTTCCGCTATCAAAATAGATGCTAGGAGTGGCAAGCCTTAAGGTGTATGAGAAATTTTCTTCTCTACTAATTGGCGCATAATCGCTAGAAATAACACTAACACGGATTGAATCCACTGGATAACTTATTCCTCTTAGATTAAACGAATTCCCCGTTTGTACTGCAAACTCATTACCCACTTCGACTATATAATACGCCCCGTCTTCCAAACTTGTCCACGAAAGGCTAGAACCAGACGCGGATATTGTGAAATCATTAAATTGTTGCGTATTCGGTGAGATTATATTTGATATTCCTGAATCCAGATAGTTCCCCGTCCCAAGTGCGCGAGCAAACACTCCAATATAATTAGCAGGGAGGGTAAATTGAGTCAATTCTTTACCTATATCGTACGAAGTATATCCATCTGTTGTGAATACATATAACCTTACTCCTCCGCTAATTGCTTCCAAGTTCGTCCAACTAAGTTCGTATCCTTGGACTACTAGTACGGGGGCTTCAAGTGTGGTTATCGCATCGTATATACTTGATAAAGATGTATACGAATCTAAATAATAACTATTCCCTAACGATTTTAACATGAAAGAATATCTAGTCAAATAATCAAAACTCAAATCGTTAAAAATTTCACTCAAATTTAAGTCATAAATATTTCCGGTCGAATTTAGCGATACTAGATTCTGTGAATCAAGTAGTATAACTTTTTCATACCCATTTACACTGATGCTAAGTGAAACAGTATTTGCGTCCAAAACGGCGAGCGCATGAAGTTCCCCACTCTCATTTAATTGAACTGAACCTAATTTTGGAGTATTAAGTTGTATAGAATGGTTGTATACACATTTAGGTGAGAACTCGCTCGCAGTTTGGCTACTATCCGCGCTTACGCTTGAAACATAGAACTTATACTCCCCAGCGCCAGTTAAGATTGAAGAAAAATTAAAACTATTTGAAGTAAACTGGAAACTATCTATCTCTCTATTTTGTGCTATGCTTAGAGGGTCGTCCGCAAGCACATTATCGCTTGGGGTTACAACTTTGACCACATATAATCCAGCATCTTCCACCGCCGACCATGTTAGCGTAGTCCCACTGATTGAAACTTGACTAGGGGCGGAAATCGCAGGAATGTAGGTGTATGAATACGCAGGGGTATAGTCACTATCACTCTTATCTTCACCACATGCCTTTAATCTTATGACATAACTCTCTCCCGCGGTGAATAGTCGAGTTGCGTCGTATTCCAGATAGTCAACGCCATTTGAAGTATACAGCGTAACATAATTATAATTTTCGTCCGCAGTTCGTTCATTTGGAAAAATATTTATCGTTCTTCCGTCAATATCTAACACATAGTATTCGTCGTCTTCAACGCGTGCAAAACGAACGACGCCCGAACTAATCGTAAGTTCGGTAGGAGTCGCCATTTTGAACCTCGATGAATTGAAACAACCGCTAAGCACCAGCGGAACGATAAAAACTAAACTCAATAATATCGCTCTTAACTTTTTCATAATACCCCTTTATAAAATTAAGTCGAATTTAATCGAAATTGTTAATTTTATTATAACCAAAAATATCACATAAATCAATTAAATTAAAATGAATCATAAAAATATTAATTTATAAGTTAAATAAATATTATACTGAAAATTATAATAATTATTTTAAATTTAATTTTTTATTTTTTTACTATTTATCCACATTGTTCAAATTTTTATTTCATTTAAAGCAATACTGCCTTAAATAAATTAAAATTAAAAAATTTAACTAATCATAAAAATTTTTATTTGTGCATAGATTTAGTTAAGAGGTAATTATGTATTATTCGAATGAACTTAAATCTTTAAGCGTGCTCTCGCTTTATGAAGGCGAACTCTTAGGAGTCGTGGACAAGTTATATTATGATAAAAAACTAAAAAAACTCTTATACTTGGAATTAATAGCGGAAAACGATACCCGTCTTCTTCTTTCGACCAAGCATATCTACCATGTAGGGAAAAATGCTATAACGGTTAGAAATAACCAAGCGGTCAGTCTAAAGGTTGAGGATTTAGATTTAACACTTTGTCCTGTCGGCTCTAAGGCGTATACCATAAAGGGTGAATATCTAGGAATAGTAACAGAAATTAGTATGACGGACAAGTTTGTGACCGAAAAATTTTCGCTTGATAACAACTCTACACTAGATGTGAAAAATTTGGCGTCGTGCGGTAAGAATACTGTGATTTTTTATGATAAAACAGAACGCATAAATGTAACTAGATTTGTTCCAAATAAAACTCCTAAATTCTTTAAGACAAAAAGCGTACAAACCGCAGAAATTATGCCGAGCGAAGAAGAAAATGAAAATATTTCTACTCAAGCAGTTGCTATCGAAAACACAAATAAAGAAGCAACTCAAAACTCGAATTTCCTGCTAGGTAGAGTTTGCACAAAAGATATATTTAATTTTAACAACGAATTATTAATTAAAGCGCACGCAGTAGTAAACAAGAAAAATTTAAAAGAGATTAATAAATACGGAAAACTTCGTGAACTTATGCTGTTTAGTAAATAGAAAATAAACGGAAAATGTTTAAGTAAATTAACTTAAAATAATTTCCGTTTTTTATTAAAAATTATAAAAAATAGTAAAAATTTTTTAATTTTTATATATTTTTAATGATTTTTTAATGATTTTTAAAATTTTTTTGTAAATTTTTATTTTTTATTTAATTTAATTTCTATTTTAAGTTAAAAGGTGTTTTTTGTTTTATAAATACAATCATGAATTTTTCTTTTTTATTTTCAAGTTTTTAAACTTGGTTTTATACTGACATAAAATTGACATTATCTAGTAAATATTTAAACGCCCTTATATGACATTCTTCGTCCTCGATAATACGCGCAAAAAGAGATTTCAAACTATCGTTTCTAACTAATCCTATCGCGCGGGTATAATCTTCGATGGCCATCTCTTCCCCGCGAATATTATTCACCAACATTTCTTTAAGTTTAGTAGCATAATTTATGTTCGTAGTTGAAAACGGGACCCCTTTTGCGTCTTCGTATCTCGGGTTACCACCGAACTCAGTTATCGCGTGCATTAGCATATCAAGATGCGTCATCTCTACTATGCCAATTTCTTCTATAAGTTTTGCTATGTCTTCATGCGTTTTATCTGCTATGACCGACTGATAGATGTATGTAAGTATAGCGCTCAGTTCGCTGGAACGCGAAGTCGCTAAATTTTTAAGTATAGCAACCGTGCTCGGGTCATTTTTCGCCCCAGTAATCTTTGGATATGGCGTTTTAACTCTTATTTCTAAATTATCTAAATCCATTCTTCACCTCATGATTTTATATGAAAGGTCAGTAATTTTTGTGCAAATATTTTAATCCTAAATTAAAAATAAAAAAGCAAAACATCTTTTAGATAATTTACTACTAGAATTGGTATAGTAATAAATAAATAACTATAATTAAATCAAGAAAACTAATATATAATAATTTAAAATAACTTAATTAATTCATTTGTTAAAACCGCTTATTTGTGCTAAAATAATTTTAGTTGAAAAATAAATGACAATTTAGTCTAAAATCAATTTTAAGGATAATTATGAAAAAATCTAAAATCAAAGAAATTCCACGCGCTAAAATCACCCGTTTCAACCCTGATTCAAAAGTTGGACTAACTCATGAACAAGTGGAACAGCGCACAAAAGATAATCTAGTAAATGTTTCTAATATAAAAACAAGTAAAAGCATAGGTAGCATACTATGTAAAAATATTTTTACATTTTTTAACATTGTATGTTTGGTAGTTGCGGGCGCGCTTATTTCGGTCGGCGCGTTTACCGACCTTATGTTTTTGGTTATTGTCATTTTAAATACTACTATCGGTATTGTGCAAGAGATTAAGGCAAAAAAGACTATGGATAAACTCTCGCTCACCAACTCGAATTTCACGAAAGTTGTTCGTGACGGTGAGGAAGATGAAGTTTATAAAACGGAAGTTGTCCTAGACGATGTCTTGGTTCTAAACCCTGGTATGCAGATAGCATGCGATAGCATAGTTATGGACGGCGAAGTTGAAGTGAACGAGAGTTTACTAACGGGCGAAAGTCAACCCGTGAAAAAGAAAAAGGGAGATAGCCTTCTTGGTGGCAGTTTCATTTCAAGCGGGACATGTCACGCAAAGGTGAATAAAATCGGTGACGAAAACTATATCGCAGAACTCAGCGTCAAGGCGCGCACCTTTAAGCAGGCTAAGAGTGAACTTTTGCGTTCACTTCGTACACTTATAAAATTTATTTCAATCTTCATGATACCTATCGCGATAATTATGTTATACAACAATTATCAGCACTATTCCTCTTCCCCTACTAGCAATTCACTAGCGTACGATGTTATAACTAAGACATCTGGTTGCATCATCGCTATGATACCCGCGGGAATGTTCTTGCTCACTTCAGTTGCGCTCGCTGTCAGTGTAATTAGGCTTGCTAAACAGCGCACACTCGTTCAAGAATTGTATTGTATCGAAATGCTCGCACGAACAGATGTATTATGTTTAGATAAAACTGGAACTTTGACGAACGGATCAATGAGCGTCAAAGATGTGGTAATGTTGACAGATAGAAAGACTATAAAAGATGTGGATAAAATCATCGCATCTATGGTTAACGCGTTTCATGAGGCAAATCATACTGCGTTGGCGCTAAAATCATATTTTGGTAAGCCGTGCTATTCGGCAGAAAAGTCTATTCCTTTTTCTAGTGAGAGAAAATTCATGGGCTGTAAATTCAGGCAAGTAGGCACATATAAACTCGGCGCATACGAGTTCGTAACCGAAAAACCGAGCATGGATATAAAGACAATGGCGGAAGACTATTCATTGCAGGGATTTAGGGTTCTTATGCTGGTAGAATGTGACGCGAGTTTTTCAAATAAAGATACTAAGCCTATCGCTTTCGTCCTTCTTCAAGACAATATTAGAAAGGACGCACCAAAGACGATTGAATGGTTCAAACAAAATGGTGTGGATATAAAAATCATTTCGGGAGACAACCCTGTTACTGTTAGTGAAGTGGCCCGTCGTGTCGGCGTACAAAACTACGATAAATACATTAGTCTTTACGGCATGAACGAAAATGAAGTAATTGAGTGCGCGACTAAATTCTCTATCTTCGGGCGAGTGACCCCTGAACAAAAGGCAATTTTAGTTAAAGCACTAAAAGCACAAGGAAAGACTGTCGCAATGACGGGTGACGGCGTGAACGATATTCTCGCCCTAAAAGAAGCGGACTGTTCTATCGCGATTGCTGCCGGAAGTGATGCAGCGAGAAGCGTAAGTCACCTAGTTTTACTGGATAGCAATTTCAGTTCAATGCCAAGTGTGGTAGCAGAAGGTAGAAGGGTTGTGAACAACATTCAAAAATCAAGTTCACTCTTCCTTATGAAAACTTTCTTCGCAATAGCAATTTCGATTTTCGTTCTAATTTGCGGGAAGACCTATCCGTTTAGCCCTATTCAATTTATACTGCTTGAAATGTTCGTCATTGGGCTACCATCATTCTTCCTAGCACTGCAACCGAACACGAATAAAATTAAGGGTAAATTCTTGTCCAATATAGCGCGCACTACCCTTCCAGCGGGGCTAACATTAGTTAGTGCCACTATCGCTATTTATATATTCCAAATGTTTACCGATATTTCGGACGAATTACTTGCAACCATGGCGTCCCTTGCAGTGCTTGCGGTTGGATTTATCGCATTGTTTAATATGTGTAAGCCGTTTAATTGGTTTAAAACAATTATGTATTTGGCGTGTCTTGGAATTGCGATAACCTGCGTTGCCGTGCTACCTGAACTATTCAAATATGTAACTTTAACCTATGAGCAAACTCTTTTCTTAATCATAGTTTGTGAAACCGCTTACCCGCTATATCTATCTCTAACAAGGCTCGCGAATTTATCACATAATATAGAGAAGATTGATAAAGTAAGTAAGCAAAAAGATTAATCAATTTGAATTATATTTTGAATAGAATCTTTGTCTATTTCAAACTTGAAAATGCCCGCAAGGGTATTTTTATTTATAAGCGCAACGCTCGTTTCATCAAGACAGACGAAACTATCAAATTTCGGGAAAAATTCGCTAAGAGTCTCAGTATTTACTGACGAAAATTCGCCCGACATAAGTGCGTGAGCATAGTTTAAATTGCCCGCCTTTATGCAGTCTAAATATACACCGACGACAAACTCACGCTTTAAATTCATCCCGTAATCGTCAAGGTAAACGAGATAATTATCAATCTCTCCCTTAGTAACATGACAGACCGCGCCATGATTTAGTGAGTCGCGCTTTTTAGTTAAAAAATATTTTTCTTCCCCGTCAATATTGCACTCGTCAATGTAGCCCGCAAATTTTAACTCGTTTTTACTTATAACTACGACATATTCGCGTTTACCGGTAAAATAGATAAATAGGCTGTCGTTTTCAATTTCGTAATGCGAATACTCTAAATCAATTTTCTGCTCCAACAAGATCTCGCCCGAGATACTCACAACAAGTTCATTAGACAAATTTATCATGACATCATTGTTTTTATATTTTATACATGTAGAAAATGTGGGTTTATGTTCGCACGGATTTAAAATTATGTATGTATCGTGGTTATATTTAAACGAAATTATGTTCCCGTGCTTTGAACTTTTTGAGTTTATGATTTTATAAAAATTAAGTGAGCCTGTTATCTCGCCTGAATGAGAAAAAATTAAGTATCTTTCGTCCTTAATCTCGCTCAACTCGTATAACAAATTCCGCTCCACAAAAATCTCTTCGTCTTTAAATAGGACGCAGTCTAACATTGACATTAGATAAATCATATTATTATTTATGTGGAATTTTGAAAAAACTTTAAAATTAAATGATTTAAAATTTTATAGCGCACGAATTTGGTTTAAAAATCTTTCTTTAGGGCAATATTAAAGCATGATAAAGAAATTTATAAGAAAAGATAATTTAAAGATTTCGAATAAGGCGAGTTTAAATTCTTGCCGAGTACATGTCATGCCAGTGAGTATCACGGACGCAGACATCACGGCGCTATTTAATGGAATAGTGAGTGTAGTAAAAAGGAAATGCGAACTCGAAACTAAGCGCGAACTCGTCAGCATGAGTATGCACCACGATAAACTGATCGCACTACTTAAAGAAAAACAGTGCGAAATCAACCGCTTGAAAAATGAAATCTTATATCTTAAAAACAAAATATACGACGAAAACTAACCCGCCGTATATTTTTATTTTTTTAGTTAAAATTTTATTCTGGTTTTATTCCTTCTTCTTACTGTCGTTAAATTCTTTAAGATATTCTTCTAATTTTTCTTGTGTTTGTTTTTATTCTTCATATTTACATTCAATTAATTCCTTTCCTGTTGTATCAACAAACCCCCATTTTTTATTTCTCTCCATGGAAATAAATCCTTCTTGAAATCCATAAAAAGATCTACTATCATAAATCGGTTCAACTATGGCCTTGTATAATTCGTCCACAAAACCATATTTTTTAAGTTTGGAATCCTATGAAACCTTTATCATATTTACTTTTATACTCTCCTAATTCCCAACATATCAACATATAATTTTTTATTTGACAAGGTGATTATTATTTTATCGTTTATGAAAATGTTAGAAATTTATAAAAATTTTTAAAAAGTCAAGTGAAACTAAGTAAAAATCGGCAAATTTTAGTGAAATTTTAATGATTTTTCAAAAAATTTTTAAAAATTATTTGCCAATATGAAAAAAAACTGCTATATTTTTAAAAAGAACTATTAATTAAAAATATATTTTTAAAATCTATTTTTAGATAAATTTTAAAAATTTTATTTTGAAAAATTTGGGGGCGGATATGGATGAAGTTGTATTTTTTGACACTGCGAAAAGTAAAGTTGCTGACTTCTTTGAGCGAGAGTTCCCGTCCTTTCCTCCATTACTTATGTCGCACTTTTTAAACCGCTTTAATGACATAATGAACTACACTGAAGAAGGAATGAAAATTCGACCGAAGCTGGTGTTCACTGACAGCATTGAAACGGTATCGAAAATTTTAACAAAGACTACCACTATGACCATATTTGAAGATGCTGAACCTATTATGTTCAACTCCCGACTCAAATCTCTACTCTCGATTGCAAAGCAAGATTGGTGTCTATTTATCGATATTAAGGAACATAAAATTTCGTACGGGCTCATCATGTCGTTTAGGTCGATTAAAGATAAGGGAGTATTGCAATTACTTGAAGAAAATACTACCCTTCGCGAGCGACAGAATAAAATTAGTTGCATTATCGCTCGCCCACTTAACTTCTACTCTATGAATCTGCACTCAATTAGCGGGGACGACCTGCTCGTAAACTTTTCGCTAGATAAATCAAAGAGCAACGATATAGCCGTCGCGATTGATTCATTTGTATCAGCATCGTTTACTAAACTAAGGACAACACAACGAAAACTGCAGGATATGAAAAATATGTACCACAACATTTTCAACGAAGTGCTTAACGATGTGAAAGGTGCTATATGTGTAATTGTGGACAAAGATTACACTGACAATGGTTTTTTTGAAGACGGAATTTGGCTTAAAGAACCTATAAATTTTAGTCGATTATTTACCCAGTCTAAAAGTTACAGCGAAGAAAAGTTACAGGCTTATGCCACCATGTTTAAAAATATGCTTAACTTCGACGGAATTACAATTATTGACAACATGGGTAGAATTCGAGCATATAATGTATTCGTCGAACCTAATTCAAAAAAGGTAGGATATGTTGTCGGTGGTGCACGAAAGCGCGCAGCGTTCCACATCATATCATCTAGAAAGAAAGGAATTTTAGCGGTATACTTCCAGTCGCACGAAGGTGAAGTTTTCTTCCAAGAAGTTAAACATCGCGAAAAGAAGGCTGAGCCAAAGCCTAGTTACAAGCAACAGGTGCTATTTTAAAATAATAAAATACAATCATTAAATTAAGAGCGAACAAAAAAGCGGGCTAATAAAGTCCGCTTTTTATTTTTTATTAAATGCGATTCTACTTTTTAGATTTTACGAATTTAAACACTGCTCTAAATATAGTTTTATCTTCAATTTTACCTTCGATATAATAGTAATTCCCCTGACGCTTTTTATAGATTTCAATCTCATCGCCTTCATGCGACTCGTTTACGAAATAGATTTCATATTCTTTAATCTTCATATCCCTTAGTTCGTCAGTGGAAAAACTATCTATCGCCATAATGTTGTATTTTAAATTGTTGGTATGATTATTTAAATCTATATCGCTAGACCTAATTGTACGGGTATAGCAGTAATTAGATTTATCGACATCAAGTCGCATATTTGTGAACGGTGTAGTTCCGCTCTTTTCCGGGTGGAGTTCAAATTCGGGATATTTAATCGAACTCATTTTCCTAGGTCTTCTGGTATCAGCATCTAGACAACACCATTCACTAATCGCTTTAGCCTTTATCTTTCTCCCAGATTTTACGGTAAAATTTCTATCCACTCGCACCATACTAGGCGGGTTTGTCCAAGTGCTAATACGAATATTCTCCCCTGTAGTAAAATCGTCAAGAATATTTAATTTAATCTTGCTAACTATCCAAAAGGCATTGCTCTCTTTTAACATTGTTTCGTGGTCGAGTCCAGTATTGTCCGCATTGTTAAAAGCGACAATTTCAAGTAGTCGCATAATTTCGTAAATCGGGACTTTCGCACTAAAATCGCCATTTGTATCATTTATGAGAATTTTCTCAGCATATAGGTTTTTCATTATCTTATCCTCATTTTATGTCTTAAAACTATTATTATTGTTACCACTGTTATTACTACAACGCTTACAACGACAATTATAATTATTGCCCATACGTTTAGTGGTTCTTCAATAGTAACTTTAAATGATGTAATTACTACGCCAGACGTGTTGACGAGTCGAATATAGTAGTCGCCCGCACCATTGTTATCAAAACTGAACGTATTAGTGACAATTCCACTAATCGAATCAGCATCAATCGTTTGAATCAAAGTATCGTTTACATACAGATACGCTTCACCAATTTGGGTATAGATTATTCCTGCATTATAACTAATAGTGAAACTATCGTTCGTGCTCTCTCCTGCACCGAGCGAACATTCAATATATGGGTCTTCATTATTCAATGTCACGCTGAATGTTACTTCTCTATCCGGATAGATTGAGTCGCTAACTAAATAGGTAATATTGAACGACTGCTTTCCGCTAGAAACATTAAACTGCTGTCTATTTGCAATTACTTGCTCGTAGGTAAAGAGCATACCATTTGCTTTATTTATCACAGAATTGAATGCAGTTGTTATATCATCACCACGTTGGTTAGTAACCTTGGTTATTTGATAATTTGCTAAATTCGTTAAATCGATTGATGTATGCGCTTCACCTGCATTTATTATGTTAAACACAACCGTCTTGGTAAGCGTATGTTCAACCCCTTCTGCGTCAACATATCTCGCCATGAAACTAGCCCTAAATGTTCCGTATCCGGAGAAAGTATATTCGTTTAAAACTCGGGTTGGAGTATAACTAACTCCGTTTAAAGTAGAAGAAACTAGAGTCAACGTTCCATTATATATAATTGAGTTATATGCGGATAATACAACATCTCCATTGAAGTATCCGTAATTTATAACTTGGGTAGGTTGCCCATCTATATTCATGCTTAGAACTAACTCGCGCAAAATCGCTACTTCAATTTCTTCACTAACTAAATTCGTGCCGACGAATGTATGCGTGTTACCCGCTAAATCGTGGAAGTGGAACGAATAGTATCCATCTCCCCTAATTTCGTAGGTCATAGTCTGTCCGTCGTTTTTAAGTTCTTGCGTAGTAACATACTGTCCATTATACCAAATTTCAAGTAAAATACCATTCTTTCTAGTGATTATGTTTGCACTCGCATCTGCTAAAATTTGATTGAACGAAAGAGTAAACTTATCTCCCGTCTCACCATAGAATATATTGCTTTCGCCTACTCCAATAGTAAGGTTGCTCTCTACGGTTTGACCTTCCTCCGTTGTGGTCTTTGTGAGTGTTAAATCTCTTATAATATTACCGCCAAGATCTTCCTCGTCTGGAGTTTCAAGTGTAGCCAAGAATTGTGGATATGTGGTCGTATATACTCTATATATTGTGAATACATATCCATTATTAAAGTTATATTCGCAATATGCTATTCTTGCCCCTTGATCGCTAGATGCTGAAACTATTAAGTCTCCGTTAGAAATATATAGTTCTTGCTCGTAATTTAGGTATAAATTTAGTTCGCTCTCGCTTATTCCAAGTCCACTTGCTATACTTGCTGCGGTCATATTTGGAAGAGTGTTCGAATTTATGATTTCAGCAAAAGTAAAGGTAGAATTTGCGCCCGCTATTCCTTCAACATAATACAACTGTCCACTGATAATATGGATAGCAAAGGTATAAACCTTATTTCCTAAATAGTAATCGTCCGCCGTATATACTCGCATTTCAAGTCTATATGTTCCGCTCTCGCTGAGCACTTGACGAGTAATTCCGTCCATGTCTATATCATCGGTTACACCGTTATCCAAATCTCTATGTAAAATGTATTCATATGTAAAGTAATCTCTACTAATAGGGCGAATAACTAAAGTCATACTACCAATGAACGAATTTGTTATTTCGCTCTCAGCATAGTCTACGTTGACTGATGGTCTTATTGTCTGTGAATTATTGTTGATATCGCGAACGGTAACCGGTTCACTTGTCGTATCAATAAATACCACATAATTTACTTGCTCACTATTATCCGTCGCTACAATATTCACTGTGGCTTGCAATATTGCTCCGCCGTTTTCTGCTCCCCAATATGGATAGATATATATAATTCCTGTATCCCTATAGAAAGATGCCACCACCTGGTTGTTATACAAGATATCCCTGTCCGTACCTACATTTATAGGATAGCCATTTATAGTAAGAGATAGACTTGCAGTATATAGAGTATTGTCGTATCTTACCGTAGTCGTATTATATGTATAATATGCAACTCCAGAGCCATAGTTATCAACATAATAATTTCTCTCGCTGTCTCCTTCGAAACTAATCGAGAAGAAGTCCTGTCCACTAGTTGAAACATTCCTTATTTGAGTTCTGCCGAAAGCGTCTGTCATTGTGATTCGATAGGTTGTACCTTGACTTAATAAAATTGTATCATAAACGCTATCTGTGTTCTGCAAATGGTACACATAATTGTTGCCTGGGTCGCAGACATAAGTTGCATCACTCGAACTAGTAATCGTTATTGAAGAAGCGTAATACACAATTCCGTTTTCGTCCGTTCTATTTGCACCAGATAGATTGATCGCATATGGAAGACCGTCCCTATATACAATCAAATCTTCAATATTAAGATTTACTATTTCGTCTTCATCGTAATAGTTGATGTACGCGCGATATGTGTGCGTGTGAGTATGAATAGTTAGGATATAGTTACCCGCACCGGCACTATTTATCATACTTATGAGTTGAGCACCTAACCCCGCATTGCTGAACGAAGTGCTCGCGTCCGTCATAATAACGCGCGGACTCTCGCTGGAATTATTTCTTGCCAATTCAAAGCGGTAGAACACATCTGTTGCGTCGTTATCTTCGAACATATCCACTTCTGGATTGTATATATCAAATATTGTGAAAGTTTCGCCACCAGTGCCAGATGTATTTATTGTTATAGTAGAATTAGGGTCGATAATTCCGCTCGCGTTCATGCTGGAAACTGGAAGTTCTATATTAAGCGCTGTATCCGCTGTCGTCTCATTCTCAAAATAGTGAACGATGTATTGAGTTGAGTTCCCCGCCATATCCATTTCAATTATTACCACATACGCATCATTATACGAACTAATTAAGAATGAGCCGTAAGTAGATGTGCTATTGGATACCTGGTATTGAGTATAGCCACTATAATACGGTAGGGACATGGTTACATCGCTAAGAGAAGCGTATGGCGAACTATAATAAACATACGCCACATCTTCCGTATTAAACGGAGTCGATGCAAATACCCTAAAGGCGAACAAGTCCGAAATCTGTCTTCCATTATTATAGTATGAATTGTATCTATTTACATAGTATGTTCCACTCGCAACATTTAAAGTGGCACTTTCAAACAACGAATCAACGTCCCGCTCTTCATTAAAGTAGTCAACGAAGTTATCACTCTCTTCCAATTCAATTATATTTGCGTCTGGTGGAGTACGGTCGACTATTACATAATAAGTGCGTTCAAAATACCTAGTTGGCGTTACATTATTTGCTTCATAATAATAGTAAGCGCTCTCATAAGCATTATTTAATCTATCATTTCCTAAATCATAGCGTATTGTTATAGTGTAACTAATATCTACGCTTGGGTCAAATTCTGTATGGTCTAAATAGAGCGTACGCGAAACTATATTTCCATAATCATCACGAGTATTTGTCACATAGAAACTATTAAGCGTATCGTCATTAATATTTAGTCCGTATTGAGTGTTGTGCGTATACGGATAATTGATATAGTATTGAGCATCTCCGCCATCAATCGTACGAGAGACAACAATGTAGTCAAGGTCTATTCCCGCACTTGTAGAATCTTCGTCATATACAGGCAATTCAATTTTTACAATATTACTGCTAGTTATAAGCGTCGTCGAAGTCATGACATTAACCGCTTCATTAATAGTATCATCTCGCTCGTTTACTGAGTAAATATCCACGCTTGGTAGGCTATGAGTTATCCTAAAACCAAATATCCTAGAGTTAGTAGCACTTGTGCTTTCAACCCTATCATTGATTACAACGACATAGTCACCTGGCAGACATAACCACGAACTATCATTCCCCGCATTGACCAGTTTAGACAGAAGGGTTTGGTCCGCGTCTGCTAAATATGCTGAAATATCTATTCTATAATAGGTAGGAACCCCATTTTCGTAGATATAATTAGTCGTATTGCTACTAGCCATAGGGTCAATTTCAAATATAATGTGAGGTTGCCCGTCCACTTGATTTTCTCTATCCACAAAGTAAACTGTAAAGGTCAATCTTCCCGCATCGTAATTAGAACCATGTCCATTTAAGAAATATTTACCAATAGGAATATTTAATACTGCAGGCATTTTATCCGTAGTTAAATAATTGTAATAATATACGCGTTCTCCGTTATTCTCGTTATCTATGAATGAAAGTTGATTCATATTAAAACCAGAGAATGTGTTAAATGTAGTTTCATCTTCCTTTAATCCAACGCTGATCATACTTCCATTAATAGGATTATTGGTTAAGTCCGCGTTTATAATTCCATTTCTATCTACTATAAAATAGTATCTTTGAACCGCTCTATCGTTTCCATAATCTGCCGTCTCACTTGCGACATAAGTCCTGGTAACCACATATAGTCCTGCACGTGACTGACCATTGACAACATTTAAAAGTGCAAACCCGCGTGTGCTGTCTTCGTTTAAAACGGCACCATTTTCAGTCGCTCCATTTCGATACAAATATATATTAGATTGCGACAAGTTGTAATAATAGTAATTACTCGAGAAATTCGTTCCGCTCATGTCGAGTTCGTAGAAATCGTATACTATACTTGAAACCTCAAAATCTCCACTGCCTAAGTACCAAGTAAATGCAAGATAATTATCCTTGGTTGCATGTGTGCCTATCATTTCGTCATTATTTGGGTCATTTTCATCTATTTTCCCTTCATAATATAGACGGGCAATGTTTGTATTTTGCTCTAAATCATCGGTCGATGAGAGGGTAAAACTATCGTTGCTAAAGAACGCCATTCCGCGCGACTTATCCGTATTTATCTCAATCGACATAAACGAGCGCGAAACTCTAGCGTCAGTTTCCCTTTGATTTATTCCAACAGCATAAACAGAATAGAGCGAACTCGAAACTCCTTCTTTATTAGTTAAAATTATAGTTCTATTATCTTTTGTAATATTTGATATAGACGAGTCGGCAATTAATCCATTACTATCGTATGTATAAAGTGATTCGTTCTTAACCACTAGATACATGTCGCTTCCACCACTACCATTAGACAAACTGGAGAACAGTGAATTTATAGCGTTTATATTATTACCAGATTGTACGAAATATCCTGCGTTAGCATAGGTAGTTGAACTTGCACCACGCGATGCCAAATCTAAAATTTCGACCAAATCTTCATTTAAACCAGCCTGTGTGTTATTGTAAAGCGCAATAACTTTGTGCGTACCTATCTCGATAGTAACATCGCCGTCAAAGATTAGAGACTCTCGAGTTAGCATTTGCGCTTCTTCTTCCCCTAATGAAACTCTAAAGTAGTTTTCAGTAGCGTCGTATACAAATAGATATTTACAACTATTTCCCGCTTCGTCCGTTAAAGTAAAGATGTAAATTCCTGATTGCTGAATTATGCTACTATAATTTACATTTGCACCAAGAGTATCCGCACGTGTGAATGTGAAAGGTCCAACTGTAGTGCCCAATCTATAATTTGTCGAAAACCAAACATCACTAGCCGTTTCTCTTATTTGAGCAGGTGATATACTATTGTCTACAACTAGCGGGGTACGCGTATATGTGGCGGTAATTCTTGCTCCGCTTGGTTTATCGTCCCAAAATAGTGAAGCCAAATCGTTTGTTATCGCGCTATCGATTGTGATATATTCCCCATTTCGATATGAGAAGCCGTATGTAATGGTGCTACTAGTAACACTAGTGTTCATCTCGACTTCGTACATGTTTACGCCCGTAATAGCCTGCTTGTCTATTGTGAATCTATGGTAACTCCGTCCTTCACCTTCACTAATAATTTCAACTAGGAAACTAGCACCCTCACCTTCAAGTAAATCCTCACCCAATGTTGTACCGCTAATTAAAGTGTATGGGCTAGTGTCAAGCAATTCACTGGTGGAATAGAATTCGTTTTTAACTGTATAGTAGTTAGCGCTAACAGTGCGTTCAAACACTCCTTCTTTTTCCCATGACACAGTCACCGCTTCACGAGTATATCCATTATCTCCAAGTGTAGTCCCACTCTCATCTAGAGTCAAACTCACTTGCTTGGTTTCGCTGACATACTTGAACGCAAAAACTTGATAGTAATCGTTGAGCCCTGACGAATTTAGAGTATCGTTTAGATTCACTTTTATGAACACGAGATAATATCCCGTTGCATTAAAAGATGTTTGATTTGTATAAAGATTTTGACAAGTCGTAGATATGGTGCCACTTTCAGCAGTTTCAAGTATATTTGAGTCATTTTCACCTGCAAACGAAATAGGTCTTGTTGGAGAATAGTAATAGAAACTTCCCATCTCGCTTATTGCGCCCGTAAGAGTATTATAAGTTCTCGCCACATATCCGTCGCTAGTAGATAGCCATAGTGACCCCTGGTTTGTTTTTGCGTAGTCAGTATCTGTTAAAGCAGTTGCTATATCAAATATATTTTCTTGACTTAACTCGCCATTACTTAAACTATCCCCTAAACTAGAAACCCTGTCAATAATTAAGCCATTTACATTAGAATTTATAGATGAATTGTTTGTCGTTAGTCTATCCGTTCCACTGAGTAAAGTTCCCACTTTCGCATTATTTTCAACGAGAAGATAAGCGAGCCCGAGAGTGTCGTCGGTAGGTATTGTGCTTTCATAGTTGTATCCATTAGGAACTATCACATCTACCGCGTCAGTACTACCTCGCGAAAGTACCAAATATCTCATCTGCGCTTCACTATGACCCGCTTTGCTGTACTTTAACTCAAAGCCGTGAATATTTAACGAAATTGATGAAACAACTAGGTTCATGCTCGGTGCGTTCGCTGAATTATAACCCGAATATATGTAGTCAAACGAGAATGTATAACTGCCCATTTCGGTTAGAACTATGCTGATTAAATTGTTCGCCCTCGAACTGCTAAAATTATTGAGAGTTCCATACGATTTAGTGGTGGTCACGCCCGAACTTGTAATGTCGCAGAATAGGTTAGCATTAGCGCCCGAACGCGTAGTGTAGAAAACATATGTGGAAACACGCCCATTTATAGTGTATGTGTAACTCATATTGTATTTAGTGTAGTCATATGTAAGGACGGGATATTGTTCACTAGTTTCTCCTAGTAAATACTGGTATTCTCCGCCTACTATCGTCATACTTGCGTCTGCACACTGTAAACTAGGGTTGATAGAATAAATATTTGAATTATACGCAATCGTCCCATTATAAGTACTTGCGAAAAGCAAATAGAAACTAAACTGTTGATTGTACTCGTAACCATTATAGAAATACTGAACATCTATTGTGTAGTACCCGTCGTAATCGCTCCTTTGTGGAATTATAAACGAGATATCTTCTAGCAGTCCTTCATTATAATTTCGAATGGCAAATTCATTTGAGATGTCGACCCCATTTCTAGTTATTGTCAAATTAACCTGCGCAATCCCGCTATTTTCATTATTTCCACTACCTGCGATATGTAAATTGTTATCCTCGTCTAGATAGTATGTACCGAATGTAACCATAATGGCTTCCGCCATATTTACGCTTGTTCCGCCTTGTGTTGCTGTCATGGAAGTGTTTTGATAATATGTGTAACCATTTCGTGTATAAGTAGTATTGTTTAACATAACGAAACTTCCGTTATTTACAACATATTTACTATTTCCACCGTTAACTATATCGGTATAGTATATATGATTAGGGTCTCCGCTTGTCGAAGCAGTCGGCATTTGCTTAACCGTTCCACTAGTTGAAGTAAATTCTTCAACAAAGACATTAGAGTCCGTTTCGTTTTCCCCTGCTGATTCATTTTTATAATCTTCACCCGTAGAAACTACACCAACCTTTTCAACAGACAAGATAATATTATTCTCGTCACGCTGGCTGTACTCTGTCCCTGGATATGTTACAGCATACACTTTTCCAGTATCTTTATCAAAGCCTAAACTTAAACAAAAGACAGCAGTAACTAGTGCTACTGCAACTATCATAATTCTAAATAAAATTTTCTTTTGCCCCTTCAAAATACTACCCCTTATTATTGTCTACAATTTTAGACAAAATTATTATTAGAGCGGACTAGAAATTTAAAATTTAAGCACAAATTAAATTCAATTTCCCGCCTTTATAATTAAAATAATTATAACATATTAAGGGATTTATTACAAACATTATTCAATTAATTTTAAAAATTTTATTATTAAAAATTAGTAATTAAATAAATTAATAAATATTTTGTTTTTTAATTTAAAATTTTAACCGAAATTTATTTAAAACCCTTATTTTTAAGTGTTTTTATGCTATAAATAAAATTTTTTAAATTTAAATAAATTTTTGAAAAAATGAACTAAAAAATATTAAAAAATTTTTAAAATTGTTATAATTTTAATAAAAAATGTGTAATTTTTATATATTTTTTACACATTTTTAAAAATTTTTATTAAATTAATTTTTGCACACCGTTGATTGTAACCGATTTCATGGTCTTTGCAATTTCGTTCGTATTCGCATTTATATAGTAAAAATACACTCCATCTATACGCTCGACAAAGAATTCATATGCCGAGATTTCACTTCCGCCGTCAAGGCGAATAACCGTCTGACTCGTCTTTAACACTTCATAGTCAAAACCTAGTAAACTTTCTGCACTATCGACATCTACATTAAATTCCGGCGTCCTATCTACATGATTGAAAGCATAGTTCAACGCTTCAAAGCCTATGATTTCTTGAGCGGTTAAATCTACTTTAACCTTTACCAAATCGGGGTAGTAAATTACATCATTAACCACTGGCGCTAGATTAATATATGCAACATTATCATGAATTTCTAGCCAGACCATTTCCATATTTTCAAACCCAATGTTGTTTGCAAAAGTGGAAGCAATCTCTCCCGCGTATTCGCCCGACATAATAGCGTCACCGCTACTTGCATATCCAGATAAAGTAATTAATAGTCCACCGCGTTTGCTAACTTGAGCGAAATACGATTTTCCGTCAATATCTACTTCGTAGTCAAATGTTGCGATGTCTCCATTGGTTTCTTTATTATATTCCACATTGGCATCTCTTCCTGAAAATACCTTATTTATTAGATAATCTCGTGCAGTTTGTTCATCGATTTCGCCCTTCGGTAACCCTTTAACTTCCTTAGTCTCTAGAGCAGTAGAAAATGGTCCATCAAAAATCATTGCGGGATAATCTATATTCTCACTAGTTAAATCGCCAAGTCCGCTAGACAACTCATTCATGCCCGTATTATCAAAAATACCTGCATCGACAAAGTTAAAATTTGAGTCATACATTCCCGCGTTTTGAGTGTTTAAATTTGCTTTAATTTTACCTGTGACAATCCCAATTTTATCAAATACAAGTTCTTGCTCTTGTGTTAAAGTTTCCCCCTTATTTAAAGTGGTAATATATGCTTCACAAAGCCCGCTTACTTGATTAAAAAACTTTGTAGCGCTAGTAACATTCTCTTCATCAATAGGAAGAACACTTAACCCAGATACAATATAATTACAATCTTGTATAATATCCTGCATTGTAGAAAGTTTTGCCTGTCTAGTTGTAAGATTAGAATACTTGGCAACATCTACTGCCAAATTATTTACATTATCCACCATTGAATAATAACTAGATGTATACACCCCTTCAAGTGTATTAGCATTTTGCTTACTGGAATTGTATACTTGATAATAAGCAATCAATACACATGTAAGAATTACAATTAAACTGACTATCGCAACTATCAGCCACGGCAACGCTTTTTGAGCATTGCTTTTCTTTTTTGTATTCTTGTCTTCATTCACGGTTGACCTGTCGAAATTTTCACTAGTTATTTTATCTTTTTTCATATTTACCCCTATTTGTCAAAATTTTTATAAAAATTTATTAAATTTATTGATTTTTCATTAAATTTTTATAATTTTTTAATTATTTTTATATTTATTTT
>CASFFG010000006.1 GCA_949293905.1 uncultured Christensenella sp. | reverse complement strand
TTTATATATTTATTTTTTAATTTTATTTTTTATAATTAAAGTTTTATTTTGTATACGGTAGATTAAAAAAAACAAGTTTATTTTTGAAACATATTTAGTTTATTTTTTTTCGTGTATTTGATATAATAATAAATATGTCGCACAAAGCAAAAAAGATACTCACTAATATTTCTCATGTGATTTTAACATTACTACTAATCGCAGTAGTTCTTTTTTCGCTAGTTATGATTACATTTAATGTGTCGTATATAAAGACGCGAGTGAGGGGTTATTCCATGTATCCCACACTGAACGAAAATGTCGAAAGTGGTGATGTTGACGGAGATATTGTCTATATAAATAAGTTCGCGCCCGTTTCGCGTGGAGCTATTGCTGTTGCAAGTGTCGATTGGTGGGACAGTTCTATAATAAAACGAGTTGTTGGTGTTCCGGGAGACGAAATAAAAATTGTTGACACGGGCGATAGATATAATAGATATAATTTATATGTAAATGGCGCTATCTTAGAAATCGACGGAGAACCTTATACTCGCGAAAAGACAATAGAAAGCACCATGTACTATCAAACACATTATTTGGAATTCTTTTCAAATGCTGAAAATGTAGACAACATTAAACTTGACGAGTCTGGAGACTTGTGTATTGCGCTAAATGAAGATGAGTATTTTCTCATGAGTGACAACTGGGCACTGGCTAGTGAAGATTGTTTGCTTCATGGGCCTATTAATTATTCTAATTTTATCGGGCGAGTAGATATAATTGTGCATGTAAATGAGAATGAAATCATTTCTACATTCAGTCAAATTTTTAGACTCATATTTTCATGATAAGAACATAATTTTAGTTTCTTATCATTTTTTATCTTAGGAGTAAACCGTTTTAAATTAAAATTAATAAAAAAATAATAAAAATTTATAAAAATTATTAAAAAATTAGTTAAAAATGCTAAAAAATAGAATTTTTACTTAAAATTTTTAAATATTTTAATTTTTCATTTTATTTTATAAACCAAATCTTTATTTTGTTGTTAATAAAGAATCAAACGAAAAAGCGGAAATAAAAATACTCATAAAGTTTTTCATGTCATACATAAATTTTCATTTTTAGTAAAACCTAAATTTAGGAGAGGTTTATGAAAAAGAAGATTAGTGTATTTTCAGTTATTATGCTTTTGCTAGTAGCATTAGTTATACCTATGCGGGCGATTACACCAGTTGAAGCAAGTTTTTCTACTGATGCAAATTACCGTTCGGCAGTTTTAATTGAACGCAATTCTGGGAAAGTCTTATTTGAGAACGCAGGACATGAAAAACTTCCAATCGCGAGTGTAACTAAACTTATGACGATTTTACTTACATTAGAAAAAATAGATGCGGGTGAAGTTTCGCTTGACGATATGATTATGGTCAGCGCAAACGCAAGCGGAATGGGCGGAAGTCAAATTTTTCTTGACGCGAATGTGGAATATAATCTTGGCGAACTTTTAAAATCTGTGATTGTCGCTAGTGCAAATGATAGTAGTGTTGCGCTCGCTGAATATATCGCGGGGAGTGAAAACAATTTTGTTGCGATGATGAACGAGCGTGCTCGCGAACTCGGTATGACGGACACTAACTATGTAAATTGTACCGGACTACCTAGCGTGGACGGATATTCGTCCGCAATCGATCAGGCGAAAGTGTTAAATGAAGTGTTGAATTACGATGTTTATTATAACTATTCACATATATGGAACGAAGAGTTTGTTCACCCGTCTAACCGTACAACACAAATGACCAATACAAACAAACTATCTCGATTTTACGAAGGTTGTTTAGGTGGAAAGACAGGTTCAACTAACCAGGCAAAATATTGTTTAGCGGTTGGTGCAGAACGGAACGATATGGAATTGATCTCAGTCGTTTTGGGCGCGGAAAATAGCGCAACACGATTCAAACTCGCTAGCGACTTATTAAATTACGGGTTCGAAAATTTCGAGAGCAGGACACTATTTAGCGATGAAAACTTAATAGGGAAAAATATCTTAATCAAAGGACAAAATCGCACAGCAAGGCTAAGAGCAGAGCGAGAATTTACCTATGTGGGCGAGAAAAACGGGGAAATTAATTTTTCACTAAATTATAATCTACCTAGTGCATTGAATTCGGTCCGTAAAGACGAAGTTGTGGGAAATGTTGAAATAGTTGTGGACGGAGTGGTGGTAGACACTATAAATATTCTCTCTTGCGATACGCACAAAGAAGCAACTATCCTAGACTATATCCATGAAATTATTGAGAACTAAAAAATATTTTTAAGATTGTAATTGATTATTAATCAAAAATAAAATTGAAAAGTTATTTAAATAAAATAAAAATACCGCACTTTAATTTTGCGGTATTTTTATGTGTTAATATTAAAAACCAAATATGTGTCTACCCGTCTAAAATCAATACTTTATAATCAAATTTTAATGTTAAATTTGTATTAAATTAAAGTGATGATAACTAGATGTGAATAAAGGATTTTTTATTATCGTTAATGGCAAATTTAAAAAAATATTGGTACGCAAGAATAGTAAATCCACAAAATAGGTTGCATGAAGTTTAATTTTATGCTATAATGTACAATATAGTGAAATATTAATTGGCAATTTATAATATTGTATTAATATTTATGCGAATATTTATATAACTTGCGGGTATAGTACATCGGTAGTACGCGAGCTTCCCAAGCTTGTGAGGTGGGTTCGATTCCCATTACCCGCTCCACGCGGAGTGACTCGATTTCTACTCACCGCAATTTTGAAAAAAATTGCACCAGTGAGTTTTAAATCGGTCACTCCTTTTTCCCAACTCGTACCTTTGGTACTCGTGGGAGCCCTATATTGGTATTTGAATTTAATATCCGCGACTATTGGCTCGCAGGGAACCCAATTTTCCCACTGCGCACAAGTGCTTGTGGGAACCCTTTACATTTTTCATCGCCGTTTTTTATCGTTTTACTTTTTGCAATTACATGCGTTAAAATATCTCGTAATTTGTTATATCAAATTAAATTTCTTGACATTTGGGCTCTAAGAAAATACAATCAAATTAAAGGGAAAAGGGGAAGCATATGCGTTTTGAGCATGTAGAGAAAATTATCTCTTATAAAGATTTTGTTAGCGAAGTGGAGAGAATTCGTACAGATTTTATAATAGATAAGGAAAGGTTGGAAAATGATTTTGATTATTCTAATAGTTACAAGAGGGAGCGAAAGGCCTTTGTCAACTACCTAGATTCTTATAAAAATCTTATGCTCAATGTTCTTAGAAAGACACTAAAAATCTTCAACCCTTTTTTATCAAACATTAATCACATGGTGATAGTTAGTGGAAGTTTTGCGAGAAATTCACACAGGGATTATAGTGATTTAGATGTGTCGATCGTGTTAGGAAAGAGAAAGACAAAAAGTTATATTATTTTTGAAGAACTGTTCTACTACGCGCTATCTAAGATTTTAAACATGTCTAGAGATAGGGTTCATAGTGTGTTTATAAATATGGTGGATAAATCTAGTGCAAAATCTAACGATACCGAATATACGTTATTTTGGAACGATACGAAAGATAGTTTATCTTATCAAGCAAGAGATAATACAGGCGCGGACTTGGCGTTATCGCTTGAGACGGAGAGATTATATTCCACCATTTTAAAAGATGTTAAAACAAGTTTAGAAAAATGCGTCTACACTGAATTTTCTTATGTCTATGAAGTGATAGAAAATTCGTTGGGCAAGGATTTAACTCGCGATATATTGGATATTGAATTAGGCATCAAGGAAAATCAAGATTTTAAAATTAGTGAACCTAACACTAGCGATATTTCTGGGCATATATCATCTAGAGATTTAAAGAAACGAGTGAAAGGCAATTTCTTTAATGAATTTAATACATTTTGTTCGTATATCCGTCATTATGCGGTCGTGAATTATGGTTATGATAAACTCTTAGATATAAAACAAATATTAAAAGATAAAGTATTTAGAAACATATTAGGAAAAAATCAAGCGAAGTTATTTAATAGTTATTACGAATATGTTTGGTATTTAACAAGATTAGAAAACTGCTTAAATAAATTTAACTATGAGTTAAGTTCGCATAATTATACTTTAATTGATTGCGATAAAGTAAAAATGCTTTATAAGGTTATGTATGCGACAGATGAAGACATTTTTGGCATTCTACTGAAATTTCAAAGTAAGATAAAAGATGTATATTTAAGTTGTTTAAAAGAATTAAATAAGGAAGAATCGACAAGTGAAAAAAAATAATTAGAGACGAAGAAAGAATAAAGGAATATTTCAATATATTAGAGCCGAATTTCCCCGAATGGCTAAACGAATATATTTCCACACCCGCACTGCAAAAACAAAAACACATTAGCGTAAGTTGTGGCACAATTTATTCGAACCTGTTTAGCAACAACTTTTTCTTTTCTTCGCTAGACCATTCAATAGCGGTTGCTCTCATAATATGGCATTTCACCCATGACAAAAAGCAAACTTTGTCCGGACTTTTCCATGACATTTCGACACCTGCGTTTAAACATTGTATTGACTTTCTAAATAATGATGCGGAAAAACAGGAATCTACTGAAGAATTAACTTATGAAGTTCTATTAAACTCAAAGGAAATCATGACGCTTCTCGCTCGTGACGGAATAGAGTTAAAAGATGTTGCAGATTATCATATTTATCCTATTGCGGATAATGACTCTCCAAAACTATCTGCAGACAGATTGGAATACACTCTTTCAAACGCATATTTTAATCAATTCATAACGAACCTAGTGGATAAAGATGGTATCGAAGAAATATACAACAACATAACTATTCAAGAGAATGAGAATAAGGAAATTGAACTTGGGTTTATGACAAAGGCAGTTGCAAGGAAATTTGTTAAAATGGCTAGCAAATTGTCAATTTGTTATAGAGAAGATAAAACGAGATTTTCCAATCAATTTATTGCAGACATAGTTAAAAAACTGGTTGAAGAAGGAGTGTTGAAAATCGCTGACCTTTATGCGAAAAAAGAGAGCGAGATTGTGGATATAATCAGGTCGTCAAAGTATAGCGAACAATTTAGAATTTGGGAAAATGCAAAAGAAGTCAAATTGAGTAAAACGGAACCGAAAGAAGTGTATTTCGTCCATACTCGTGCAAAAGTGAGATTTATAGACCCACTCTTTAATGGTGAGAGGATTTCAAGCGCGTGTAAAATAGCGAAAAATATGATAGAGAAAAACAAAAATTTTGATATGTCAAATTATGTTTATTTAGATTTTAAACTTTAATTGTATGGATAAAATGTTAAAAATATTTTATGTAGAAAAAAAATTTTCAAATTAAGAACTATTATATGTTTAATAGTTTTTTTAATTTTCAAATTTTAGAATATTAATAAAATCACATATGTTCGAAGTATGGCTAGAATTATTGCAAAAATTATAGCCCAAATAAGAGTAATAATAAAAAGTGTAAGTATACATGAACGCGGTGAGAAGCAAGACTTAAAATAATCGTGCGAGTCACAAATATCAAGCAAGTTAGTTAAAATCAAAAGTAAAATTAAGAACTCTATAATTAGATTGATTGTGAGAAGAATTATTAAAATTAAAGTGCTGAAAAATCCGTATATTAAAATTAGACTTGCAAATATTACAATTTGACTATAAACAAAGTAAAGGTAAAAAATTATTGCAAATGGGATAAGGAATCGTCTGCAGTTAAATAATATAATTAATGCTACGAATATCGCGATACTTAGTATACTGCCGAATATAAGATAGAAAAACGAGCAGTCGTCTTTAAGATAACGAATAAAAGGGATATTGGATAAATCTATTGGCAAAACCCCGCCGTCAAAGTTTATTGCCGAAAACACGGCTAGCAGTATGACGACGATACTAGTTATCAAAAGAAAAATGAAATATCCTTTTCGTCTCCGCACACAATCGAATAGAGAGTTAAACAATTCTAGCATATATCATTTTATGCTATAATTGACAAAATTAGACATTCCCCGTCTTTAAAACGATTAAAGTGCAAAAAATATGAAGATTAAAATTATCAAAGTCAAATAAAAAACATACGAAAATTATTTAAAAATTATAAAAATTTTAAAAAATCCACAAAAATTAAGCAAAATTAAATAAATTTTGCATGTTTTTTATTAAAATTTAAAAATTTATAATGATTTTAAAGTTATATTTTTACAATTAAAAAGCATGCTCGCCTACACATGAAAATGTTATGGATAAACAATATGAGTCAGTTAATTGTCAATCATCCAGTCGATATAAACTCCATATCCACGAGTTGGGTCGTCTAAAAATACATGCGTTACAGCACCTACAATTTTTCCGTTTTGGACTATTGGGCTTCCGCTCATACCCTGAATAATTCCGCCAGTCTTTTCAAGCAGTTCCTTATCTGTCACTTTAATAGTCATGCTCTTATCGTCCGCGCTATTTTGTTTATTTGCCTTCAAGATTTTAATGTCATATGCTTTAACTCCGCCGTCATCTAATGAGCAGTAAATTTTTGCGTCCCCAAGTTTTACAGACAACCTTCCGCCCAGAGTCGCCGTTCGAGTCGCATCAATCACACTTTTATTTAAAATATTTCCATATACTCCGTACTTGCAATTAGTGTCCGCTACCCCGATAGAGTCGTCCATAAGATTAATTGATGAACGTATTTCGCCCGGGTTGTTTTTCTCTCCCTTTTTAATCCCCAATAATCTACATTTATAAATGTTCCCGCTATCTACTAAAAAATTTTCTCCTAGTGAACTATCAACGATAGGGTGCCCAACAGCGCCAAAACGGAAATTTGATTGTTTTATATAAGTTAGAGTTCCAACCCCGCTAGCGTTATTTCTAACCCAGATACCTAGTTTATATTTCTTCGCAAGCAAATCATATACTGGGGTGACCTTAATTGAGTGTTCTTCCCCGCCTCTACGAATTGTCATATTTAATTCGCGTCCAGCGTTGTCAGTACTGTTTATTACTCTATCTACATCTTGAATATTTTCAATCTCTGTTCCTTCAATTTTTATAATGGCGTCGCCTTCTTTAAGTCCGCTATCTTTTGTTGGGTTTTCTGTGCCTGAGTCTGTAACGACAGCATTGCTCCCCATACAAATAACTCCGTCACTAAAAAGGTTAAATCCAACAGTCTCTCCGCCAACATATACATCAGTATCGGTGAGAAGGCGAACATTGACTTTTTTTATTGTGAATAAGTTAAAGAGTTTGACACTTAGAGTGGTATTTGTAAGTTCTCCGTCTGTCGCCACATCAATATTTTTTGGAAGTTCAAGGTTGATTAGTGGACTAAAACTATCCAGCGTGTTCGCTTGTTCAATATCGTTATATGTTACCACCATGTCGTCAGGAAGCGAATTAATTTGCTTAATGCTAGGGACGAGTAGAGCACACCCTGTCATGATAAGAATTAATATAAACGAGATAAAAAAGACTTTTTTCATAATAACTCCATCACTAGTGTGTGCGACTAAAGAAAAAATATTTAAAAATCTATTGACAAAAAATAGCAATTCGTATATTATAAAAAAGTACCTTAAACTATCGTTTCTCGACTCTCTCGACGGAAACATGGTGTAAGGCGAATATAATTAAAAGGAGAGAATTATGCAGATTAATAAGGCTGATATCGTTAAAGAGTTCGGTGCTAATGAGCATGATACTGGTTCAGTGGAAGTTCAAATCGCACTTCTTACCGCTAGAATTAAGAACCTAACCGAACATCTTAAATCTAATAAGCAAGATATCCATTCTACTCGCGGTCTTAACAAGATGGTTTCTACAAGAAAGAAACTTTTAGACTATTTAAGCAAGAAAGATATTGAGCGTGCACGTGCCCTTAAAGCAAAATTAGGGATCCGAGGCTAAAAAATTGCTTGTTTCTAAGCAATTTTTTTATTTTATTTAGGCTTACACATCGTTGAATTATTTTTGGTATTCACTTAAGTTATCTAGCGATGTATTTTTTACTTCAGTAATTCATATTTCGTTTAATCTCAAGAAAATTTTTTAAAAACTGTTGAAAATAGATAAGTTTAATGATATAATATAAAGTATGGAAAAGAAAAAGAGAAATGAAGAAAATAAATTAATTGCGCCTGTACATAAAGTCGCAGTACCGACAGATGATGTAGTAAATGAAACTAGTTCGCACTATGGCATTGTAGAGTCTTTTATTATTGCGTTAGAAAAGGTCATGACAAAGAAGTTATATAAAAACCTATACTCAGTCATGAAGAACGCAAAAGAGTATATACCAAATTCGCATAAACTAGGTAGTATTCGTGATGAAAAGGAATTTTTCATGGACGAAATTACCACTCTTGAAAAGAGATTGAACGCAATAGAAGATGATTTAAATTCCACTCGAGAAAGTTCAAATAAAACTTTAAATGAAGAAGACTTTGATTTAAGTAAGAAGAGAGAAGAAGAGATTATCGGGCAAAAAAAAGATATTGAGCTTGACTATATGAAAAAAGTGGACGAAAGCGAAGCGTATAAGGAAAAAGTCGCAAATAGAGAAAAGGTGTTTAAAAGAAAAGAAGATAAAATTTCATCGACTGTCAGCAAAAAGGCGGAAGATATAAATAAGGGAATATCAAAAAATACCGAATCTAAATCGCCAGTATATGCGCTCGATAATAAAAAGGATGAAATATATAAACTATTTAAGTCGTACGTCAAAACAGATGTAAAGATCATTAACGAAAACGTGGACGAGATGTTTAACATACTATGGCACATGGCGAGAATTGAATTTATCTCCTTAGTGAGTGTCGCTCAAACCATGGAAAAGATTGTTAAACGCGATGAAAAAGAGAGAGAAGTAATCGAAAAAGTAAATAGTGAGTTCACTGACGAATATTCGTCTTTTAGATATGACGACGAAATGATATATGCCTTAACCAAACAGTTAAGACTTGCTAGACAATCGGTCGCACACTTAAGCGAAGTTACGGACGATAACCTATTTCACGACGTGTTCAATGTGGACGGTGGAGAGAATTTATAAAATCACTCGAAGTTGTTAATTACAACCCAAGTTTATTTACACACAAAATACCAATATTACTCAATATATCTAGATATTAATTTTAGAAAGTGCTGAAAATTAATATCTTTTTTTTATTTTTTGTGTTATAATAAGTTGTTTAAACTTTGAGGAGAATTATGAAAGAAACTAGTTTTAAAACTGAAATAGGTGGCAGACCCGTCCAAGTAGAACTCGGGAAATACTGCGGACAAGCGAATGGACATTGTATCGTTAGATGCGGAGATACAGTAGTTATGGTTAACGCGACCATGTCGGCAGCCCCTCGTCCTGGAATGGACTTTTTCCCGCTACAAGTGGACTATGAAGAGAAAATGTATAGCGTAGGGAAAATCCCTGGCGGTTGGAAGAGAAGAGAAGGTCGCCCAGGCGATAGCGCAATTTTAAGAAGTCGTCTTATTGATAGACCGCTTCGTCCACTATTCCCTAAGGGATTTTATAATGATGTGACCATTATCGCAACACCATTATCTGTCGATACAGATATTCCGCCTGAAACTCTTGCGATGTTAGGTAGTTCGATTGCACTATCTATCAGCGATATCCCGTTCGAAGGGCCTATTGGTGCGGTTAAAATAGGTTGCGTGGACGGAAAATTTATTGTTAATCCTACCGTTGAGCAGGCGCACAATAGCGTGATTGACTTAACAGTTGCGGGAACTAAGGAAGCGATTTTAATGGTAGAAGCGGGCGCTAAAGAGGTTAGCGAAACGCTTATGCTAGATGCAATAATGTTTGCGCACGAAGAAATTAAAAAGCAGGTTGAGTTTGAAGAAAAAATCGTTAAAGCGGTTGGAGTTAAGAAGTCGACTAAAATTGTTTATGACGAAATCCCAGCCGAGTTAGATACAGATGTAAGAGCATATACTGATAAAAAGATTGACGAAATGCTCGAAATTTATGATAGGCATGTTCGTAACGAAATTGAAGATAATTTAACAGCAGAAGTGTTAGAACATTTTGCTGAGAAATACCCAGACGACACGAAATATATCAACCAAGTTCTCTACAATATGAAGAAAGAGAAAGTTCGTCATAAGATACTTTATAAAGGTATCCGCCCAGATGGAAGAAAGACAACCGAAATTCGTCCTATTTGGTGTGAAGTTGGTATCTTACCGCGCGTGCATGGTTCGGCTGTGTTCACTCGTGGAGAAACGCAGGCGTTAACTACTTGTACTCTCGGTATGCTAAGTGAAGCGCAAGAATTGGAAGGACTAGACACGGAAGAATATAAACGATATATGCATCAATATAACATGCCAGGGTATTCGACTGGGGAAGCAAAACCTATTCGTTCACCAGGCAGACGCGAAATCGGTCATGGTGCATTAGCTGAGCGTGCGCTTATGGCTGTTCTTCCTAGCGAAGAAGAATTCCCATATGCAATTCGTACAGTGAGCGATATTTTGTCGTCCAATGGTTCAACTTCTATGGCGTCTACTTGTGGTAGTACACTAGCACTCATGGACGCGGGCGTTCCTATTAAAGCACCAGTGGCTGGTATTGCAATGGGACTTATGAAGGACAAGGATAGCGATAAGGTGGCGGTTCTTACAGACATTCAAGGTCTTGAAGATTTCTTAGGAGATATGGATTTTAAGGTTACGGGAACGGCTAAAGGAATTACCGCTATTCAAATGGATATAAAAATTCACGGAATTGACAGAAATATCCTTGCTACTGCCTTAGAGCAAGCGCGCGTTGGTCGACTAGAAATATTAAAGGTTATGTTAAAGACCATTAAGCAACCTAGAAAGGAATTAAGCAAGTACGCACCTAAGATTGTAACCTTTAAGATTGACCCAGATAAAATCCGTGAAGTTATCGGTACTGGCGGAAAAGTCATTAACCAAATTATCGCAGAAACTGGTGTTAAGATTGATATCAAAGACGAAGGAGATGTGTTTATCGCATCTAGCGACCAGGCTATGATAGAAAAAGCAAAGAATATGATTACTGCTATTGCTACTGATTTCGAACTTAACTGTGAGTATGAAGGAGTAGTAACTCGTATCGTGCAGTTTGGTGCATTTGTTGAAGTTGCTCCAGGGAAAGAAGGCATGATTCATATTTCTAAACTCAGCAAAGATAGAGTTGAAAAAGTTGAAGACGTGGTTAATGTTGGTGACAAAGTGCTTGTTAAAACTATTAAAATCGACGAGCGCGGTAGAGTTGACATGAAACTTATTAAGAAACTATAGAATTCGGGATACATTCCCGTTTTTTGTTTTATTAATAAACCGTATAAATTCAATGAACATTGTCATATTTAAGTCGAATTTTAAAACAATCATATTACAATTGATATGGTTAGAGAAAATCCAACTCTAACCTTTTGCTTTTTAAGAGGAGATTTTATATAATATGAGTATATTTGATAATATCTTAGGTAATTGGATACAGATAGTTGACGATCAAAATGGAATCACAATCGACGATTATGGCTACGACACGGGAGTGATTGAAGGGACAACTGGCAACCATTGTGTAAAGTGTGTTGCTGTAAACAGGTGTTGTTTTAAAAACGAAGCAAACAAAAAACCAGAACCTTTTAACACTACGGGCATAAAATTATTAGATATTATCTTAGACGGGTTGACCCCAGGATTATATCATTTTGGATGCCATTGTAAAGAGATACCGGTAAACTTAAATATTGGTGATATAGAATTGGTTATTCCTGATGGTAAGATTGATTATATGTTTTCAAGCAAATTGGGTTGGATAAATGCAATGGGTTATTATGAACTAGATAGAGAAAATTTTGTGCAAGTATTGTTCCAACAAACCAAAAAATCATATTTATATGGTGAGTACTATATAGTCGATCATACAAAATATGGATGCAAAGTAAATCTAATTATTTATATTCCAGGTGCAAATGATAAAATAGGGAAAAGATACAAAATAAAAACAAATTACATGATTTTTCCAAATGGAAAATTAAAAATGAACACACCATTAGGAGGATGGGAAAAATGAAATTATTAGACGATGTTAAAGTTATAAGCGACAACTATGAAAAAGAAGGAATAAAAAAAGGAATGATAGGAACTATTATCGACGCGGATATAAGGTGGAATAGTTTTTATGTTTGTTTTCAAGATCAAAGAGTTTACGACAAAGACTTTATGTCAAAAGAAGAAAATATTTTTAAATTAAATGATGATATTTGTACAGGCGTAAAAATAAAAGACTTAGAATTGTTTAGAGACAACAATTATCCAGATGAAAAAATTAAATTAAATTTGCCTGACAAGCATAAAGACTGGTGGTGTAAAGTTGAAAACGGATATATTATGAACCTTTTAGGCGAAAAGAAAAATAAAATTCCATACGATTACGAAAGTTAATTGATAAAATGTGAGACGGGGTAAAAGGGCATTTTAAGTGAGATCTAAAATGCTCTTTTTTATTTTCCATTGCATATCGAGAGCAGGGTTTAAATACAATAATGTATGAAAAAGCAGGTTATTATTTCAAATATCGTTATTGCGGTCATGTTTATAAGTCTTATCGCAATATCTTTTTCAAATGCAACCAGTTTGACTGCTAGTGCAGACGCAAGAGTGATATATTCTGGAGATACAAGTAAAAATAATGTGTGTTTTATGATAAACGTGTACCAAGGTGAAGATTATGTTCGCGATATTTTGGACATACTCGATGTATACAATGTGAAAACCACCTTTTTTGTCGGTGGGTCGTGGGCGGTTAAGAATTTAGATTTGGTGAGTGAAATCTATTCGCGTGGACATGAAATAGGTAATCACGGGTTTTATCATAGAGACCAAGATACGCTAGATTTTGACGGAAATGTGCAAGAAATTTCACTTTGTCATAAAGTAGTTAGTGAGAACCTAGGCATAGAGATGAAACTTTTCGCCCCACCAAGTGGAGCGTATAATGTAACTACGGTCGACGCATCGACTAGTCTTAATTATAAAACTATAATGTGGACGCACGATACGATAGATTGGCGAGACCAAGACGCTGATTTAATCTACAAGCGTGCGACTAGAGATATGTCTAACGGTGATTTGGTTTTAATGCACCCGACAGAGTGTACTGTTTCGGCTCTCACCAACATTATTTCATACGCAATAAATAATGGCTTTAATCCTACAACTGTGTCGAATTGCTTGTAAAGACGAAAAATTGTTTGAAATTTTTTGAATTTGTATGTATAATTGTTGCAAAGGAAGAGTTATGGCGATATACAAATCATCTTTTAATAAAAAACCAGAGAAAGAAAAAAAAGAAAAGCAGGTCAAAGTTAAGCCTGAAAAAGAGAAAAGAGTCAAAGAAAAACAAGTGAAAACAAAAACGCACTTTAAGGTTAACAAACCACTTGTACTCTTAATCGTGTTTTCTTTACTTTTTTTAGTGTGCGTGCTTCCAAATAATTTCTTAAAGAATGTAATCTTAGGCTTATTTGGCTTAATGACTTACCCTATCTGCATAATTGTGATTGCGATTTCTGCATTTTACCTATCAAAAAAGAAGATTGAAGCAAAACCGCGATATATTGCTTATTTAGTAACTGCCATCACAATAATATGTTTAATTTTCCACCTGATTTTAACCTCGAGGTTATCTACAGAAAGTTATGGGGTATTCTTGGCTGAAACTTATTCGGCAAAGACTACGGCGGGCGGACTTTTGTTCAGTTTAATAACATATCCGCTAGTAAAATTACTTACAACAGTCGGGGCTTATATTCTACTCGGTATTGCGCTCGCGATATTTATTGGGCTGATTATCGACTATATTTTGGTGGATAGAGCGGTTGGTCACCCTAAGAAAAGTAAGTTTGACTTTAAAAATATTGAAGATTTTGAAATTGAAAGTGATGAAACGGTAAAGATTACTCCGGAAGAGAAGCAAAAACAGATTGCAAAGCGCAAACTTGGGCTAGAGTCGAGTGAAAGCACGATTATTTCGTCTAGTATGCCGAATTATAGTACGGGTAATAAGTCGGTTGAATCGCGCCCAATGAGCAAGCGTGAGTATATTTTGACGCCGATTGAACCAGTCATTCCGCCCGAAAATCCGGACGATATTTTCCTTGATAATACAACGGGATATTACAATAGTAAGCGCGTGCAAGAAAATTTAAATACACTAAATTCGAATAGTGAGAAAGAACATTTTTCGCAAACAATTACCAATAGCGAAACAAATAATTCGTTTAGTAATGAAATAAAAAGCAAAATTCAAGAAAGTGCAATAAAGGACGATAAATCTACGCCATTCGAGATTAAACCGCGTGAAGATGCCGTTAAAATTGAAGAGCCTAAGCAAGAAAAATCGTACAATATTTTTGATGAGTTAGGCTCGGGTGCAGTAGATGCGGGAGACGCTAGGACAGAAGAATATTACGACGATGAGCAAGACGAGTATGACGACATGTTTGAAGAGAACACGGACGATTATAGCGAAATTCCACACACTGACGCGTACGAAGATAGCGATTATAGTAACAACACTGAGGAAGACTACTCTAGAACTGACGAGCAGACAGAAGAGACAGACAAAAATGAGAGTGAAGAGTTAGAAAATATTGACGAAAATTATTCGGGAGAAGTTAACGAAACTGAAACCGTGGACGCAAACATAAATTCGGGTGAAAAACACGAGTTTATAGATGAATATGCGTACGTTCCACATGACGACAATCTCGGCTCTACTGTGGATAGTGAAGTTGTACGCCCTAGCATAGATTTATCAAAATTTCATCTTCCAAATCAAATCAAAAAACCGCTTAATGAACCTGAGCAGATGAAGATTGAAGAACCAAAAGAGAAGAAGGAAATTCCGCCTTATGTTGCTCCGCCTGTTGAACTACTTAAATACATGGAAAATGTAAAACAAATCAGCGATGAAGAGTTGCAGGATAATATAGATAGATTGGAGCAAGTTCTCGAGGATTTCAAAGTGCCAGCGAAGGTCAATAATGTAACGGTTGGTCCAGCAGTCACGAGATACGAACTTAGCATGCCACGCGGTATTTCGGTAAATAAAATCGCGCAAATGGCGGACGACATCGCGATGACACTCGCATCAAATGGTGCAATTCGTGTTGAAGCGCCAATTCCTGGTAAAAACTTAGTCGGAATTGAAGTGCCTAACGCACAAGTCAGCCCAGTATCACTTCGTGAACTTATAGACAGTAATGAGTTTAGAGTACGTGGGAATCCACTTTCGTTCGTATTAGGAAAGGACATTAATGGAGATATAATCTTCTGTAATCTAGACAAAATGCCACATATGTTAGTCGCTGGTAGTACGGGTAGTGGTAAATCGGTATGTTTGAACACCATGCTACTAAGCCTATGCTATAAGTCTGGTCCACAAGATTTGAGACTAATTCTAGTTGACCCTAAAATGGTTGAATTCTCGACATACAACGGGCTTCCACACTTGCTTATTCCTGAAGTTATAACAAATAAGGATATGGCTATAAACGCACTTGAATGGGCAATTAAGGAAATGGAGAGAAGATATTCAGTGTTTGCAAAAAATCATGTCGTAAACATTAATGAATACAATAAACTTGAAATGGTACGCTCTAAGCGCGAAGAAAAAATGCCGTTTATCGTTATCGTTGTGGACGAGTTGGCCGACCTTATGCTAGAAGCAAAACGCGAAATTGAAGATAAAATCGCAAAACTTGCTGCAAAGGCACGTGCTGCTGGTATTCACTTGGTGCTTGCTACTCAGCGCCCGAGTGTAGATGTAATCACGGGTACAGTGAAAGCAAATCTTCCTTCTCGTATAGCGTTTGCGCTCACTAATTATATGGATAGTAAGACTGTGCTTGACGGTGGCGGTGCGGAAAAATTGCTTGGTAAGGGTGATATGCTATTTAAACCGCAAGACAAACCAGAACCAAGGCGTATCCAAGGTGCATTTGTGTCGAACGAAGAAATAGCGAAAGTTGTGCAGTTTATTAAAGACCACAATAAACCAGTCTATGATGACGATACGGAAGAAGCTATAAGAAATCCGCATAATTCGGGCGAAGGAAGTCATGACGGCGGAGAAGTGCGTAGCCAAGAGTTCGACCCAGTGTTGAAAGACGCACTACGAATGTTTATACAAGCGAAACAGGCTAGTAGTAGTATGATTGCGCGTAGATATTCTGTCGGTTGGAATAGAGCAGGACGTATCATTGACCAAATGGAACGCGCAGGATTTATCGGCCCACAAGTTGGTTCAAAACCGCGTACAGTCCTTATCACTATGGACGAATATAACGCAATCTTTGGCGGGGACGATAATTAGTAGAGATAGTAAAATATTTCATTTTAAACTCTAAAATTTTAAGCAAAACATTTTTCTAATTAAGCAAAGAAAGTTAAAAACATTTTCTTAATCTAAAATCTAATAGCAATAGATTTCTAGCAACAACTTTTTGATACAGTTTTTCTATTCATTTATTGTCATTTCGTCATAGGGAGAAGATATGGACTCAAAAATTTTAAATTTTTATAAACAATTTTCTCTTTGCACAAACCCAGGATTGTATAAAGATTATTTTGTTTCGTTACCCAATGATATAAAAGCACTACGAGATTTGGTGTGTGACCAACATATTCATAAAATGAGAGTTTATCGTACTTTCGATAAAAAAGAAATTAGTAAAAATTATATCTGGTATAATTGTTTATACGACGCGCTAAATACCGCAACCGCAATGACGAGTGAAATATTTAGACTAGATGAAAAAGGATTTTATCCCAATAAGCCTATTAATAAAAGGATAATGATAACTTGTAGATATATTGCAGTCTTATTTGCTTCCGTTATGAAATCTAAAGGTATTCCGTGCAGATGTCGAAGTGGGTTTGCGCCTTATATTTACGAAGATTATAATGTCGACCATTGGATAAATGAATATTACGATTACGAGAAAAAGCGTTGGGTTAAAATAGACGCACAAATACAAGATAATTCTCGCACGCATGACAAAGATGTTGATTTATATGATATAAAAGATGAATTTGAGTATCCCGCTTCACTTTGGCTAAAAGCAAGGAATGGTAATCTCAAGAATTTAGAAAAGTACTTAAAATACACTTCTTTTGTGGGAATTGAAGGTTTTGCTCACGCTTTGTTTCGCGATTTTAATGCGTTGATGAATATTGAATTGCCTTATACTCCGCATTTTATATTTGGTGAAAATTTTAGCAAATTAACGGAGAATGATTTATGCGAAATAGATAATTTGGCAGTTCTAATGCTAGAGCCTGATAAAAATTTTGATAAATTAAGAACCATTTGGGAAACAAACGATAAATTTAGATTGTTGCAGGGCCCCTATTTTAACCCTTATATACAATAGTTATATTGTAATTAATAAAATCTTAGTTTTGACTGTTTAAAGGGAAATATAGATGAAAGTTAAAGATTTAATTTTATACCATGTTGCAACAGACAGAGACTATAATGTTGGCGACAAACTACATTTTGGTGAAGATTCCAACGGACAAGAATATAACTGCTTAAATATGGCGTTTAATAAGAATGGAATTCCATTTCACGAGTTGGGATTTAAGGGCGCAAAACATGGAATATTCAAAGATAAAAATCTAATTATAGAGTTATCAAAAGCCCTATCAAATTACGATTTTATTTTGCGAGAATTTGCGATGGAAGAAGTAAGAATTGAAAAATTTCCACACCTTCCTAGCAGATTTAGATGTATGTTTTTAAGTGAAAATAAAGATACTTGTTTAAACCATTTTGAAGGGTTTTTAAAACGTGGAGCAGGCAAGAATTTGCAAGCGGTAAAAGTCAAAGTAAATGGAGAAGCTCATTTTGTTAAAGACTTTGGAATTTCTAGATTGGGACTGTCTTTCAATGACTATAAAAAGGAAGCGGTAAAATATTGGGAGCAAGACCAAAATAGTTCCGCTGGCACGAAAGAAATCTTATTCGTAGGAGAAGTCGAAATTCTAGAAATTATATCAACCTATTCCCGCGAAAAATAATTAATTTTATTTAAATTCTTCTATTGAAAAATTTATGCTAATGATAAAAGAGAACGAATTCGTTCTCTTTTACTTTAATTTTAAATTTCTAACTATCCTTTAACCCTTCTTGCTCATTTTTTTATTTCTTATTTCAAAAATAATCTGTAAAAAGAAAGAAGAGTATAAACAAAAATCACTACAAAACGATAAAAGCAGCGACACTTAACAATTAAGGGCTCCCTGCGAGACGAATGGTGAAATGGGGTATAAAAAAACGAACGCCTATAAACATAGGGCTCCCACAAGCACTTGTGCGCGGTGGGAATTGTGTTCCCTACAAGATGTTAGTCGCAGTAGGGCTAAAAAAGGAGTGACCGATTATAAACTCACTGATGCAATTTTATTTCAAAATTGCGGTGAGTAACAATCGAGCCACTCCGTCTGGTGCGGATAACAGGACTTGAACCTGCAAGGATATGCTCCACAAGATCCTTAGTCTTGCGCGTCTGCCAATTCCGCCATATCCGCTGATTAATCTAGTCGGTATAAGTTTAACGTCATTATACCATGGACAATAGCGCAAGACTAAGGGGTCCCCGTAAAACAGAGTTTTATGGGGAAAGGAATAATCGACCAAAAGTGCAGTATTTGCGAATAGCAAATCGCCAAAGGGTCGCATTATGACGCGCGCGTCTGCCAATTCCGCCATATCCGCTCGTCGCGACTCGGGCTTTTGCGAATTCGCTAAACAAAGTTACGCGAATATAAGCCTTATGCCCAGTCGCTCCTCTTTCTCACATCGCACGAGTGCTCGTGAGATATATTGTGTTGGGTGTGAATGTCGAGATTTTGCCTCGAGTTTTTGCTAGGTTGCTTGTATTAAGCAAAGATACAAACATTTTTTTATCTTTATTCCTTAATTTATTAAAGACTATTGTATTTTAGCAAAATGGCTGTGATTTGTCAATAAAAATTAATAAATTGATTGCAAATTAGTTGAATTAAAAATTGATTTTAATTATAATAAAAAATGCAATGTGTTAAATTTGAGACTATATTTTTAATTAAATGTCAAGTTATAAATTGATTTAAATTATTATTTAAATAAAAATTTTAATACATATAATATATTTTACATAATATATAGTGAGAAATTGATTTAAAGGAAAAATTCATGAAAAAAGATAAAAAAATTAATATAATTATTGATACTGACCCTGGGGTTGACGATACTGCAGCATTAACTCTCGCTTTTGCGGATAGCATGGTAGATATAAAGTTGATTACAACTCTTAGTGGAAATCTCGACTTAAAAACAGTTACTCGCAATGCTCTTCATGTTTTAGAAAAATACGGGCGTACAGATATTCCGCTTGCCATGGGAGCAACAAAGGCTATGTACAGAGTTAGTCCAGACGCACGATTTATTCATCAAAACGAAGGTATGGGCGGATATATCCCACCTAAGACCGTCAATACAAAGCCAATAGAGAAGTCTGCGGTTGAAGCGATGTACGAAGTGATAAAAGAGAATGCAAACGATATCTCTATTATAGCATGTGGGCCACATACGAATTTGGGAATGTTAATTGAAGCACACCCAGATGTCGTGGATATGATAAACCACATTTATTGTGAGGGTTGCGCGCCGTACGGGTACAAAGGCGAAACATATATTTCATTTAACGTTTCTACTGACCCTGAAGCGTTTGAGATTGTGATTAATAGTGGAATACCAATAACTATCATTCCTTCACGCATGGGTAGGGAACTAGGCAACTTTACCGAAGAAGAAGTGTATGCATTGCGTGAAATGAACGATGTGGGGAAATTCCTATTTGAAATGTATAGCGGTTATTGGGAGCCTGCATATCCAGATAGGCGAATTGCGACTAACGATAGTTGTGCGTATATGATAATGCGCTTTCCTAAATTGTTTAAGACAAAAAAGGCGTTCTTTACAGTCGATACAGATAAAGCGCCAGGGAAAACCATCATTGAATTTAACCGTCATGGTAATGTGAATTACGCGTATAAAGTGAATAGAAAAAATTTACACGACTTATATTATAAGGCAATAAAAAAATTCGATGGCGTAAAATTAAAATAGACCAAAATTTTAGAGAATAAAAATACTTAAAAAATCATTTTACTAATGATTAAAGGGGATAAAAATGAATTTACCTAACAAATTGACAGTATTAAGATTAATATTAATTCCGTTTGTGATGTTTTTCTACCTCGCAGATTTTATTCCGTATGGAATAGGGAAATTAATCGCTCTTGTGATTTTCATAATCGCATCTTTAACCGATTTATTGGACGGAAAAATCGCGCGTTCTCGTGGACTTGTTACAAATCTAGGAAAATTTTTAGACCCTATTGCGGATAAGGTTTTAACTTCTGCAGTATTGTTTTTGCTAATCGCGGACTTAACAATTCCTGCTCCTTGGGGAGTAATCATTGTGACAATTATTATCGCGCGTGAATTTATGGTGAGTGCGTTGCGTTTGATAGCAGCAAGTAAAGGCGTAGTTTTAGCAGCAGATATTTGGGGCAAAGCAAAAACTATGGTTCAAATGATAGCGATTCCTTTCTGTATGCTACTATCTTATCTGTACACTTGCGGACTTGCTGTTCCGTCATGGCTAGTTTTAACTATGCAAATAATTTCATTTACTCTTATCGGCATTGCAACGATACTAACCATAATTTCTGGAATAAATTATTTAGTAAAAAACAGGGACTGCTTTAAAGAAGAGAAATAATGAAAACATAAAAAAGAGATAATGAAAGAGAAGATTCATTATCTTTTTTATTAGGAGTTAATAATTATAATTTTGTATTTATTATAATTTCATTTGTAATTTTTCAAAAAATATGGCATACTAAATGTGTAGTTATAAATTTACTGATATATCATTACATCTCTATTATAACGAGGGGGTATACTTTTGAAAAAGAAAATTTTAAGTTTATGTTTAGTTGTGGCGTTGTTCTTTCCAGTTGTATTTTTGTTTACGGCTTGCGATAAAAATAAAACGACCAATAATATAGAAATAGACAGGATATATCAGGACTGTTATGGCAATGTTTATGCTGAAATTTCTAATTTAGATAAATATTTAAACCAAGGAACTTATTCAGTCCAAGTTTCAATGAATAGCCAGGATTGGTACACAGTAGATTACAATCAAACATATTTTGATAAAACTGACAAATATGTTTTTAGTTTTCTGCAACCATCAAAAGCAGATTTGACTAGTTCTGCAATCAATTCGTATTACATGCCGGGAGAGAGTTTCTCTGTTAATTCAAGCGAACAGATTTCAGTTCAAGCCAGAGTTATTTTAGATGGAGAAACGGAATCTAACATTTTAACTTCAGTTAAACAATATGCTTTGAAAACTAGTAAAGGCGAGGAAGTTTGGCAGTATATGGCGACGAGCGTTGCTGAGGGTATAGGTAGCGTTAGTGAGTCTTATAATTTTGACATATTTGTATTTTATAAAGATTCAACCAATCCATATACGCTTAATATTGGGAAATATATGTTAAACGACGAAGAGACGGCAACAATAGTCCGCGAGCTAACGGCTCCTGAACAAATTGAAGTAGATTCCTTCGACTTGGAATATAAAATTGTAAATCCTAAGGAGGCCTATTTTGAAAGATATGAAAATGATTCATATTCTTACGAGCGAGTAAAATTTGAATCCATCGAGGAAGATGAAAATTTAGCAACTTATTTACAAGAAGGTTGGAGTGACGATTTAGATTTAGAAAATGCTCAAAAATGGACTTATATTGATATGGACGGATATAAAAATGAAGAATTATATTTCTTAATTCGTCAAAAGGCAACAGATAATAGAACTCATTCATCTGCATTTTGTATCTCCTACACTATATCAAGAGAATATGTAGGTTTTGGAGAATAGTAATTGTAGTGACTAAAAATTTTATTGTTAGCCATACAGTACCTTAATATTAAAAAGAGAAATAAGGTTATACTCATAAATGAAATTTCTCTTTTTTTATTTTAATTTCTCAAACATTTGTTCGATAAATGTTTGACTTTTTTTTTACTAATTGCTAATATTATAATGAATGTGAAATATTAAATAATGTTTAATTCCTTTCTATCATTATTAATATACACTAAAAGCGATTTCTATGTGTTAGATATACATGTAAAATGCGTTGATTAAAATCATGAGTATAAGGAGAGAATTGTGACTGACGAAAAGAAAAAAGCATTAGAAGCGACTATCGCGCAGATTGAAAAACAGTATGGTAAAGGTTCTATCATAAAAATGGACGAGACTGATTTTGGCGAAGGAGTGGAAGTTATTCCTACTGGTTGTTTGCCATTAGATATTGCGCTTGGCGTTGGTGGGCTTCCGCGCGGGAGAATTATCGAAATTTACGGACCAGAGAGTAGTGGTAAGACAACCGTTGCGCTCCATGTAATTGCAGAAGCACAAAAATTGGGCGGAACAGCTGCTTTCATTGACGCTGAGCACGCGCTCGACCCAATTTACGCTCAAAAATTAGGCGTGGATATTGGCGCTATGTACGTATCCCAGCCAGACACTGGGGAACAGGCGCTTGAAATAACTGAACAACTCGTGCGTTCGGGTGGGATAGATATTATCGTCATTGACTCGGTTGCTGCATTGACTCCTAAGGCGGAAATTGACGGCGAGATGGGAGATAGTTTTATAGGACTTCAAGCGCGCCTTATGTCGCAAGCGTTAAGAAAGTTGACTGGTGTTACAGCAAAGAGTAAGACCCTAGTTATTTTCATAAATCAACTTAGAGAAAAAGTTGGAGTAATGTTTGGCAACCCTGAGACTACACCGGGTGGAAAGGCGTTAAAATTCTATTCTTCTGTGCGACTTGATGTTCGTAAGGTTGACAGTATTAAAAACGGACAAGATATTGTCGGCAATCGTACTCGCGTGAAGGTAGTTAAAAATAAGGTTGCACCGCCATTTAAGACAGCAGAGTTCGATATTATGTATGGCGAGGGAATTTCTATTCTCGGTTGCTTAATTGATTCTGCTATTGAAATGGGTATTGTCGAAAAGAGCGGTTCGTGGTTCAGTTACAATGGAGATAAAATCGGTCAAGGTAAGGAAAATGTGAAAGCATATCTTCAATCACACCCTGAACTTGCTGATGAAATTGATTCTAAGATTAGAGAAAAATTAGGTAAGTAATGCTACAAACTTTAAAGATTGAGAATGTCGCGTTAATAGATAGTGTAACTATCAACTTCGACGAAAAATTGAATGTAATAAGTGGCGAAACAGGAGCGGGTAAAAGCATAATGTTGGACTCGCTCGGTTTTGTGTTCGGCGGGCGTGCGGATAGGTCGCTTATTCGTTCGGGCGAGAGTAAAATGCGCGTGGAAGCAATCTTTACTAATTTAAGAAAATCGCATATTGAGTTCGTAGAAAATGAACTCAATATTTCATGCAGTGAAGAACTATTTTTGTCGCGCGAACTGGATTTAAACGGGCGAAATATTTGTAAAATTAATGGTGAATTAGTGCCAGTCGCGGTGGTTAAGAAGATCTGTTCCAGACTTGTGGATATTCATGGACAAAGCGAACATTTAGCCATTTTGGACAACGATTATCAATTAAAAATAGTAGATTTATTCTCTAAGTCCACTTCCGTTTTGTTAGAAGAACTAGCCGAAAAAATACATAGATTAAATGAAATAGAAAAAGAGATAAATTCACTCGGCGGGAACGCAACAGAGAAACAAAATTTAATCGATCTATATTCGTATCAAATCGCGGAAATTGAGCGTGCGGAGATTAAGGAAAACGAATTTGAAGAACTCATGAGTGAAAAGAAGACTATGCAACAATACGAAAAAATCAACGAGAATTTAAGGTCCGCATACTCTTCAATCCTTAAAAATTCGTTTGGAGAAAGCGCTAGCGAACTAATTAACACTGCACTAAAAAATCTTCAAAATATTTCTAACATAAACGAGCATTATGACGAATTAAGCAAGCGTATCAGTAGTGCAATGCTAGAACTGGACGATATAGGCGCAACAATACTTGACGATATAAATTCCAATGTTTTTGATGAAGCGAGATTTGAATATATTGACTCGCGCCTAGATTTAATAAAATCGCTATTTAGAAAGTATGGCGGAGATTATTCTGCTATGATGAGTTATCTAGAAAATGCGCGCAAAAAACTGGATAATTTAATCAATAGTGATGCGAGATACAACGAATTAAATAAAGAAAAAGAAACCTTGCTGGAAAAAATAGATTCAGTTCAGGATAAAATCAGTTTAATTAGAAAGACAAGCGCGGAAAAACTAACGCGCGCGATTGAACACGAATTAAAAACTCTTGGCATGCCAAACGCAAAAATGGGAGTGGAATTTTCGCGAATTAGCGAGAGATATTCGTATTCGGGTTACGACCATGTAGAGTTTATGTTCTCGTCAAATCTAGGATTTGAATTAAAACCGCTAAATAAAGTTGTGTCCGGCGGAGAGATGAGCCGAGTCATGCTCGCGTATAAGATAGTCGTGAGCGGAGTAGACGAAATCGAAAGTATAGTGTTTGACGAAATTGATAGTGGGCTCAGTGGAAATATTGCTATGGTAGTTGCTGAGTATATGGCAAGACTAAGTCAAGTAAAGCAAATAATCGCAGTATCGCACTTACCGCAAATTTGCGCAATGGCTGATACAAATATTGAAGTGGAAAAGTACACAGATAAGATTACCACAAAGACGCATGCGAATGTACTTTCGGGAGATAAATTGATGCTAGAAATCGCTCGACTTATGGGCGCGCAAGGGGACAATATTGCGATAGGTCGCGCATTAAAAGAAAAGTGCAACGAGTATAAATTTTCAATTAAAAATTAAGACTTAAAATTGAGATGATAAATAGAGTAATTTTATACTAAGTATCTCTATATCTTCATCTCTTTTTTGTTTGTATTTTTTATTTTTATACTTATATTAAATTGTTTTATTTTAGTAGAAAACGCCAATAAAAAAGCCGGAGAAATTTCCGTCTTTTAGTATGTATATTTAGTTAAGATAAGTGTTAAGCCGACTCTTTACTTGAATCCGTATTTTTAGGTTGCTCACTCTTAGATAAGTCGATTGCACTCACTGGACAAAACTGCTGACAACTACCGCATTTAATACATTTTTTAGGGTCGAGTTTTGCCTTCCCATTAACGATTTTAATAGCCCCTACAGGACAAATTGCGACACATGCACCACAAGTGATACATTTACTTTCGTCTACCATAAATTCTCTCCTTTTTACTAAAATAGAATAGTTTTTAATTATAAGACTTATTTGCCGACTATCATATTGTAGCATAAAAATAAAAATTTGTCAATAGTGGACCTAATAAATAAGCAAAGAGTGGGACAACAAAAATAAAATTAAATTTTAAAAATTTTCCATAAAAATTGCTTGCAAAATTTTTTAAATTGTGTAAACGATAAATTTTGAGCAAAAATGTTACTGCGTTAAATAAATTTATTTTTTGTTTTTTAATTTTATAAAATTGAAAATTAAAATAATAAATAATTCAAATAAAATATTTTGAAATACTAAACAAAATTGTGAATAAATATTAAAATATGCTAATTCACAGAATTTTAATAATCTTACTATATTATTATAATTATTTTCAATAATTATTTTTATAAATTGTATTATTTTATTTTGATTTTTTTTAGTTTTAGGGTAAAATATAAGTATGAATATTGAAGTCGCGATTATAGGGGGTGGGCCGGCTGGAATGACAGCGGGTGTTTTTACTTGTCGTGCAGGGCTTAATACTATCCTTTTTGAATCTCTTGCTGTGGGTGGGCAAATGGCACTCAGCCATGAGATTAAGAACTTCCCTTCAATTAATTCGATTTCAGGTTTTGATTTAGCAAATGATATGCGTGAGCATGCGGAAGCGCTTGGGCTTAAAATAATATATTCAAAGGTTAGCATATTAGAACGAGAGAAAAACAAGTTTAAAATAACTGCTAATGGAGAAACCTACATTGCGAATAAAGTTATTATTGCCACTGGCTGTAAGGCTAGAAAATTAGGGATAGAAAAAGAAAAGGAACTCACAGGGCGCGGAGTCAGTTATTGTGCTAGTTGCGATGGAGCGTTCTTTAAAGGGAAAGATGTAGCTGTCGTTGGTGGCGGGGATACTGCAATGGTAGATGTTGAGTATCTAACTCGAATTGCGCGACACATATATTTAATAAATCGCAGTGAAAAATATAAGGCACATAAAGTAAGAGTTGATGCGGTTAAAAAATTAAAGAATGTAGAAATAATTAATTCCGCTCAGGTTGTTAAACTACACGGGGAAGAAAAACTGGACGGCATAACTATACAAAAAGACGGAATTAATAAAAGATTAGATGTGGACGGACTATTTGTGGCAATCGGTAGAGTCCCCGATTTATCCTTTATAAACTTTGACCTAAAACTAGATGAAAATGGATACATCGTTGTGAAAAAAGATATGTCTACTAGCGTGAAGAATTTGTACGCTTGTGGAGATATAATTAGTAAACATTTTAGACAGGTAATTACAGCGTGCGCAGACGGAGCTATCGCAGGTAATTCATGTGTGGGGGTAAAATAGATGAAAGCAAAGGTTTTAGGATTATTTTCAATATTGCCATTAGTGATGCTCTCACTAATGTTTTTCATGCCGTCGAATTCAGTTTATGCAAGTTCAGCAGATATCGTTAATAGTCAGTACTTAATAGATGATGGTGTTCCGTATGAGAGCAATATCGTAAGCGGGACAACTAGTGGTTATGGCACATTCCCGCTTGGTAGTGAAGGGATAGAACTCACCGCCAATGCAAATAATGGATTTAAACTTGTTGGTTGGTATATTACATACAACGATTTTGACGAAACTAATCCAGAAGCGAGCCTATCTAGTGGGCCTACACAGTACATTGATGCTAGCGGACTTGTAGATGGAGTAAAGACGCAAACTTTAGGTGAGGGAAAAACTTCAATCACATATACTTTAAAGTTCGTTGATAATGATAGTAACGGGGATTATGAGAGTGGAACTTTCGCAATTTCAAGAGTCTTCGAAAATATTAGTGTTTCTCCAGTATTTGATTATGTGTACTACAACATTGACATAACTGACAATGTTTCAATATTAAATCTAGGTGAAAGTGTTAGCACGAGTTATGGTACTCTATACTATTCAAGATTGGAAGATGGTCACTATTCTAACGCAATCTTAAATTCGGGAGATAGTTACTTCTATTATGGAGATGTGTATGCGGAAGGAGATTCTTACTACACTATCCATGAAAAAGCACTAGATACCCCAACCGAGCAACATGTAGATTTAAGTGAAGGTGCATTTAGAGCAGGACAAAGGTTGGATATAGAATTTTCTATTGCGGACGGACAAAAAATCGATGTAAATAGCGTAAAGATTGATGAAACAGGTATGGCTTTAACGCTTACAGAACCTAGCGACAGTAATCCGTTGGCGGTCGATAATTATTATTTAAATAGAGATGAATTTAATTTAGTAACAAGTATAACTCTATCACATGAAATTGAAATAGTAAATACACATGTATCAACCTTAACTATTGAATATGCACAAATTTATCAAGCAAGCATAAAAATCACGATTGACGAAGAAGATGCAACAACAGATGAAACGAGTTTGATTTTACCTTCGATTGAATTAGTAAATACTTACTCTGTTATAGATGCAAGTTCGGGCACATATTATGTAAAGAGTGCGGAAGACAATAATGGAACTGCGCCAAGAGTGAGCGCTCCACAGCGAGTTAGTAGGACAATAGAAATAGATGACACACCGCAGACTTTCTATTATTATAGTTTCAATTCTATAAATGGAGTTGAAGATACCGTATATTCATTCTCAAGCAGTTTCACTGGGGATTTTGAAATAGTCATCGACTTTAGTGAATATGAATACAGCGTTTCGTTCAATTTTGCAGTTTATGATAGCGTAAATAATGAATTAATTAATATGGGAGACGCGGGATATAATCTAGAAAGCGGAATTACCCTTTCGCGCGGTGAGAGTGAAACTTTCAGTAAAACGGACGCATCTAATAATATTGGTTACGAATTTCGCGGATTTTCATTTATAAATTATGAAAGATATATCGAAGGCACAGTGGACAAAAATATAGATAGTATAGACGTTTATGTGACAGCAAGTAACTTGGACACAATATTGATTTATAAAAACAGTATTGATGTGGCCATGCCTGAAGATACACCAGATGACATAGTTATCTTAATGATATATGAAAAGATAAATTATACAGTTACTATTTCCAATTTTGATAAAATATCGTTAATTAATGGTGACGAAACTATCTATCCAATTAGCAATATAAATTACACTCGTTCGCGTGATGGTGAAATTTTATCTGCAAATATTAATAGTGAAAGTTTGCGAGATGGTGGCGGTAGTTTAGTATTTTCTAACACATTTAATATAGACGATGTATTAAATTTGTCCGTTAGCACAAATAATGGATTCGTATTAGACGGGTTTAGATTAGGTGATTCATTAGATTATTATTCAACCGATAGTACATTTACGATAGAATTTAATTCACTATTTATTTCAACTGCAGGGAATATAGATATCAATAATAATATAACAATTAATATAGACGAAGATTATGAGTTATATTCTTACTCGTTCTATATTGAGGCAGAACATGATGAAGTCTTAGATAAGAATGTAATCATGGCGGATTTATCTATACAGTATGCTGAAAATACATATTCCACTACTGATATATCAAACCTTCCTACAAATGTGGAAATCACGGTAGATGAAGATATTGAAGCACGAATTACTATCAGTGGACTTCACCTTTACGATGAACTAGTTTTGAGTGCGGTTGGAAAGCAAAGAGAAGGGGCTGAAAGCGATTATTACAGATTTGTCCGCATGACAGAAGATGATAGGACGAACTATACTCCAGATTCATACGATTTGACGACTGTGACATATACAGCAAGACTTTCAAAAGCAGATACTCAGGTTAAAGTTATCTTCTCTATGCCTAACGCTACGCTATTAATTTATGCTGATACTCCTGATGCATATGATTTTAATAAATTGGCGGTTTTCTCACGAGACGCGGAAGGAATTGAAACAGAGTTATATCCGGCGGGAAGCGAGGAAGAAAACACTAATATTCTGCTCAATGTTGAAGTTGGAAGCACGATTAGGATAAAATTAAATAGAAGCGGAGAGACAGTTAGCGATGTGTTTGCTTTTGGGTACACGCTTCATGGATATACGGTTTCAACTAATTCATATAATAGAACTTTTATAGACCCAAATAGTTTATATGATGCGCTAGAGTATAGTTACACTGTAAATAGCACCAACGGTACTCAGTTTGTGATAAATATCGCACAAATAGAATATCGCGTCACAGTACAGCAATTCTTGGATAATGGCACTGAAATTGGATATGTGGGCTTTGACAATGATGGTGAAATCCTAAATTATAAAGTGTTAACAATATCTAATGGGTTAATAGAGTTTGTAATGGGTGACTATATTGATACAAATACAGATTCTATTGCTTCTGCATTTGTTGCAGGTTCGCACTATGCGGGTAATGTATATTTCATAAATAATGGTGAGCATAAATATACGGATATGGAGCAGACGAACGAATATAGTTCAGCGTTCTTCTCATACGAGATAAGCCGTGATGAGTTAATAACCTTAGCCGAGATATATCCACGAATAGACGGAGAAAATATCTATTTTGATATTAAAATCGTATATTCAATCCATACATACAACATTACAGTCGAATACGGAATTAGCAATTCGGATAGTGAGTCATTACTAAGTAGAATTGTATTCCCTACAATTGAGTTGAACTATGATTCAATTACGGTAACTGCAAATAGATTGGATAACACCCTTACATTTAGCAATATTCCATATGGGGTTAGACCTACCTTAACAGCAACAAATAATATTCCTAGCGGAATGTCGGCGGACGGATACTATATTTATGAAAACGATATAGAAAGCCGACCGAATAGAACGGATTTCAATCGTGACACGAGCGAATTGACCTTCTTAATAGGAATTGAAAAGGATTATACTTTCCATTACAAACTATCACTTAACACATATAATATCAACATAGTTATTACTGTGGACGGAGATGTTGTAACATCTGGTAGCGAAATATACGGTACTCCTATTGTATATGTTAATAACGCGGTTCGAAATCAAATTTCAATTTATGATAATTTATATATAGATATGAACGCGCAATCTGGATATAAATTCGCTAATATGACCTATTATAAATCGGTTTTAAATAGTGAGAACAACCCAGAGACAGTGAGAGTCGACTATTCATGCTTTGTCCCGTATTCGTATGATGAAAGTAATTGGAATAGAAATTATCTATTGCTATATACGATTGATAGTGAAACGGGCGAATATGTGAGAAATACCTCGGTAGAGTACAACCCAGATTTAACATATTATGTTTCTACCATTTCGTATTATGAAGATTCAAGTTTTAATGTAGGCAACTATTATGTTGAAAACAATAATCGTATAACTTTCAATATTGAATATACTGGAAGAGATTATGTCGTAGTCAACACAAACGCAAACAGTGGAAATACTAACTATGAGAAGGAAGATACCCCTGACTTACAAATCTCCCCAGAACAGTATTCTAGTTTTAGAATGTTCGTTCCGTCTGCTACTGGTTCGTGGACTGAAATAGCATTAACTGATACTATTCCATCTAATACTCAGCGAATTAGAATTGAAATAAGAATGAATGATACTCCAACCGAAATAGATGGCTACACTTATGATTTATCTTTAGGTTTAAGATTGGCTGTAATTTATATGTTTGGAGAAGCAAATACAACTTTCGTAGAAGAACAAACTGGACTATATAGTTTCACATTTAATTTTGCTAATATTAGAGATAGAATCACGAATGGAATACTTGATATAAATTATTATTATCAAGCGGAAGATAGATATATCACTTTGACGACAAATGTTGGAAGCGAGTCTTTCTATTACCGCAATGGACAATCACAATTTACCGTATACTACGATAGTTCGAGTTATGGATATGGCTCTTCATATAGAAATAACGAAGAATCTAACCCTACGGCAGTAACCAATCTCATGTATTATTTAGCGAAAGCCGAATTTGGTTTCACGAATAGACATAATAATTTTGAAGTAAACGGTATTAGGGCATATCTCGCTAAAACCAAGGCTTCTGGTGAGTTAGACTTAGATGAAAATGGCAATATACAAAGGGGAGAAGAAATCCCAGTCAGTCAATATGCCTACTATGGTATTACGCTGAATACTCCAATGGGGACAAGTTTTGGACTTAGATTTATCTCAAATATGATAATTGAACTTCAAGTTCAGCCAATTATTCGCTTGCACGGAGATGAAAACCACACTTTTACAAGCATATTCATTTGTGATAACTTTGGTGTGGGGCAGGCTCAAACCTTAACCGTGGGGGCGAACGAAAATTACAACATTGAAATAGACGATATTATAGCAGATTATTTAGTCATTAGATATTATGACGAAAACGGGTATGAATCTACCGCTCCTACAAATGTCGGTAGATATAAAGTGGAATTTTCGCTAGTTAATACTTCTGGCGACTCTAGTTATGATTGGATGAATAGTATTAGGTTCTTAACCGATGTGTACTTTGTGATAGATGCTAAGAATGTCTCGGTATCATATAGTTCAAATCTCTCATTCAATAAGACATATGACGGAAGTTTTATGTATAATACAGACAACCTATTGAACTATTTAGTAATCACCGACGGCGCGCAGTTAAATATTTCATTAAACAGTGAAACCGATTTCATACTTAACCAAGATATGCTTGCATACATTACATATACATTGAACGGTGAGCAGATAGCGACTGCTAGTGCAAATGAAGAAGGCGCGTTGTACAATATTTATATCACAGGTCTTTCACTATATAACGACACATTTAATAACAATTTTGCTTTGACTAGTGATACTCTAATTATAAATAATGTTTTAAGGATACTTAAAAAAGAACTCACATTGAACGGCGTCACGGCAATGGACAAGGTGTTTGACGGAACGACAGATGTAGAGATAAGTACAGATGCGAATTTATCACTTGTCGGGTTGATCGACGGAGATAGGGTGGATTCACCTACTGCAGATAAGTTGTCACTAGCGTTTGAAAACGAAGAAGTTGGACGCAATAAGCGTGTAATAGTAGATGTGTCTCAACTTTTAACAGGAGAAGATGCGGGAAACTATAAAATCAATAATTCTTCCGTTCGCGCTAGTATTTATCCATATAGCATTTCATATACTATAGATGGAATTGGAACTTTCAGCGTATTTAACGAAATAGGGTTAACCGACCCAACTCAAGCGGACCTTATCCCTATTAATGCAAGCCTAAGAGTTGAGATAATTTCTACCGAGAGTGTAGAGTACGCAAACTTATATCCTAGCATTGCTAGTTATTTAGTAAATAATCGCGTAGTAGTGTACGGTCTTAGACTGCGCCTTGTGGTAAACAATGTTGAAAGGACGATAGATAGCAATCTTATGCTAGCAATTCCTAATGTTGAAAGGTTCCTTGGCGCGATTTATGTTTCGGGCGAACAAGTTGGAGAAGTTGGCAGTACACAGAGTGACGGCAACATCGTTATTCGATTAAGCGATATTGGATATAATCTTGATAGGTTGATGTTGACCCAGCAAAGACAATTATTCGCTATTTGGCAGATTGTTTTGATTATATTATTAGTATTGCTATTAATCGCGGTTATTGTGGTAGTTATTATTGTTTCGAGAAAGCGTAAACGCGAGATGTACGATAGAATGGATAAAATTTAGGAGAGATTATGTTTGAATGTAAATATAAATATGAATTAGAAGACAGTATAGTGAGTGCAAAATATGTGTATAAGTCACAAAGGCGAACACAGGATAAGATAATAGCGGTCTTAATTCCAATTTTAATAGTAGCGATGATAGTTCTTCTAGTTGTGGACATCGTAAATCATGCGTCTATCGTATGGGATATTATATTACTAGTTGCGTTGGTGGTGCTAGAGATTATCTATCTAGTACTACCCGCAATGCTAGTGAGTACGCAAAAGAAGGCTTATAAAAAGCAAAATCTTGCAGATATGGACTATTTGCTTGTAAAAATAGATAACAATATTTGTACTGAAACGCTATATAAAGATGGGAATGAAGTTAGTCAAAATATGCACAATCTTTACTCACTTTCTAGTTTTATTGAAGATAATGATAGGCTAATATTAGTCTTTAATAAAGTTGAATATGTGTGTATTCGTAAGGAAAATTTAGTAGGAGATATTACTAAATTGAAAGCGCTTTTGGAAAAAAATATGAGCAAGGCTCAAAATGGGAAAAAGTAGGTCGATTATGTTTAGTTGTAGATATAAATTCACATTAGAAGACAATCAAAAGGGTGCAAAATTTACCCTAAAACAAAATAAGGCTTTAAAAACTTTAAAAATAGTCGCGATTGTGTGCCTTGCGATAGGGTTTGTTTGTAGTATTATTGGAGATATAATCAACGCATATAACGGAGATTTTAGTGCGATAGATATTTTCTTCGACGTGGTACTATTAGCAATACTAATTTTAATGATTTTCTTGCCTGAGATACAAAATTCGGCAAATAAAAAAATATTCATGCAGTCACTAGCGGATAAGGACATGATGAATGTTGATATTGACGAAAAGACATGCTCTGTATCTTTCTATAAGGCGGGAGAGATGACGAGCATGCAGAAACTTGATTTGACACTACTAACCAGCGCTGGCGAAGATGACTTTGATATTATCCTTGTCTTTAAGAAAAATATGTTTGTGGTTATAAAAAAGAGTCTATTTGAAGGTGAACTCGACCTATTTAGGAAACTTATTACAAGTTATACTAAGGAAGAGATAAAAAAGATTTAATTTTAAATAACACTTTAATTTTAAGATTAAGGTGTTATTTTTATTTTGCGTTTTAACCGATAAACTTAAATTGTTTTATGACTAATCTTATTAGAATGAACATAAAACTTTAAAAGAAATAGCCTTTTACTAATTCATTTAAAAATTATAAATAATAAATAAAGTCATATAATGAAGGCATATTAAATTAAATTTAATTTTATTCAGTCAATTGCTAAAAATAAAAAAGGATAAATGGTTAGAATAAAATTTCCTTCATTAAATTATCCTTTTATTTTTATTGAATATTTGACTATAATTTTAGTTGGATTTTTAATTATAACATTAAACTTTCAATGTCCCATTATTCACTTTTTCGGGGTCTACCTGGTCTACGGACTGCGTCAGTAGTTGTAGTCGTCGTGGTTGGTCTTGTATTAGTAGATGTCGCGCTTGTAGATGAAACTGTTGTACTAGGTCTAGTAGTTGAAGCAGTTCCCATTGTAACGGTCGGGCGAGAGATTGTGCTTGCACCTGTTTGAGTGCCCGTCGGTCTATATATGCTTGATTGAGCGGTCGAATTATTTACGTTGGTGGCGCTGGAACTTTGCGCGCTAGAAGTGTAGGTTTGATAATTTGGTCTAACAGCAGATTGAGTAGACGTTTGTGGCATTGTACTTGTTGGTGTGGACTGATTTTGTACGGACTGAGATTGACTTTGCGGAGTTGAAGTAGGCGAGTTGGTTTGTGGAGTGGGTTGAGTTGTGGGATTTTCAGTTGGCTTAGTCACTTCGCTAGCAACAGCGCGCGCATTTGATTTAATTTGAGTTGAAATATTTAAATTCGAAGCAAGTTTTGCACCTTTTGTTTTAAAGCCCATATCTTGCCTACAATTTAGTTTATATTGAACGATAGCGTTAGGCGAAAGAGAAATCATTCCGCTGATTGTTAAAGCGTAGAACTCGTCAGCAACTCGCATGTCACTTGCTGTACATAAGATTTTATTATAGCATGCGATGGCACGCGTGCGAAAATCTTCATTTTTTCTTAGCGTTGGACCAGATTTACTTAATTCGTCCACTAATTTAAAGGACTCATCAAATGCTCTCATTTTGTTTTCTAAAAGTTTATCCGAAATTGCGATATCATGTTTTAAAATATCGGTGACATTTTTCTTTAACATTAAAACGATAATAATAGCGAAAACAGCAAAAACAATGCTAACAATACTGGCAGCAATAGCCAACTCTCTCATATTTCCCCCTTAATTAATAAATTTATTATACCAAAATTTTACGAAATTACAAACTATTTGACGATAAAATATGATAATTTGTCTTTTGATTAATTTATCTTGGAATTATTTTTTATAAAATTGCAAAATAAAAATGAGAATAAAAAATACAAAGATTTGATTAATAATAAATCAAAATAGAAATAAAACAATATTAATAAGATAATGAAAAATCTACTTTCGTAGTAAAATTTAGGATTGGGTTAGGCGAAATATAAAAAGAAAAAAGATGAGTAAACCCATCTTTTTAGAAACAAGATAAATTATTTCTTTAACAATTTCTTGAAAGTAGCGCTAAGTTTAACTGTAGGCACTTTACAAGCAGCGACTTTAACTTTTTCGCCAGTGAAAGGATTAAGTTTCACACCAGCCTTCTTTGTCTTAACACCGACATTGAAGTAGCCCATGAAATGCATTTCCTTTCCGTCTTTAAGGTTTTCTTTAATCTGCTCGCCAGCAGCGTTAAGAATAGTCTTAACTTGAACCTGGGTGCAACCAGTAACTTCTGCTACCTGCTTAATGAAATCCCCTGTACTAATTGTATTCATAAATTATCTCCTTTTCTTGTTGAATTGTCTCAACTACTAAAATGCTATCAAATAGAGAACAAAAAATCAACTATTTTACACTTAAATTTTTAAAATTTCCCTTATTTTATAATGAATTTAAGGAAATCTTCCACTTTTTAAAAATAAATAATGCGACGGACGAATTGAAATATGCAAATTAAAAAGGTAGCTAAAAGATTTTAAGTTTCCGCTCTTTATATATAAATATTAAAATTACATAGAGTAAATTAGGTATATTTATTGCTATTTTTTTTGATTTGTGGTAGTATATACTGTACGAAGGTAGAGATATGGGATTTTTCGATTTTTTTAAATCTAAGAAGAAAAAGAATCAAGAACCCGTGGTTAGAAAACTAACTAACGACGAGTTAAAATGGAACAAAATGTGGGAGTTGTGGACAGAAGAAAAAATACCTTCTCCATATAATGAACTTATGACATATAATAGCGAAGTGAATAACGGCGGACATGCGCAATTTTTCGATAACATTGAAAATCGCGAAGATATCGAAGATGTTAATTAATTCGTTAAAAATATATTATCAATTTTGCCTAATAAATCTAAATCTATTTTAGAGAAAGCATATAGCGCGTACTTAAACCTAAAGGACGACGAAGATAAAATGGACGAAATTTTTAACAAGTGCGACAGAGAATATGATGAAAATGAAATCGAAGAAATCTTAAAAACCTACTCCCAAACATTTACAATTTAAAAGGAAAAATTATGGATATTAGAAATATAGCAATTATAGCACACGTAGATCATGGTAAAACAAGTTTAGTAAATGCCCTTTTAAAACAGGGCGGAATCTTTCGCGACAACCAAGAAGTCCAAGATAGAGTCATGGACTCGAATGCACTCGAGAGAGAAAGGGGAATCACTATTTTAAGTAAAAACTGTTCCGCTTTCTATAAGAACACAAAAATTAATATTGTAGACACACCGGGACACGCTGATTTTGGCGGAGAAGTTGAGCGAGTGTTAAAAATGGTGGACGGCGTGCTTTTAGTCGTGGACGCCTTTGAAGGTCCAATGCCACAAACGAGATTTGTTTTGGAAAAGGCGCTCGAACTTGATCTTAAAGTCGTAATTGTCATCAATAAAATTGACCGTCCGGACGCCCGACTCGATGTCGTTGGAGATGAAGTGTTAGAACTTATGCTAGACTTAAACGCGAGCGACGAGCAGTTAAATAGCCCGATTATTTACACATCTGCCAGAAGCGGAGTTGCAACGACCGATTATAAAGTCCCAGGGACAAGTATGGAACCTCTATTTGAGGCAATTATCAACCACATTGACCCGCCAAAAATGGATACAAAGTCGCCATTCCGGATGTTGATTTCTTCTACTGAACAAAATGACTATTTAGGCAAACTCGCGGTAGGAAAGGTTGAAACGGGAGTTGTAAAATTAAATCAAACCGTATATATCACGAACTATTTTGATAGCACCAAGCACTATTCAGGTAAAGTTGTAAACATATTTAATTTTGATGGACTTAAACGCGACCCAATCGAAGTCGGTAGTGCGGGAGACATTATCTGCTTAGCAGGAATTCCTGATATAACGATAGGAGATACTGTTAGTGAAAACGCAGAGATGCAAGCAATTCCTTTCGTAAAGATAAGTGAACCGAGCGTTGAGATGACATTTATGGTAAACGATAGCCCGTTCGCTGGCAAGGAAGGAAAGTATGTCACAAGTCGTCACATAAAAGATAGATTGTATAAAGAAGCAGTAAAAGATTTGTCCCTTCAAGTGCAAGACGGCGACACTGCTGACCAGTTTAAAGTGTGCGGTAGGGGCGAAATGCATTTATCAATTCTTATCGAAAATATGCGACGCGACGATTACGAATTCCAAGTTAGCCGTCCGCGCGTACTATACAAAATGATAGACGGAGTTAAATGCGAACCTATAGACAAAGTAGTTCTCGACGTTCCAGAAGATTCGGTGGGGACTATCATGCAGTCCATGGGAGTAAAGAAGGGCGAACTGCTCGATATGTCACCGATAGGAAGTAGAATGAGATTACAATTCCTAGTTCCAAGTCGCGGACTATTTGGTTATAAATCACAAATGTTAACTGATACCCGTGGTGAAGGCGTGATGTCGAGTGTGTTTGATAGTTATCAACCATATAAGGGCGATATCGAAGGACGCAATTTTGGCTCGCTAATTAGTTACGAAACGGGAGAAGCAGTAACCTATGGACTATTTAATGCGCAAGGCCGCGGTAGACTACTTGTAAAACCGGGCGAAAAAGTATATATGGGTCAGGTAGTCGGGGCGAACCCTAAGGGAGATGATATAGTCGTAAATGTCTGCAAGAAAAAGCAGTTGACAAATACTCGCTCCAGTTCGAGCGATGAAGCGCTTAGACTCACTCCTATTCAGCCACTAACTCTAGAAGAAGCGCTTGAATTTATTGCTGACGATGAGTTAGTCGAAGTCACTCCAAAGTCAATTCGTATAAGAAAGCGAATTCTAGACCATTCGCTTAGAGCAAAGAGTAGAAAACCCGTAACGGAGAATTAATGAAAAGAAATAGTAATGATGAAATGGTGAAAAATGCATATAAGGTCGCGAAACGAATCGCGATTACTGTTGTTTCCACCATTCCATTTTTGATAGTTTTCGCATATCTCATGCGGAACATAATTACGAGCGACGCACTGCAAATCGCGTCATTCGTGCTCATTCTCGGTGTGGTAGTGCTAATCGTTGAAATCATAGCACGCGTACGAGAAAAGAAAAAGAAAGAAATTGAAATCTTAGAAGATAAAAAAGATGTATTTAAGTAGGAGAGATTATGGAAACTAAACCTAGAATTATGCCTAACGATTTAGAAGCAGAGCAAAGTCTACTCGGCGCATTGTTTATCTCGACAGACGCTTGCGCGGACGTGTTCCCGCAACTAGACGAAAAGGATTTTTACTCAAATGCGCATAGAAAGATTTATTCAGCGATGCAAACCAATTACTCAAATGGGGTTGCGGTGGATTATGTAACTGTCAGCAATGTACTAACTCAAAAGGGTGAGTTGGAAGAAGTCGGTGGGCTTAGTTACATCACGGATTTGACTAATTTCGTTCCAAGTGCGGCGAATTATAAACATTATATGGATATAATTCGAAATGCAAGCGTGTTGCGACAGGTGATTGACGCAAGTCAGCGCACGATAAACGAAGCATTTGAAGGGAATAGTGCGGAGTATGTATTAGCAAACGCAGAAAAGAGCATTTTTGATATATCACAAACTAGGCGTACAAATACGCTTGAACATATACGAAAGGGTGTAACCGAAGCGATAGATTTAATGGAAAAAATCTCTATAGACCCTAATGCAAATATGGGAATCAAGGTCGGTTTCCCTACTCTTGATAGATATACTAACGGCTTTAAGCCGGGCGAACTCATTATTATTGCCGCGCGTCCAGGTATAGGTAAAACCACCTTGGCTGTAAATTTCGCCGTGAACTCAGCATTAAAATACGGGAAATCTATCGCTATGTTTGATTTAGAGATGTCGACTCTGCAAGTTGCACAGCGCTTTATCTGTTCGACAGGTAGGGTGGATATGAACCTAGTAAAAGGTGGAACTAAGGATAATAATGTATGGGCGACATTGTTTGAAACGAAAAAGATACTTGAAAATTCAAATATCTACATAGATGATACGACCAATATAACCCCTGCGGATATTCTTTCTAAATGTCGTAGATTAAAGGCTCAAAACGGGCTAGATATGGTTATTATCGACTATTTGCAATTAATGAAAAGCAAGAACGACGGGAAAGATGTCAGTCGTCAGCAAGAAGTTGCAGATTTCACCCGTGCGATAAAACTTGCTGCGCGTGAGTTGGAAGTACCGATTATCCTACTTTCACAGTTAAATCGTGAGAGCGAAAAACGACCTAATAAGACACCGCAATTAAGCGATTTAAGGGAATCGGGGAGTATTGAACAAGACGCAGATATTGTAATATTTATTGCAGACACCCCTAGTGAAGACGCGAAACAGGACGACGATGACGACGCGCTAGACTATTCATTAGTTATCGCTAAACATAGAAATGGTATGCGCGGAACGATTCCTATAAAATGGAGAAGTGAATACACCCAGTTCTACGAACCAGGACGCGATACACTTTACACTAAAAATACAAGCAAAGTGCAAAAAGAAATAGTCCTAACCCCAGTTGAAAACGACGACATCGACGATGTCTTTAAGGAGTAAAAATGAAGATAAAAAAGTTCCCACAAAGTTGTGTTTTAATAGAGATAAATGGGTTTAAAATGCTTTTAGACCCGTCGACAGTTGATTATGACGAAAAATTCCTTAAAGATTGGAAAACTGCAGATATTATTTTAGTAACTCACAGACATAGCGACCATATTAATCCAGAAGCATTAAAAATCTTAAATAAACCTATTTACTCGACGAGCGAAGTGGCAAAATTCTTCCCAGATTTGAAGATAAATCTAGTTAAAGATAAAGATGTATTAAATTTTAAAAATATAAAAATTGAAATAGTAAAAGCAATTCACGGATATATGGTAAAAGCGGGAAAGGTGGAAGAAAATATCGGTTTTATCATAGATGATAATAAAACTCGAATTTATTATACAAGCGACACCATACGATTTGAAAACGACTACAAGGCAGATATTCTTTTAGCAAATATTACCGCATTTGATGCTTCTATGAATTTGTGGGGAGCAGTGCAAACCATGAAAGACGTTGGAGCAAGGTTGTTGGTCGTTTTGCATCAAGATTTAGGAAAAGTAATTTACCCTAGCGAATATCTTAAAGACTACTTAAATAATGAAAAAGTAAATTATATTATTCCAAAGATAAACGAAGAGTTTGAAGTGTAATTTTGTGTCAAAAGGAGTAGATATGTTAAAATTTTTTGGAGATGGCGGAGCATTTGATATAAATCGCGGTTCGACCAGTGCGTATTATATTGATGGTAGAACATTGATTTTAATTGATGTGGGAAATGGAACTTTCGAAAAGGTATATAATATGCACCTACTAGATAAAGTGGATAAAGTTGAAATTTTTATCACGCATTTGCATGGCGACCATGTGGGTAGTTTGGCGTCCCTTTGTGATTATTTAAAACTTTACAACATATTGATACGAAAGATTGATTTCAAAATATTTTATCCTAATACTGAAAACTTGAAAACACTACTTAAACTCATGTTAATTGATATTGCGGATAAAATTGTGTTCGAGCCTAATGAGAGCAAATATGTGTTAGAGTATATGCTCCAACCGCACTATGAAAATGCTTATGGATACATATTTTCTATGGGGGGGGGTATAACCATTCATTACTCGGGCGACACAACGCATATAAACGAGCATGCGCTTGAATTATTAAAGAGTGGTAAAATAGATTACTTCTACCATGAAGCAACTAACGCAAAAGGACTTCAACATACGAATATTGAAGAATTGGACTTTAAAATTCCAAAAAATTTAAGGCAAAAAGTGTATCTAATGCATCTAAACGATGAAACAGCGAAGTTAACAACAGAACTAGGTTTTAATTTAGTTGATATTGCATTTTAATTAAAAGGAGTAAGATGTTATTTGCAAACGATTTAGGTGATAGTCTAGATTTTGAAATCGTGGGTTATGAATTTGAAAATATAAGTACGAAAGAATTAGAAAAATTTAATTGGGACGCAAACTGGTTAGTCGTAAAAATTGTGTATGATATAGATGATTATAAGCAAGAATTTTATTCTTCGTGTCTATTGACGACCGAACTACTAAAGTTTACATTAGATTTAAAAAAATTAAAAAATAATGAAATTAATTATTGCGAATTAGACACTCTAGAACCAAATCTAAAAATAAACGCTAAGAAGGACGAAAGTAACTATATTTTTAGCATCGAATTTATATATAATAAATCAACAGGCGATAAACTAAAATTTATAGCAAACCTAAGTAAAAACGAATTAAATTATGTCTATGAAGAGATGGAAAAACTTTCAAACAGATTTAAAGTTAGATAAAAGGAGTAATTATGTTAATAGATGAAATTAAAAAAGCAAATTTAATGGCTATGAAGGAGCATGACAGTCTTGCGCGCGCTATATATGGAGTAATTATGAATAAAGTACTACTAAATAGCATTGACCTTAAAGAAAAAGGGAAAGAGCAAACAGACGCAGATGTCATTGCGATTTTGCAAAAGACGGTAAAAGAACTTAGCGAAGAGAGAGAAAATTATATCAAGGCGGGGAATATGGTTGAGGCTGAGAATATTTTAAAACAAAAGGCGATAGTTGAAAAATATCTACCTAAAATGATGAGCGAAGATGAAATCCGTGCAGAGATTAATAAACTCGAAGATAAGTCCATAGGCGCTGTTATGAAACATTTTAGCGCTAACTTTAAGGGCAAAGTGGATATGTCGTTAGTGAACAAAATAGCGCGTGGGTAGAATATGAGAATGGTAATTCAAAAGGTAAAACACGCACGCCTTACTTCAAATGGTACACTCGTTAGCGAAATTGGTGCAGGGCTTATCGTTTTCTTGGGAGTGTGCAAAGGGGACGGAATGAGTCAGGTCAAGCATTGCGCAAACAAGGTCGCATCTATCCGCATTTTTAGACGGGACGGAAAGATGAACGATAGTGTTCGCGATGTCCACGGCGAAGTTTTAGTTGTATCTAATTTTACCTTATGTACAGGCTCGGGCACGGGCGCTAGACCCGACTTTAGTCTGTCCGCGGAAAAGAGTACCGCACTCGATTTGTACCTAAAATTTGCGAAAGAATTGAAAAATCTAGGAGTTCCAGTAAAACTCGGTGCGTTCGGTCAAGATATGCAGATTGAGACCCAGCTCGACGGACCTACCACAATATACAAAGAATTTAATTAGGAGAGATATGGAGAAACTGTTTGACACATCAAAAATAGTACATGACAAAATCGTTCGCACTATGATTAAACCGCTTAAAAAGGAAGAGATATTAAAAATTATTGACGCAGGTAGCGGTAAGGTGAGTGCGAGTATTTTGTTAAAATATTTTCCAAAAGCGCATGTGGACGCGGTGATTTTTCCGGGCGACAATAGGAAGAAGAATTTAATCGAAAACTCGATAGATAGCGACCGAATTGAGACCATGGAAGCGGACATTTGCACGACAACTTTTAGAAAACAGTACGATTTGTGTCTAATTCATCTCTCGCTTGGGGAAGCATTACATTTTAATAATTCGTTTGAAAATCTGTTCCATCACATCATGGATATAAAAGCGGACTATTTTGTTCTAATCGATGTGTGGGAAGACCCGTGCGTGCATTTTAGATATATTGAGCAATATTTAAAGGAAAAGGGCTTTAAAATTATTAAGAAGAAAAAATTTAGAAACCCTAATCCTGAACATTATCCTAAATTTAAGTACGATAAATATAAACTCGAATACGATAGCAAACATTTCATGGCATACACAATAAAGCGCCTTGGAGAGAAAGCATAAAGCTACGATAAAAATTTAAAGGAAAGAGATGATAAAAGAGATTGATTTAAATCGGGGAGTGAAACTCATCGCTGGTGGAAATATTGTAAATCAATGTTCGTATGTAACACTCGTTTTTGTGGGTGGAGCAAGCGAACAAAAGTATTTGGAACAAGCGCATTTAGTTGAACATATAATTTCTACTTTTAAATATAGAGTAAATGAAAAAATTCAACTTAATACATTGCTTGGTAGTGCTAAGGCAGATGCACGAACACAAAACGATAATATGTCATTCTCATTTGCTGTTACAAACTTTAATGACTTGATTGAAAAATTGCAAACATTATCTCATTGTATAAATGACGTAGTTATAACAAAAGAAGATTTAGAAAAAGAAAAACAAACTATAATAGACGAATTGATTTATGCAGATTTTTCTACTGAATACATTGAAAAGGTAAGTGCCGATTTTAAAAAGTTAACAATTAAAGATATAGAAGAATATATCGCAAAAAATTTAACAAGTGACAATTTAATTATTTACACTTTATCGAATTCAAGTGTGGACGAAATAGCAAATTGTTTAAATGAGTTTGTCGATAGTTTGAAACATACTAATTATAAAAATAAAATCACTAAAGAGCCGGGCATTTGGGCAAAAGATAAGAGCGAGCACCAACATAGCGAAGTGTATGTAACTTATAAATTAAATAAACCAATAACGACCGAAAGAGAGAGATGTTTGTTCGATTTGCTTAGGTTATATGCTCAAAATTTTAGGATTGGAATTAAAAAACCACTAAGGCACGAGAAAAGATTGATTTATAGGTCGGACGTGTACACATCTGGTGTTGATAGGGCTGATTTAATTACTAAAATTTATTGTAAGGAAGATAATACTGATGCCGTTACAGAAGAAGCAATAAAATATTTTGATGATTTGTTTAATAATGGTGTTAGTGAAGAAAATTTTGAGTTTATAAAAAAGAATTATCAAGATTTTCTGTATTCCCGTCCAATGCATATTCCACAACGTTTAGTTGTTAAAATTGGCGAAGAATACTTAAAAAATAAAAATTCCAACATAGATAATGAATTTCAACAAAATTTAATAAATAATGAAATTGAAAGCATAAAAAAATATGATAAACAAAAAAATGATAAAATTATAGAACTTTTGAACACTTTAAATGTGCAAGATTTTAACGAGTTTATAAAAACGTATTTACAAAATTCCACTTTTACGATAAAAATACAAAACGAAAGGGGTCTAAAAGTATGAGATATTATCACGGTTCAAGAGCGAAAAATTTAAAGAAGTTGTCATTAGATAAATCAAATGACGGGTATGTGTGGCTGACTGAGCAGTACGAGTTTGCACTTCTTTATGCGGGGAGCACTATTCGCTTTTGGAATTATAATTTTGATACTAACAAACTTATAATTCGAGAAGTCGGGGAAGATTACTTTAAAAAGTTATATAAGGGAGTGACTTGCTACATATATTCGGCTACTGACGTCGGCGAATTTGAAAATTCTAGTCATCTAGGTAGACGCTCAATAAGGTGCAAACATGATGTTGATTTAACTTTGTATGAAGTTATACCTGACGCGTATGATAAAATCATGGAGTTGTACGAAAAAGGAATTATTGAATTGCATTTTTGGAAAGATTACTCAAAGGAAGAAAAGCAAAATATCATAAATTCAACCATAAAGACATTTGCTCCAAACATGCAAATTGAGTATGAAAAATTTAGAGATGAATACGAATTACTAACATCAATTAGACCAGAATTAAAATTAGAAAATTTGAAAAGGACAGAGAAATGAAAGAGAAATTTTATATCACAACGGCGATAGCATATACTTCGGGTAAACCACATATTGGTAACACTTATGAGGCGATTTTAGCGGACGCGATAGCGCGCACAAAGAGAAGTCAGGGTTACGATGTATTTTTCATGACAGGTACGGACGAGCACGGGCAAAAGATTGAAGAAAAAGCGCGCGAAGCGGGAGTTAGTCCAAAGCAATTCGTGGACGATGTTGCGGGAGTTATTCGCTCACTTTGGGATAAGATGAATGTGAGTTATGATAAATTTATTCGCACCACGGACGCAGACCATGAGAGAACGGTTCAAAAGATTTTCAAAAAATTCTATGAGCAGGGCGATATCTATAAGAGCGAGTACACAGGGCTTTATTGTACCCCGTGCGAAAGTTTTTGGACGGAAAGTCAACTCGTGGACGGCAGGTGTCCAGACTGTGGAAGGGAAGTAAAACCCGCCAAGGAAGAGGCATACTTCTTCAAAATGAGGAAATATGCGAACCGACTTTTAAAGCATATTATCACTCACCCAGACTTTATTCAACCAGTATCTCGAAAAAACGAGATGATGAATAATTTCCTTCTTGCTGACGAATTTATCGGCAAGACGGACGAAGAGTTGCTCCGCGCGATTGACGATGGCAGTATAAAGACTAAATTGCAAGACCTTTGTGTATCCCGTACCACTTTTAAGTGGGGAGTACCAGTTGATTTCGACGATAAACATGTGATTTATGTGTGGCTGGACGCGCTTAATAACTATATCACGGGGATAGGATATGATACCGAAAACCCTAGCGAGAATTTTAAAAAATACTGGCCAGCAGATGTGCATGTGATAGGAAAGGATATAATTCGTTTCCATACTATTTATTGGCCGATTTTCTTAATGGCGTTAGGCGAACCACTACCAAAGCAGATTTTAGGTCACCCGTGGTTACTTCAAGGCGGGGAGAAGATGAGCAAATCTAAGGGCAATGTGCTATACGCTGATGATCTTGCTTCGATTTTTGGTGTGGATAGCGTTAGATATTATGTGCTAAGAGAAATGCCATTCAACGCGGACGGAACGATTACATGGGAACTACTTTGCGAGCGAAATAATGCCGATTTGGCGAATGTCCTCGGCAATCTAGTTAAGCGCACAATAGGTATGGCAAATCAATATCTAGGCGGAAGAGTGCGAAATACACTCGTGAATGAAAACATTGACGACGACCTTATCTCAGTTGCTATATCTACTCGTGATAGAGTTATGAGCAAAATGGACGAGTATAAGGTTGCGGACGCACTCGACGAATTGTGGACATTGTTCAGGCGCGCAAACAAATATATTGATGAAAATGAACCATGGGCGCTAAATCGAGATGAGAGTAAGAAAGCAAGATTGGAGCAGGTTATATATAACTTACTTGAAAACATAAATATCGGCGCAAACATTTTAAAGAACTTCCTTCCAGACACAGCAAGCAAGATTTTTGAAGAGTTAAATGTAGTTGCGCGTGAGTACGACAGCCTAAATAAATTTGGTTTGGAAAGTGAGTATGTCGTGACCGCCAATCCTAAGGTATTATTTGAGAGAATTCGTATGAGCGATATTCAGCCAAAAATTGATGAGATAGTGGAAAATCAAAAGATTGAAAATGCTCCAACTATTGAATTTACTCCTGCTGAGAGTATTTCTATTGACGATTTTGCAAAGGTTGAGATGAGAGTGGGGCTAGTTTTAGATTGCGAGGCAGTTCCAAAATCTAAACTATTGCACTCAACCGTGCGCGTGGGAAATAAAACTATTTCAATTTTGAGCGGAATCGCAAAATACTATTCTCCAGAACAAATGAAAGGTAAAAAGGTTGTAGTTGTTACTAACCTACCACCGCGCGAAATGAAAGGTATTTTAAGTGAAGGCATGATTATATGCGCGGAAGACTCACTCGGCAATGTGTCCCTAATTTGTCCAGACAAAAATCTTCAAGACGGAAGTTTAATTTCTTAGCGGGTCATCAATTTAGGGAGTACGGGGTCGTCGCCCCCCAATTCCCCCGCGCAACGTCATAACTCGTCCTTTTGCTAGATTGTGCGTGTGACTTCGCAATCGTAAGCCTAATGGACGGTTATTTCTATCCCCATAAAATTACATTTTACGGGGACCCCAGTGTAAAAGGGAAGAGTTGAGCTCCGCCCAATGCTCCCTAAACCGATAACCCGCTAAATTTAGTTACAAGGAACTATTTAGGAATAATAGAGTGTGAAGGCAAGAGTAGTATTTATAATTATTTAACTTCTATATTTTTCGTATTACAGATTAGCATATTTGAATATTTTAACTAAATTATAAAAAGGAAGATGCTCATCAATTTATGAAGTTTAACTTCAATGCTTTAATTTTTGTGAAAACACATAAATTTAACTAAGTTTTTCATATAAAAACACTTGAAAAATAACTAAAATTTTGCTATAATTATGTTATATATTTATATATAACATAAATTTTTTTATCTAGGAGTTTTTATGGCTGATGATTTAAAGGTTACTGGTAGTTACGGCGCGGAAGCAATTCAGGTGCTTGAAGGCTTAGAGCCGGTTAGAAAGCGCCCGGGAATGTATATAGGTTCGACAGATGAGCGCGGACTTCATCATCTAGTAACCGAGATTGTGGACAACTCGATTGACGAGGCGCTCGCTGGTTATTGTAATGAGATTAGCGTAGTGATTTTACCCGACGGCTCTGTGTCTGTTACGGATAATGGGCGTGGTATTCCTACTGGTATTCACGAAAAGGAAGGAATTAGTGCTGCAGAATTGGTGCTTACCAAACTACACGCAGGCGGAAAGTTCGGCGGTGGCGGATATAAGATTTCTGGCGGACTTCATGGCGTTGGTTTGTCAGTAGTTAATGCGCTTAGTGAAACCTTAATTCTCGATATCTTCCAAAATGGGAAACATTATCATCAAGAGTATCATCGTGGTATCCCTACCGATAGACTTGCTATTGTTGGAGATTGCGACAAGACTGGTACGCGTGTTACATTTAAACCAGATTATGAGATTTTCCCTGTAACTGAATTTAATTACGATGTATTGAAATCTCGACTTAGGGAAATCGCATTTTTAAATAAAGGACTAAGGATTACTCTAAAAGACGAAAGAACGAATAAAGAACAAGAAAACATATATCAATTCATGGGCGGAATTCAAGAATTTGTCGCAGATTTGACAGACAATAAGCAAACGATTTTCCCTGAACCAATTTATGTTGATAAGGTGTACCACTACAAGCGCAAGGACGAAAACGGAAATAGTGTAGACGCGACATGCGAGATTGAATTTAGTTTTCAATATACGGACACATATACCGAAAATATCCATAGTTATTGTAATAACATTAACACGGAAGAAGGCGGAAAACATGTGGACGGCTTTAAGAATAGCCTAGCGCGTATCATTAATGATTACGCACTTGAAAATAAACTCATTAAGGAAAAGGCTAAACTTTCGGGAGAAGATACTCGTGAAGGGATAATAGCGGTTATCTCCGTTAAGGTTGAAGAACCACAGTTTGAAGGACAGACTAAGACTAAACTTGGCACAGACGAAATTCGTGGATTTACCGCAAAAGCCATGGACGAGACCTTTAAAGACTATTTAGAAGAGCACCCGAAAGAGAGTAAGGAACTCATTAATAAATGTATGCTATCTCAACGCGCAAGGGAAGCAGCGCGCAATGCACGCGAGGATACTAGAAGAAAGAGCGCCTTAGAAAACACCACTCTTCCAGGGAAACTCGCTGATTGTAGTAGTAAGGACGCTAGTCAGTGTGAAATATTCATAGTCGAAGGTGACTCTGCAGGCGGAACGGCAAAGAATGGTAGAGATAGAAGATTCCAAGCAATACTGCCACTCCGCGGTAAGATATTGAATGTGGAGAAGACTAGACTCGCGCGTGCGCTAGAGAATGCCGAAATTAACGCTATGATTACCGCGTTTGGTTGCGGAATTTATGAAGAGTGCGACCCTAAGAAACTTAGATACGATAAAATCATCATTATGACTGATGCCGATGTGGACGGAAGCCATATTGAGATTCTAATGCTTACATTCTTCTTTAGATTTATGCGTCCTTTGATTGAAGAAGGTCATGTATATGTCGCTCAGCCACCGCTATATAAAGTGACACGCGGAAAGCAAGTAAATTACTATTATAGTGAAGAAGAAAAGCAAAAAGCACTCAATGGAAATGAAAAGGGCTATGATGTTCAAAGATACAAAGGTTTAGGCGAAATGGATACCGACCAACTTTGGGAGACGACTATGAACCCAGAGACCAGAACACTGAAAAAAGTACAAATGAAAGACGAAGTTACTTGCAATGAAGTGTTTGATTTACTCATGGGAGACCGTCCAGAAGCAAGGCGCGAATTTATCGAAAAATACGCAACGCTTGTTGAGAATCTTGACATCTAGGAGAAGATATGAAGGATAAAAACATTTTTGAAAAGATAGACAACACACGCTATATAGATATTGATATTGAGCATGAGATGAAGGAATCATTTATCGCTTATGCTATGGCGGTAAATGTTTCGCGTGCAATTCCAGATGTCCGCGACGGATTAAAACCAGTTCATAGGCGTATTTTACATGCGATGAACGAAATAGGACTCACTAGCGATAAACCATTTAGAAAAAGTGTCAAGGTGGTCGGTGAAGTATTGGGTAAATATCACCCACACGGTGATAGTTCGGTGTACGACGCGATGGTTCGTCTAGCACAGGACTTCACGATTAATGAACCGCTTGTTGAAGGACACGGAAACTTTGGTAGTGTGGACGGCGACCCAGCGGCCGCTATGCGTTACACTGAAGCGAGACTTAGTAAAATAGCGAGCGAACTATTGCGCGATATAGATAAAGATACGGTTGATTTCATGCCGAACTTTGATACTACCGCGCTTGAACCAACCGTTCTTCCTAGCAGATTTCCTAATCTTTTGGTCAATGGTAGTGACGGAATTGCTGTCGGTATGGCAACAAACATTCCACCGCACAATCTAAACGAAGTTATTGACGCAGTTATTGCTATGATTGATAACCCGAATATAACTATTGACGAACTTATGCAGTATATTCCTGCTCCAGATTTTCCAACGGGTGGCGAGATTTTAAGCAATAACGCGATTAGACAAGCATATATGACTGGTCGCGGTGGCGTAGTGATGCGCGCAAAGACAGAGATTGAACCATATGACGATGGGAAGCGTTTTAGAATTGTTGTAAATGCTATACCTTATCAGGTAAATAAAGCAAAACTTATTCAGCAAATCGCAGGTTTAGTTAAAGATAAGAAAATCGAAGGCATCAGTGATATTCGAGATGAGTCAGATAGGGACGGTATGCGAATAGTTTTGGAACTAAAAAAGGACGCAAATCCACAAATAGTTTTAAATCTATTATATAAGCAAACACAGTTACAACTTTCTAGCGGAATTATTCTCCTTGCGCTCGTAAATCGTGAACCGAAAGTCCTTAATTTACAGGAGATTTTGTTCCACTATTTGTCCTTCCAGCGTGAAGTGATTACGCGTAGGACTAAGTACGATTTAAACAAAGCGGAAGAGCGCGCGCACATACTAGAAGGTTTAGTTATCGCGGTTAACAATATCGACGAAGTGATTAAGATAATCAAGAGTAGTAGCGATAAAAATTCCGCACTAAATAACTTGGTCAATCGTTTTGGATTAAGCGAAAGACAAGCGAACGCAATACTTGAAATGAAATTGTCGCGTTTAACTGGACTTGAAGTTGAAAAGTTGAACGAAGAGTTAAAAGAGTTAGAGTTAACCATTGCTCATTTAAAGGCGATTTTAGCAGATGAACATAAGATTGACGAAATCATCAAGAATGAACTTACTGAGATTAAGGAAAAATATCCTACTCCTAGAAAATCTAAGATTATTTTAGACTATGATGACATAGATATTGGTGATTTGATTGATAGACACGATGTTGTAATCTCGCTTACAAATCAAGGATATGTAAAGCGTCTGCCAGTTAGTGAATATAAGTCACAACATAGGGGCGGTCGCGGTGTCAATGCTCATAAGACTAAGGAAGAAGATTTCGTAACTGATATCTTTGTAACAAGTAGCCATGATGATTTGATGTTCTTCTCGAATAAGGGAAAAGTATATGTGCTTAAAGCATATAATATTCCAGAAGCAGGAAGACAGAACAAAGGTAGAGCGTTAGTTAACCTTCTTCCACTTGATGCAGACGAAAAGATTAATACTATCATAAAAATGGAAAAGGGTGAAGACACATATCTCGTACTAGCAACTAAAAAAGGACTGATTAAAAAGACTAAAATCAGCGAGTTCGAAAATATTAGAAAGAACGGGAAGATTGCTATTAAACTACTAGATGGTGATAGTTTGGTAAGCGCTAAGATTGTCCACTCGAACGACGAACTCATTATTGCTAGTGACAACGGAAAATGTTTGCGCTTTAATGAGAAAAATATTCGTCCATTAGGTCGTGCAAGTCATGGCGTGAAGAGCATGAAGATCGACGCAGATGAAAGTATAGTGGATATGATTGTCTTAAATCCGGATATTGAAATTTTAACCGTGACAGAGAAAGGATATGCTAAGCGTACTCGTCCGGAAGACTACAGATTGCAAAAACGACATGGAAAAGGTATAAAAGCGGGCGTATTCAATGAAAAGACAGGTAAGGTTGTTGCTATGCGTCCAATTACTGAGAATAACGATATCTTAGCAATTTCGAGTGACGGCGTTATGATTAGAACGGGTGCTGAGTCGATTAATCTCGTTTCGCGCACTAGCCTAGGAGTTAGACTTATGAAAGTCAGTGCAAATGACAAAGTCGTAAGTGTAGCAGTAGTGGACAAAGAAGAAACGGAAGAAATTCCTAATGAAAGCGAAACTTTGCCAGTAGAAGCAGATGAGGCAACTATTGAAAATAATTAGTTTAATATAAAAGGGCGGATTAAATTTTCGCTCTTTTTTATTTTTTATAATTAAATCGTTTCTAAAATTGTTAAAAATTTTATATAATAGATATACGAGCAAAAATAATAAATCCACATTTCTATTTATAGAATGTGGATAATTAATTTTAAATTTATGCAAACAAAATTAAAGAAAAATATCCTAAATATAAGTTTATTTTTAATGCTCTTAATTTCTGCATTATGTTTTTTTGGTTGTAGTGAGATTTCGGGAGTAACGCGGGTAAATACAGACGGAAGTATTGAAGAATTTGTCCTTATTACACTAAAAGAAGAGGAGATAAATGCTCAAGGATATTCGATTGATGAGATAAAAGAAGACGTTGAGCGTATTGCAATGAGAGAAGCACTCATTGTTGTGGAAAATTTTAGATCAAGAATTTTTGAAGAAATGGCGAACGCGGCACAGACTGAACAATTCAAACTGCAAGAATATATTAATGGTATTGAGATAATTGGATCAAACGGGTGGAATGATAATTCATTTATAATAGGTATAAAGTTTAATGATGTAAACGTTTATAGATATTATTATGAATTGAAAGATAACAGCGTGGTGATGAACGAAGAGAAGCACTTTCTATATAATAAAATATCCTATACTGCATCAAACATGTTCGCCGAGCATAACGAGATATACGAGCGAGTGTATAACGAATTGTCCGCGACTTATCCAGATTTTACGAATGAAGACAATGAAGTAACATACACTTATGTTGCAGATACAAGGCGTGAACATAGTAATGCGGATAGTGTGGTTAGGCAGGATAACAAATACTATCACATATGGTCGGTAAATCCTGATGAGATAAACGATAACATTGTATTTTATTTCAATATAGCGAATCGCTCAAATTGTATTTTAATGTGCATTGGAATAAGCGTATTCGTTAGCATAATACTTGTAATAGTAGGTGTGATTGTTGATAAAAGGAAAAATAAAAAAGAAAGCGAAATAGAAAATAAAAATTAAAAATAATATAAATTTTTAAAAAATTAAATAAAAACATTAAAAAATATTAAAATTTTAATGGAAAACAGTAAAAATTAATAAAAATTTAAATATTTTAACGATTTTATTGAATG
>CASFFG010000005.1 GCA_949293905.1 uncultured Christensenella sp. | reverse complement strand
CATATAAGCGTGAAACATGCCATAAGATAAGATATCCCATAGCATAAGCTAGTAAGACCCCTTTAAGACTAAGAGGTAGATAGGTCAGGAGTGTAAGTGCAGTGATGCATTGAGCGGACTGATACTAATAGGTCGAGGGCTTGATCACCTTCCTTTTGAGAAATGAATTCTTAGCAAAATTATATAGTATTTGTAGTCATTTAAATATGCGGTTGTCATTGTTCTAAAACTACAATGTTCTAACCCAACAATGTTGGAGAATAATGAACCATGATGGTGATTATAGCTGAGAGGAACCACTTGTTCCCATTCCGAACACAAAAGTTAAGCTCTCACACGTCGACGATATTTGGTTGGAGACGACCCGAGAAAATAGATCGTTGCCATCAACCTGCAAACTCCGTTTGATTAACGGAGTTTTTTTAATTTTCGTCTCCAACCAATAAAAATGTCTTGCGAGAACTGGCTTCGAGCAAGAAGAGGAGTAATCGCTTAAAGGACTAAATTTGTAAAACTTAGTTTTGCAAATTAGTATAAAAGCGAATTACGACGAAGAGACGACCCGAGAAAATAGATCGTTGCCATCAACCTGCATCGCAATTAGTCCTATGGCTAGTTGCGATTATTTTTATTAAATCGCAAAAATAGCGCTTGCGGACTATTGCGATGCTCTATGAAGGGACACCTTTAAAAGGCTTTCCCTTCATGGCTTCCTTTCCAATAAAAGGATTTTTTATCAGATATTAAATATTTAGTAAAAAATAAAATTATTTAATATAAAGATGTGGCTTTTTTCATTTTTGTGCGATTGCCCGTCTTTTATGAGAGACAACCTAGGGTTTTCTCTCATGACTCATTTTCCTAGAAAGGTATTTTTAATTAAGAAAAACAGGTTAAGCACTTTTACTACTTACGATTTTTTTATTAAATCGCAAATGTGGATTTATAGTGCACTTGCGACATTCTATGCGGGGGCAAACTATCTTTCCCCCGCATTACACCACCTTTGACTAAGAGGAGTTGTTTCTAAAGTCACTTCATAAAGAGGAGACTCATTTCCATAAAAAGGCAATTTATAAATATTAATTTACAAAATACTTTTGTAAGGCAAATTGTTTGATTAAATTTTGTTATTAATATATAATAAGTGTATGGAAGATAACTCTAAGGAAAAATTTTACACTGGTAATGTGAACGATAGGCAAGTAAAGGGAAAGACATACAAGGAATTTATCATAAATTATCTAACTGAACTTGCTAGTCAGTATAAAGAATTAGACGTATTAGACCGCTTAGACGCATATATAGGCTATTTTATTAAAAATTTTAGTTACGATAAAGATTTAAGAGATAAAATTTTAACAACTGAGTTTGTGGAAACACGCGAAAATAGAGAAAAATCTTTGTTCGAATTATTGCACGATAAGAAAGGAGTTTGTGACCAGTTAGCGCAAGCATTTTCACTTTTAGGATGCATAGATGAAACATGGAAAAATGGTGTAATAATTGAATATTCGGCTTGCAAATTATTAGTCAAAGGTAAAGAAATCTCTCATGCAACCAATCATTTAGTAGTTGGCAATCAAAAGTTTGCGCTCGATTTAAGCACCATGATACATTGCAAACAGAAAGATGACGGTCATTATGCAAATTTAGAAGATTTTAGACTAGTTTCACTAGAAGAGTACGAAAAGAATTTATCATATCTAGGTATAGAAATTTTACCGCTTGAGAAAGATAATATATGCTTTGCAAATCTATATTTACATATCAATCCGGACGAATATTTTACCCGTTTAACAACTCCAACCGATGAAATAAATTCTAAGCATACAGACTGGATACAGCCAGGCATCAGCATTGAAAAATCAAATATAATAAATAATTAATCTCGCTATTTTGTGAGATTTTTCGTTTTATTAATAATTAAATTATAAACATACAAATATACAAATCAATATAGGTCACACAATTTAAATATATTAAAAAAAGTAATTTTGAAGTGTATATTGACAATTGGAGATTTTGTGATATAATACTGATGTATTTTGTTTAAAGATAATAAAATATAATATTAAAATGGATAAATTGAAATTACTTAACAAAATCAAGGAGTATTTATGCAACTAAGGGAAACTATCTTACTAGACGAAAACGAATATGTACAAATAGAAATCACGGGCGAACCAGAAGGCACAAATGTACCAACTACACTTACCATATTTAGAAGAGGTGATAGTGGAAAGTTGGTTATAATTAAAACCTACTATTATTTGCCATTTAGAGACGCAGTCATCATGGCTTTCGGCAAGGACATTGATACCAACAAATTGTATAGTAAATTCGATTTCTGCAAAATCGTTTCATATTTAAAAAATCACCCGAATTTAAGCATGTTGTGTGATGCAAACGGAAAGGTCGGCGCATACGACAAAGAGTATAACACATATACCTTCATTTCTTCTAATTTATTCGACTTTTTCGATAATATAGAACATTGGTACAACAATGAGAATTTATATTAATATGTGGAGTTGATATGACAGAAAAAATTGAAAGTAGATATGATAAGTATTTAACAAGGAAAGAAGAACTTATTGAGCGCGAGAACGAATTTAAAGAAAAACGCAGACACGCAAAAAACCTTGTTGAACGACGCAGATTTAATTTAAAAATTAATTCAATTCGTAAAGAAATACTTGCGCAGACTAAAAAAATTCGTGAACTAAGAAATCAATATGATATACCAAAAACAGATGATATTTTAGACTAATAAATATATAATTAAACACAAATACCGCTTTTACTGATAGAGGTGTGAATCCTGTGGGATTACTTCATGCTTTGCGGTATTTTTGTTTGCCATTTGTATGCAGAAATTTTCAATCAATAGACATAAAAATAAACTAAAGATGTTAGAAAATAAACATCAAAAGCAATAAAATTAAATACAAGATTAAAAATTTTAAGAAAAATAAATTTAAGCGCATAAAATAAAAATTCGTACACAATATAACATCGTAAGGCAACCCCTTACATATAAAAGAGACAGTTCTATCGTCTAAAAAAGTTGTAATATTTGAATTTTAGTATATATTTTGCTTGTTTGAATTTTAAAGAATGTGAAATTCTAAATTAGAATTTAATTTTAAAAAAAATTAGAAATTCAAAACGAACAATTTTCAAGAAATAAATTAAAAATTATTCCATTTTAGCAAATTAAAAAATTAAAATTCTTAGATGATTTATGACTTCGAGGGTAGCGCAACGTCTCTTTTTTTATTGCAATTTAACTAAAAACTGTATTCTATTTGACTTAATTTAATAAAAATTTTACAATAGAATCAAAATAAAAAATAAATTGACTTTAAAAACATACGCAAGATGAAACGACTATTTAGAATTGGTTTTGGAATGTTCATATTTTCGTTTATTCCAGTGTTGCTCTGGATAATTCTTTCCTATGTCCTAGGGGATAGCAGAATATCAAATGTATTTTCAATAACTTACGCAATTCAATTCGTTTACTCAATAATAGTTGCATTTTTTGGTTCGGGTGCAAATATCCGTCAAGAAAAAGAGAAAGATGCAAACTCGGCATATAACGGAATCTTTTGGGGAACTATTTTTTCAATAATAATATTCTCAGTCCCGCTCATATTTGTGGACGAATATATCGCATTTTTTGGTCAAGATGTGGCATTTTATAAACCATATGTAATATTTTCGATTGTCTTGCTTTTCGTGCAAACTCTGTTTGAATTAGTTATACAAAAATTGTATTTTGAAGATAATGAAAAACTTGCAAATATTCATCTAATAACCTTTAATTTATGCACTTTAGGTCTAACCATTATACTAAGTTGGTCGATTCCAAGAATAGAAATCGCCCTACTAATAACTATAATTGTTCTTTTAATCTATGTAATTTCACTGTATATTTGGAAGATTAAGAAATTCAAAATTGACTTTAAATTTTATAAAAATTTTAGATATGAATCGGGGAATATTATAGTTTATTTATTCTTCATGTTTATTTATCTTTTTGGTTTAAAAAATGCATTTTCAGCAGGGGAAGAATATGTAATAGCGCTAAATTTAGTTGCGCTGTGCACAGATAGTCAGTGGGACTCACTTTGCGCAATATCGACGGTTGCAAAAGTTGATATTTCCAAGGATAGATATAATTATAAAAAAGAGATTAGAAGCGCATACATATATACCTGTATAGTTATGTTGTCTAGCATATTGATGACAGTCTGCCTAGGATGTATCTATGAATTAAATATGGCGATAGTTTTAATTTATCTCATGTTCCAAATTATGGATATGTTATTCGACCCGTTCTTATCGATAATGGAAAATTTCATACAAATAAACTACTCGCCGACGCTAAATACAACAATAAAATTTTCCGCATTAGTAGTCAGGACGATAATTTCAGTGTTCTTGTTGTCACCATATTGTACAAACATAGGACAAATAGTTGAAAGTGTAATATTAATTACAGCATTTGTAATAGTAAGACTAAAAAAATTCAAATTAAAAGATGGAAGACTCGAAATTGTTCCCACAAAGACTCAAAAAGAAATCCAAAAATGATATTAAAACCCACTAAATCGAAATTAAAATACTTGCAAAACCTTTAAACAAACAAACTTGCATAAGAAAATCTTAAAATAAATATTGACAATTCTATAATTTTGCCATATAATAAAGATAATTAAGGAGAGAAATTATGAAAAATGCAATTATTTCTGTACTTAATATCCCGACAACTATAACAGTTTTGTTATAGTGTTTTCGGTTGCCATTTTTGTTATTTATAGCGGTAGTCAAAAACACTGACTATCGCTTTTTGTTTAAGATTTTTATATTTGTAATTTTGAGCGATAGTAAAATACTACCGCTCTATTTTATTTTAAGGAGAAAAATATGAAAAATGTAAAATTACAAATTCCGCCCATTATGGGTGGTGTAAGAAAATATAATTTTAAAAAACTTGATTTTTACTAAATAAATTTAAAAAGGAGAAAAAGAAAATGAAATTATCAAATTTAGGTTTAAAAACGAAGAAAAATATAGGGAAAGAAGATTGTTATATCAACGAATTGTTAGAGCAGAGTGGGCAACTAAAAAAGTTTTCTGTCGGTTGCTTTGGTTTTGGAACAATGCTACTTAAAATTAGAAGAAATATTGAAGAAGTGATAAGAAAAAATCTTGATGAAATAGGTTGTGCGGAAGTACAATATTCCATTTTGCAATCGAAAAGTTATTGGCAAGCAAGCGGAAGGTGTGATAAATATATTGACTCTGGAACAATGTTTACGACAAAAGGTAGAAATGGGGAATATGCAATTTGCGCAACCGCCGAAGAATTTAGTCTTTCAATGGTGAAGGAACACATCAAAAGTTATCGTGATTTAGGTTTTATTCATTATCAAATTGGCACAAAATTTCGTGATGAGATTCGTTGTCAAGGCGGAATTATTAAAAGTAAGGAATTTAATATGATGGACGCATATTCTTTTGATGAAAGCAAGGAAAAAATGATTGAAAGTTATAATAAAATGAAAGACGCATATCACAAAATTTTTAAAGATTTAGGACTTGATAACATAAAAGCAATTATATCTGTCAACGATATGGGTGGGAAAATTGCAAGTGAATTTATGTGGTTCGATGAAGAGTATGGTCAGGATACAATTTTTTGCAACGATGAACTAGGGCTTTATGTTAACGAAGAAGTTTTCGACCTTGAGAACAAAGAGTTAAAAAAGATTGTGCTGGGAAAATATGTTGATATAGAAAAAGAAAAGTTTGTCAAAAGAAAAGCGACAGAAGTGGGCCATATTTTCCAAAATGAGCAGGTGTATTCTAAAATGATGAATGGAACTTTTATAAACCGAGAAGGAAAACAGGACTACTTCTATAATGGGTGCTATGGTATTGGCGTTTCTCGCTTAATTTCAATCCTTGCTGTCGAAAGTTTACGAAAATATGGAAAACTCATTTGGAATGACAATATTTCTGCTTTTGACATTAATGTCATTTGCAAGTTTGATGAAAAATGCTTAAACAAAGGGTTTGAGATATATGAGTCACTTAAAAACAAAGGAGTTAAAGTTTGCATTGATGACCGAGACTATTCAATCGGTGAAAAACTGAAAGATAACGAACTTTTTGGAATTAGGAAAACGATTATTGTAGGCAATGATTTTTTAAAAAACAACCTTTTCGACTTTGAAGATAGACAAAATTCCACAAAAGAAAAAATAGATTTTCAAAAAATCATTGACATTAAAAAATAAATCGCATATAATATGCGTATCTTAATTGCCGATGAAAAGACTATTGAATATTGTTTGATTGAGAGAGTTTGCGGGTGGTGAAAGCAAATGAAAGACATATTCATATCCACCTTGGAGGCACAAACGATGAGTTTGGCTGACTGCATAGCACAATTTGCAGACAATGAGCGATATGTTTTGCATTAAAATACGATTTATGCGCACGCATTCATATAAATTTTCGTGTTAAACAATGCTTGCATATAATTAGAGTGGCACCGTGGAAGATTTTCACCTCTAAAAATAAATTTAGAGGTGTTTTTTATGTATAGATTAGTCTATTTTTATCTCAATTTCTCTTTATTCTCCCGAAAGGGATAGACTTTTTATTGAAAAACAATATTAATAAAAATCATAAAAATAAACTTAAAAATCAGGAAATAAGGAGAATAAAAATGTTAGATATAAAAGATATAAAAAATAGAAAAGATTATTATAATGCATGCTTTAAAAAGAGAGAATATGATGTCGATTTAGACGAATTAATTACTCTTTATGATAAAATGAACGCACTTAAGCAAGAGCAAGAAATGATGCTAGCGAAGAAGAACAAAGGCGCGAAAGAATTTGAAAAACTTAAAAGAAATGGCGAGAATGTAGAGAAATTGCAACTAGAACTTCGTCAAAATACTCAAAAAATTGCCGAACTTGCTGAAAAATATAATGAAATAAAAGCAGAGTACGAAAAGATTTTCTTTGCGCTTCCAAATATTGTTGTGGACGGAACCCCAGCAGGCGGAAAAGAAAATAATATTGTTTTAAAAGAATTTAAGAAAAAACCGACTTTTAATTTTAAACCTAAAAGTCATATTGAACTTTGTAAAGACCTTAACTTAATTGACTATGACAGGGCAATAAAAATTGCAGGAGAAGGCAACTGGATTTATACAGGGCTTGGTGCAAGACTAGAATGGGCAATTTTAAATTTCTGTATAAACGAACATTTAGCGGACGGATTTGAATTTAAACTTTTACCACATATTTTGAAATATGATTGTGGATTTGGTGCAGGCCAATTTCCTAAATTTGCTAACGAAGATTTCTTTATTGATAAGCGCTTTTTACCAAATAACTTCCTTTTGCCTACCGCTGAAACAGCACTTGTAAATCTGCATAGGGGTGAAGTGTTAAAAGAAGAGGAGTTGCCTAAAAAATATTTTGCATATACTCCATGTTTTAGAATTGAAGCGGGTAGCAATCGTCCGGACGAACGCGGAATGATACGCGGACATCAGTTCAATAAGGTGGAAATGGTAGAATTTGTGACTCCTGAAGATAACGAGCGCGCATGGAATGAATTGCTCGGGAAGACAGAGCGAATTGTGCAAAAACTTGGGCTACATTATCGACTCGTGCAACTTGCAGGTGCGGATTATGCGCACGGCATGGCAAAAACTTGGGACATTGAAATCTATATTCCAAGTATGGATAGATATACCGAAGTTAGTAGTATAAGTACGGCACTAAATTATCAAGGTAGACGCACAAATACACGATTCATTCGTGCGGACGGAACGAAAGATTTCGTCTACACTTTAAACGCAAGCGGAATAGCAACCAGTCGAATTTTCCCTGCAATTTTGGAACAATATCAAAATGCCGACGGTAGCGTCACAGTACCTGACGTGTTAGTCCCATACCTAGGTGTTAAAGTTTTAAAATAAAATTGCTTGTAGTGAAAAAACTAAAAATAAAAAATGTTAGTAAAAACTTTTTTACTTTATAGATTTTATGTTATAATTAAATCAAATTAAAGGAGTTTATATGAAAATTTGCCTTGTTCAATGTCATTCAAAGGAAGACATTAATTCAAATTTAAATTTTGCAAAGACAATTATTAAAAAAGCGGTTAAGCATTGTTGAGATTTAATTGTTTTTCCTGAGATGTTTTTGACCGGATATATTGCAACTGAAAAAACTAAAGCAATTGCTATCACGGAGAATGATAAAGCAATTAAAGAATTGAAGTCCGTTTGTAAAACAAACAACATTGCTTGTGTTTTTGGATTTCCAAGGAAAGAAAAATCAAAAATTTTCAACAGTGCTTGTTTTATTGATAAAAATGGAGAAGTAATTGGTGTATATGATAAAACTCATTTGTTTGGAGATGAAAAGTTATATTTTGTTAAAGGAAATGAATTAAAAGTTTTAGATACATCTTTCGGTAAAGTAGGGTTATTGATTTGTTATGATATCGAAATTCCAGAAGCAACACGCAGTTTAGCCATGAAGGGAGCGGAAATAATTATTTGTATTTCAGCAAATATGAAACCTTATGATAATTTGCATAAAATGTTCATTGTATCAAGAGCAATAGAAAATTCCATTCCTATTATTTACTGCAATTATTCTGGCAAAGATTCAATGTTTACTTATGTTGGACAATCAAATATAATCCATAGTAATGGAAAAAATGAATGTAAATTTTCAAAACTCAAAGGTATATATTATGGAATAGTAAATATCCCAGAAAATGGCGAAGACGAAAATATGAACTACTTAAATAATTTACGAAAAGATTTATATAATTATCAAAATTAATTTACGCAAACAATATATTGCAAAAATTTTTCAATAAACACTTTTTTAAAATAAAATAATAGTTCAATTAAAAAAATACGCTATATCTAGCGCATTTTTTGGTGCCGGTGGTCGGGATCGAACCGACATGATGTTGCCATCGCAAGATTTTGAGTCTTGTGCGTCTGCCATTTCGCCACACCGGCGCGCGTCGCGACTCGACCTTTTGCTAATTCGCTAAACAAAGTTTACGCGAATGTAAGCCTAATTGCTCGGTCGCTCCTTTTCTCACTTCGCACAAGTGCTCGTGAGATATTTTTGTTGGGTGTGAAGTTGAGATGTTTGATAATTAAATTTTATCTTATACGGATTAGACGCATAAGATAGGGTTCCATACGTTGACAAAAGTCAAAGTAAAATGGTCTTATCACGACATAAGAAATTTTAGCACAAATAAGTAAAATTAGCAAGAGTTTTTCTCTAATTATTTAAATTTTAATAAAATCAAAAGTTTAAATCTTTGTTTCATCGTTTGTTTTTTATGCGAATTGTGATATAATAAAAATATGGAAAAATTTGTTATTGTAGACGGAAATAGTTTAATTAATCGTGCCTATTACGCAATGCCAGGACTAAAAAGTCTGTCAGGAGAGCCATGCGGAGCGGTATATGGCTTTTTAAATATGATTTTAAATGTCATATCTCGAGATAGACCCAAGTATTTTGTATGCGTGTTCGATGCGGGGAAACACACATTCCGTCATAATCTTTACGCAGAATATAAGGCGGGAAGAGCGAGCATGCCCGAAGATTTAGCGACTCAAATCCCTGTTCTCAAGAATATACTTCGCGCAATGGATATAAAAGTTCTTGAAATGCCAGAAATTGAAGCAGATGATATAATCGGCACATTGACGCGCAAATTTAATGAAGAGTTTATACTAATTTCGGGCGATAGAGATTTATTTCAACTGATTAATGACAACACGACCGTTTGGTTCACGCAAAAAGGAATTACAGATGTAATAAAAATCGATGTACCGACACTTAAAGAAAAATACAATCTCGAGCCATTCCAAGTGATTGAAATTAAGTCCATTATGGGCGACAGTTCGGACAATATTCCTGGCGTTGCAGGAATTGGTAAGGTGGGAGCGCACGAGTTGATAGATAAATATGTGTCGCTTGATAATATCTATAAAAATATAGACCAAATTGCACCTAGGTATCAAAAAAAATTGCTTGAACATAAAGATACAGCGTATCTATCGCGCCAACTCGCTACAATCAAAACCGATGTTGAGTTAGATTGTAAGTTAGAAGAATGCGCTTACGAAATTCCATTTTCAAATGAAGTCTTTAATATGTTAAAAGAGTTGGATTTTAAATCTATTTTGAATAGGAAGGAACTATTTTCTAAGCAGATAGAGATAGTCCCTGAAACAAATAAAGACGCCGAGATTAAGGAAATATCAACCGAAGACGATTTTTCGCACATGTTAAATGAGATAAACAAAAGCGAGGCATTTGCAATTTTAAGCGAAAGCATGAGTTTTAATATTGCAGTCGATGAAACCGAATATGTGTTATATAAAAGTGGGGAGATTTTTAATGCCCACCTAGACGATTTAAAAGAATTGTTTGAAGGGGGTAAACAAAAAATTTGCTTTGAAGCGAAGTCTTTAATGCACGAACTGGACGCATACAAAATAGAACTAAAAAATTATTTTGACATCTCAATTGCTATTTATATTGCAAATGATTTAGGCGCCGAAATCGGTATAGACGACGCCTTAAAATTAAACGGAATTACAACTAACACAAAAGCGTATGCATTAATCAAATTAAAAGAGATTTATATAAATAAATTAGTAAACAATTTACAACTTAAATTATATTCAAATATTGAATTACCGCTAGTCGAAGTGCTTTTTAATATGGAACGCGACGGCATAAAGATAAAGAAGGAAGAAATAATAACCCTTAGCGAACAGTATCATAAAGAATTGGACAAATTGACTGAGAAAATATACTCGCTCGCAGGTGAAGAGTTTAATATAAATAGCCCAAAACAACTCCAAACTATCCTATTCGAAAAACTTAAAATCGATTATAAGGGAAAGAAGGGGACATCAATTGAGGTGCTTAATGAAATAGTTGATAAACACCCAATAGTGAATGAAATTATCAGGTATAGAAAGGTAAGCAAACTAATTAGCACATATCTAGACGGTATGTTAAATTATGTCTCAATGGACGGGAAAATTCACACTACATTTATGCAACGCACAACATCAACAGGACGACTTAGTAGTCGAGAACCAAATTTACAAAATTTACCGATTCGTGACGATGAAGGTCGGGCTTTACGCAAAATGTTTACGAGTTCGTTTGAGGGCGGGAGCATGATAAGTGCGGACTACAACCAGATTGAACTTAGACTTATCGCAAATTTTAGCGGAGATGAAAATATGATTGCCGACTATTTATCTGGCAAAGATATCCACACCGCCACAGCAAGCAAAATTTATGGAGTTGATATCTCGCAAGTGACCAGTGCAATGCGACGCACAGCAAAGAGTGTAAACTTTGGAATTATATATGGAATTAGTGCGTATGGCTTGAGCCAAAATTTGCATATATCTAACAAGGACGCTAAATCATTTATAGACAAATATTTATCCATATACCCTAAGGTAAAAGCGTACGGAGATGAGCAGATAGAGAAGGCTCGTAAGGACGGATATGTTAAGACTATAATGGGAAGGGCTAGGCAAATTCCAAACATACACTCAAGTAATCCCGTTATCCGTGGATTTGCCGAACGCACGGCGAAAAATACCCCACTGCAAGGAAGTGCCAGCGATATAATTAAAATTGCAATGGTAAAAGTATTTAATCGAATGAGAGAAGAGAAATTGAATAGCAAACTTGTTCTCCAAATTCACGATGAATTAATTGTGGATTGCTGTCCAGGTGAGAGCGAAAGCGTAAAGAAGATTTTAAAGGAAGAGATGGAAAATGTCGTGCATTTGACAGTTCCGTTAATAGTCGAAGTGAGCGAAGGTAAAACTTTATACGATGCAAAATAATAATTAATTTTAAAAAATTTACGAAAAAATGGTGTAAAATATACTAAAATTCACTAAATTTTCGTAATTTTTTATTTTTTTGTAGAAATTTTTGATTTTAATATAATTGCAGAAGTTTAAAATCAATTTTGTTTATTAGATTATTAATTTAGAATTTTTCAACATAATATTTATAAAAAATTTTTTATCGTACAATTAATTTTAAAATCTTTTGAAAAATATATTTTAAATTCTTTTTAAAATCATTTAGTTTATGGTATAATTTAATCGAAAAAAGGAGTAAATTCAAATGAGAAAAACCAAAATAATAGGAACTATCGGTCCAGCAAGCAACGATTATCCCGTGCTTAAAGAATTGGTAAAGTCAGGCCTAAATATAGTTCGTATAAATTTATCACACGCGCAAGTGGAAGACATAGAGAAGATAGTAAAAAATGTGACGCGCATAAGACGCGAACTTAAAGTTCCGCTTCCAATTATGCTTGATACACGCGGGCCAGAAATTCGTGTAAAGACGTTTAAAAATGGTAGCGTGAATATTAAGCGCGGACAAACTTTTACATTCACCGCTCGCGATATAGAGGGGGACGAAAATGTCGTTAGTTTCAATCACCCAGAGATTGTATCATGCATTGCTCCGGGTAATAAGATATTGGCAGTGAACGGACTTTTAATTTTTAAAGTAGTTGAAGTTAACGGCACTGAAGTTGTCACTCGTGCAATGAATTCGGGCGTGCTTGGGAATAGGAAAAGCCTAAGTATACCAAATGTAAAATTCTCGACCCCATATTTAAACGACGCGGATAAAGAAAATATCCTGCTCGGCATCAAGCATAATGTAGAACTTATTGCCGCAAGTTTCGTAAACTGCGCGGACGATGTGCGCGTTTTAAAGGAATTTATAAATGAGAACGGCGGAGATATGAAAATTATCTCGAAAATTGAGTCACAGTGCGGAATTAAAAATCTAGACGAAATAATAGCCGAGAGCGATGCTATAATGGTTGCGCGCGGTGATTTAGGAGTAGAAATCCCAGTAGAGAAACTCCCTGAAATTCAAAAGATGATTATTAAGGAAGTTAATATCGCGGGCAAACCCGTAATCACTGCTACCGAGATGTTGGAAAGCATGATTACAAATAATCGCCCTACGCGTGCCGAAGTGAGCGATGTCGCAAATGCCGTATATGATGGGACGAGCGTAGTTATGTTATCGGGCGAGACTGCTGCTGGTAAATTCCCAGTAGAAGCGGTTAAGACCATGGCGAAAGTCGCCGAAGAAACAGAGAAACATATCAATTACGCAAAGAGATTTATAACAAATATTAAGAAACTAAATAATACCACTGATGTAATCTCGCACAGTGCAGTTAATGCAAGTTTTATGCAACCTACTAAGGCAATTGTAGTATTTACTGCATCGGGTTACTCTGCTAGTATGATTAGCCGTTTCCACCCAGCTGTTAATATAGTAGGCGCAACACCAAACGAGCATGTTTATCGTCAAATTGAACTCTTTTGGGGAGTAAGACCAATTTTGACCCCAATATACAATTCGACTGACGAAATGTTTAAAATCGCGGACACAATAGTGAAAAAGCAAGGAGTTGCAAAGCCGGGCGACAATATAGTTATTACATGCGGAACTCCTAAGAAAAATGGGCAAACTAACTTAATTAAAATTGAAGAAGTTGCGAAATAATTTAGTATAAATCGAATATAATATTAAAATGAAAGAAAAGATAAAGTGGCTTTTTGATAATACGACGACACGCGGTAAAATCTTGAGATTTTGCCTGTCTATCATTGTCATTGGACTAGTCGTACTGCTTGCATATCTAATCTTGCGCTGGACAGGAGCGTGGGAGAAAGTAAATAGTATGGAAAAAATTCGCGCCCTTGTTGAGAGCGGTGGAGTTTTTAGTTCGCTAATTTTTCTAATTTTTCAAATACTGCAGACCACAGTCCTTCAAATTCCAGCCATTTTCGTTACAATCGCTGGTGCACTTATATTTGGACCGTGGGAAGCATTTTTCATCAGTTACCTAGGGGTCATGATAGGTAGCATTATAATGTTCATTGTTGGGCGAAAAGCGGGCAGACCGTTCCTTTATTGGCTTGTCGGTAAGGAAACGGGCGAAAATTGGATAAAGAAACTCTCAAACGGAAAATATCTCTTCTTCCTTATGATGATTTTCCCAATGTTCCCAGACGATATTCTCTGCGTGGTGGCAGGAATAACAAAGATGAGTTTTCCATTCTTCTTTTGGACCAATTTGATAGCGCGCGGACTTGGAATCGCGTGCACAGTGTTCTTCGGTAGCGGTGCGATAATTCCTTTCCACGGTTGGGGAATAATAGTATGGGGAATAATTATTCTGTTTATCGCAGTTCTATTCTATTTGAGCGTAAGATATAAGGACAAATTGGACGATATTTTCATGCGACTTTTTACAAAATCTAAAAAAGAAGATAGCGTAAATACGAGTAGTCAAGGAGAGAAGACTACGGCTGTTATAGCAAGCGAAAATGAGACGAATCCTGACGGCAAATTGAATGAAGAGGAGAAAAAAGTCAACGCGGGAATTGACGATGATAAAGATAAAACTATAGTCAAAAAAAAGGATAAAAAAGTTAGCAAAAACACAACTAAAGATAACGCTAACAACATAAATAAAGAAGAGATAAATACAACCAAAATTGAGAAGATAGACGAAAACTCAAACCCTAAAAAAGAAATAAACAACCCTGAAAACAATCAAATAGACCCAAAATCTACGACAACAAAACTTAATAAATTAAATCGCAAAAAGAATAAGAAAATATAAAATAAATTAAAGATAATTTATTGCATAAAAACAAAAATTTAGATAAAGTTATCTAAATTTTTTTATCATTTAAATTTTAAATCAGCAACCATTAAAAAAGTAAAGAATTTGTTTATGTTAATTAAATATTTATCGTCCTACTTAAATTGGGATTTATTCTTTTCATATAACTCGTAAATGTAAGATTTAGAAATTCCGTATTTGTCTTTTAACTCTTTAAAAGCGGAATTTTTGTCATTATCTTTTAGTAGCAATTTTAATTCATCAATCAATATTTCGTCCGTAGGAGTTAAATTTTGAGTACTCGATTTATTGACGACAATAACATATTCGCCCTTAGGTTCGTCGATCGTGAGCGGAAGAGTAGAGATAAGGCAATTTTCATGTAGTTTACTAATCTCGCTAACCACCGCAACTTCGACCTTTCCAAGTGCTGAATAAAGAGAACTTAAATCTTTATTGATATTATATTTTGACGAGTAGAGTATGCGCGTCCCTGAAAATGATGCGATTTTATTCAACTGAGTTTTTAGTTCCCTATTTTTCTCGCTAAGGAAACCAAAAAACGCAAATTCGCTCGCGTCAAATCCGGATAAAATCAATGCACACAGTCCTGCATTTGCGCCAGGAATTACTGTATAAGGAATGTTTTCTTCGTGTAGTCGTTGAGTGAGAATTGCACCCGGGTCGTTTATCACAGGCATGCCCGCGTCACTAATAATCGCCACATTTTTTCCGTCTTTAACAAGTGAAATTATCCCGTTTGCACTGTTTTTCTCATTAAATTTGTGGTAAGCAATAGTTTTTGCTTTAATATCATAATGGTCGAGTAAAATTTTCGAGTGCCTAGTATCTTCGCACGCAATAACATCGCACGATTTTAGCGTTTCAATCGCACGCAAACTAATATCTAGTAGATTCCCAATAGGAGTAGCAACGAAATATAACATATCTTCCCTTTTAATTTTTTAGCACTCGAACGCCCGATTTTGCACCCTTAACCGCTTCAATTAGAACCAAATAGGCGTCCTTATCGCCATTAAAGATGAATTTCATTAGTTTTACTTCCATGCCGTATTTGGCACAGAGTACAGCGATTTCAGTCACTCGCGACGCGATATGAACCATGTATAATCGCCCTTTGTCTTTCAGTAGTTCGCTAGATTTTTTGATTATGTCTTCCAGCGTTGCTTCAATTTCGTGACGAGCGAGAGCAATCTCGCGTTTTTCATTTATTAAACTTAAATCATTCACCTTTTGATAGGGTGGGTTACATATGATAACATCGAGATTTTTAGAAAAATCGCTAAGGTGTAAATCTTTTAAATTACAGTTAAAAATCTTGCATTTTCGCTTAAAATTGTTGAATTTAATATTTTCTTCAATAATTTCGCACATCTCGGGCTGAATTTCGTTAAAATATAGCCGATTAAACGGACTAAGGGAATATGCATAAAAACTTATAACTCCGCTTCCTGCACAAAGTTCAAGCACATTATCGCTATGTTTGATGTTGCAAAATTTAGCAAGCAAAATTGCGTCTTGCGTAAATTTGTAATAATTGTCACTTTGGTAAATTGCGATACCATTATCAAAGTGTTCAAGTTTAAAATTATCTATCTTCTTCATATGTTCAATTAGTTTATCGATTAAAGTTAATAGTTGGGAATTCCTATTTAGTTCTTATAAACATTGCTTCAAAGGTTTCTTTTCCTGTATTTCTTTGCTCATGATAAGTTCCCTGAGGGAAAATAAAGAAATCGCCCACATTAAATGTATATTCGCCATCTTCATCTCGAACTATACCACTTCCTTTAAGAACGCACATAAACTCATTACAATCATCGTGTTTATGCCATTCAAAAATTCCACAACTTTTTAACCAACCATGAGTTATTCCTTGGATATTTTTAACCTCATCGTTTGCCACAAAGAGTTTTCTAGTCCCTGCACCGTCGTGAGCAGGTTCAAGTTTAACGCTCTCTGCTGATTTTTTAATTACTTTCATAGGTTTCTCCTTTTTGTATGATAATTATTTTCTTTCTAATGGTTTGATTTCGGCGAGTGCATAATTTTTTAATTCGGTAGTTTCATCTTCCTTATTTTCAAATTTTACACGCACAACTTCGCTAAATATGTCAATCGAATCTACCACACCAACTCCATGAGGGGTGGAAACTTTTAAGTGAACCTTAGGCATTTTTTTCTGCATTTCGGTGTAATAATCGTCCTCGTATTTTAAGCAACATAGAAGGCGTCCGCACATTCCATTGATGCGAGAAGGGTTAAGCGCGATGCCTTGATTTTTCGCCATTTTTATAGACATTTTATCGAAATCATTAAGGAATAATTTACAACATGTTTCGCGTCCACAGACCCCCATGGCACCTATGATTTTAGTTTCATCACGATTTCCAATCTGCTTCATTTCAACACGAATTTTATATTTAGCACCAAGAATTTTAACCAATTCTCTAAAATCTATTCGCCCGTCAGCAGTGTAGTGCACGGTGAGTTTTGTTCTGTCGAGATTTATTGAGATAAACCCAACCTTCATTTCCAAATTTTGTTTTTCTGCCTCCGCCTTAATTTCGGGGAGTAGACGTCTTGCTTCTGCACAATTTTCACACATATGTTTATTGTCTTCACTTGTAGCGTAGCGGACAAAATCGGCCAGATTTTTAGTTTCCGTATCATCTTTTCGCTTAACAGTACCAAGTTCTAAATATCCGTCCACACTCACGACAACTCTCGCATTATCGTCCAATTCCTTATCGCAAAACACATCTAAATGGTTGGACATCAATCTAATTTCTGTTACTTGCATAAAAATTTCTCCTTTAAAATGTTAAAAAGTAAGTTATCTAGAATGTATATAAAATTTACATTTGATAATAGTTTTTTGTATGCGTCTTCAATCAGCGGAAGGCATTTTACAATCGCCTTATGATTGAATTTTTTTGACACTAACTCTACTAGTTCATTGTCGAATTTGCGAGAATTTTCGTCCCTAATACAGTCTAAAAATAACTCTTGCAATATGGTTAAAAATAGTGAATTATCCACCGAATTAATCTCACTCACAACGGACGGAATATCCGCTGTAGTATTTAAATTTTTAATAGTGCTTTTAACTGCAACTAATGTAGAAGAAAAGGTTTCATTGGTCGCAAAATTAATCATATCTGTTAGACTATCAAGACGAAGATAATGAGATATATCTATTCCTTTTGAATTTAGGTCGTTTGAAATAATTTTCTTATCTTCACTCGTCATTTTTGGAACATAGATTTTCGTAATTCGGCTCATAATTGTCTTTAAAACTTTATCCGTATTAGTGGTCGTGATGATAAAAATATTTGACGCATTCGGCTCTTCAAACGATTTTAATAACTTATTTTGAGAGATTTCGTTCACATTCTCAAAATTCAGTATAACGAATACTTTTTTATCTCCAGAAATTGGTCGTGTATCAAGTTTAGAGATAAGAGTATTAACATCTTCCACCTTAACCGAATTTTTATCGATAAGGAAGAAATCTGGGTGAGATAGTGAGTCAACTTGCCTGCACATCGCACAGTTGTCTTCTGCAGAATGGGATACACAAAGGAAAGTTTTAGCAAAAATCTTTGCAATCTCATTATTTATGACCTTATCTGCCGAATAAAAAAGATACGCATGTGAACTAGTTTTTGTTAAGTTAAGCGATTTATATACACTCGTATCCTTAATGCAATTTATCATAAATTTATTATATCACATTTTCGCCCGCAAAACAAATAATTTCACCGATTAAACTCCCTTAAATTAAATTATACTAATACAAAAAATTTAGTTAGTGATAAGAAAACTGCTAGTATATAGACAAAAATTGGACATTATTAATTTAAAACTAATTATAAAATTAAAAGTATGAACAAATTAATATAATTATTTGACAAGTTTATCATGCTTTGCTAATATAATAGAAAAGGAGAGAATATGAGTGGAGTAAAAAAATCATTTATGCTCGCTGGCGGAATTATCTCAATTATAGCAACGGTTGTGATGTTCTTTGCTGGGCTTATTATGATAGGCGCTAGCGGAATGGTCAATGAAAAGATAGTTTGTTCTGTATACGAAGAGAGCGGATATACGAGAGTAGAAGAAGCGGACGGAGAGAGTTATTACTATATTTATACGCCAACTGACAGCACAACAACTACGGACAATGAGTCTTATATTGTTACACAAGAAGATATTCAGGCTGTGATTTCGATAGTGAGAACTATCACTAGTGCTATGGCTGTATATCTACTTTCATTGGCAGTTGCAACACTTGTATTCGCAATACTTGTTATCAAACATTCGAGTAATAATAGTGATAAGAAATTTGCGATTATTACACTGCTTGTGCTTAGCGTCTTGATAGGCAACTTGTTAACTGTGGCATTTATGATAGTTGCACTATGTATCAAGAATAAATCCAAGGAAGTAGTGGAAGAATCTACGCCTAAAATTGAAGCATAAATAAGAGAATAAAAAGGTGAGCAAGAACATTTACACTCACTTTTTTAGTTGAAAGATATTAGATAAAGAGATGGTTATTTAAACTAACATTTTTTGTTTTATAAATCAAATTGTTTACAAATTCAGTATACAATAAAAAATAAATTGCGAATTGGATATGTAAAATTAGCAAAAGAATAAAAGGATAGTGCAAGGCATTATCCTTTTTAGGATTTTCATATTAGATTAAATTTTTTTAAAATTATTTATTAAAACTAATTTTATTATACTAGGAAGACTAAATTTACTTAATTTTTACAATTTTATAAGACATTACGCCGGCAGGGGTCTTAATATTTGCGATTTCACCAACTTTCTTTCCCATTAGTCCTGCACCGATAGGGGAAGAGTTACTGATTAGACCATGAAGTGGGTCAGAATCGGTGTCGCCCACGATTTGATATTCAAGAGTCTGGTTAGTCTTAACATTAGTGATAGTTACCTTATTTCCAACTCCTACTTTGCTGGTAGAAATTCTTTTAGTATCTATAATCTCGACTGACTTTAACTTGTTTTCCAAATCGAAAATTTCAGTCTCTACAAGTGCTTGCTCATTGCGTGCCAAATCGTATTCACTATTTTCGCTTAAATCACCATAACTTCTGGCTTCTGCGAGTTTATTAGCGATTTCTTGGCGCTTAGTGGTCTTTAAATATTCTAGACGCTCTTTAGTGCGTTGTAATCCTTCTTGTGTCATAAAAGTTTTTTCTTCCATAATAATACCCTCCGTATGTATATTAACACTAAAAAATCGCAACAGTTTCCCATCGCAATACTATATTATATCATAAATATTAATTTTATGTCAAGGAAATTATAAAAATTTAAAAAATTAATCTTTATCTGGTAGATGTTCTAATGTAAATTTATCAAAAATGACTGATTCCACAAAATCGCTTGGTTTAAAAGTGCACATATTAAATAGGTTAAAGTCATAAACATGCTTATCTAACAGGACAGGAGTGGGGATATTAAGGCTAGTACATAATTCTTTTAGCATATCAAAAAAAGTAGTAGTACTAGCGTCCACCGATATGGTTTTGCTCTTAACTATCTTATCGTCTACTAAAATTTTTCCCCAAATTTTTACCATACGATGATTTTACTTTAAATGATATAAAAAATCAAATAAAATTAAGCAACCTTTAAAATAAAAATCTAATTGTTTGACAAAAGCCCTTAAAATTAGTAGTATATTTAAGTATGAGCAATCTAGTTTCGTTAAAATATCTTGATAGTTACGATGTGTCGAAAGTTGAGCGCGCGGTTCGAGAGTCATTTGCGAACATCGGTCTTTTTGATGTTATCCGCCCTAAGATGAAGGTTATGTTAAAAATTTGTTTGCCGTATTCGGTTAATCCTGATACTGCCGAAATTACTCACCCAGCCATTTTGCGTGGGATAGTGAATGTTTTAAATGAAATGGGGGTGAATTGTGTAATCGCAGATAGTCCGTTCGGGAAATACTCACTAAATAATCTCGATGGAATATATCTAGATACTGGAATGCTAGAAGTCGCTAATTTAACAAAATGTGAACTTAATCGAAACATGAAAGTCCAGACTGTAGATTTAGAAGAGGGTGTAAAGACAAAATGTCTAACCCTGCTTGATGAGATAAAAAAAGTTGATGCAATAATTAATATTTCGAAAATAAAAGTGGACGAAAATTTAGGTCTAGTTTCAAGTACAGCAAACCTATTTGGTCTTGTCCCGGGAGAAGAAAAAACTCTCATTTTAAATCAACTCACAACTGTCAGCGATTTTAACGAGTATATTTGCGATTTAACGCTCGCTTTAAAAGATAAACTTAAATTTAATATCGTGGACGGGGTTGTCGCACTGGAAGATGAAAAAACTCAGCATATGCTCTCAGTTCTCATCGCGGGCGAGAATACATTTAGTGTAGATTCAGTGGTAGCAAAAATTGTGAATAAAGATATAAACGATACGATATGTTTGACGGCAAGTAAGAGAAATCTGTTTAACATAAATTCTCCATTTGAAATAGTAGGAGATGACATTAAAGAGTTTATTTCACCAGATTTTAAACTAAATAGAGTTAGCCTTAACAGTAAGATACATAAATCAGCATTTAAGCGGAAACAGTATTTTGACTTTCACCAAGAGCGAACATATATTCCGCAGTCTAAATGTAAAGGTTGCTCAGTGTGTAGTAAAGTGTGCCCAACCGGTGCAATCATGATGAAGTACGATAAGAATGGCGAACTCTATGCAAATATTGATTACTCAAAATGTATATTCTGCAATCGCTGTCATGAAGCATGTCCGTATAGTGTGATTGAAAAAATTACCCCACATGGATACACTCGACTAAAAAACTCAATTCAAGGAACGAAAAAATCCAAATCTAAAAATGCCAAAAAGAGTTAATAATTTAACTCTTTTTTAATGTCAAAAATTAATAAAATAAAAATGATTTAAAAATTTAAAAAGTTATAAAAAATATTGAAATTTATAAAAAATTCACAAAAAATAAATAAATTTTATAAATATTTTTAATTTTTATTAAAAAATATGGAAATTTAAGTAAAACTAATTAAAAATAGTACTAAAATTTGCTTTAATATACTAAAATAATCAAAAGAATATAAAAATATTAAAAAATAAGCAAAAATGAGTTAAATTTAACAAAAAATTCGCATATTTTAATTGAAATTTAAATTTTTAAAATATTAATAAATTAATGTTTAATCGTATAATTTTAATTTTCTATCTCAAAATATTGTAAGGTGAGATTATGAGAATTGTTGCATTTATACTTATGATTTTAGGTGGAGTAAATTGGCTTATGATAGGCGGGCTTCAATATGATTTTGTTGCAGGCATCTTTGGACTACAATCAAATATTTTTAGCCGTATAGTCTATCTAATAATCGGCATCGCGAGCCTATACATTTTAGTAGTTACAGTTTTCAATAAAGGTAGATTAAAACTTTTTGGCTATAAGAAAAAGAAAGAGAAGAAAAAAGAAGAGCTAGAAGATTTTTAATCTCAATCTCATATACAATACTCAAAAATTATAAAAATATGGGATAATAATTAAAGATAAAGATATTATTAGTTTTAAAATTTAAAACTAACAGCGAACTTTCAAATAAATATTAGATTCTAATTTAGATTAATTGAATATACAATAAAAAATTTAAAACATAGAATTATAAAAATAAAAAAGCGAGTTAACACTCACTTTTTATACGACCTTTATGTTGTCTTTGTCCAAAATTGTTTCTAGTTCGTAGATTAGGCTTTCGCGAATTGTGACGGTAAGGTTGAGTTTATATGCTTGATTGCTACCGGTGTCCTTAATGTAAACATAGTCGATTCCGTTATATTGTGAAAGAATTTTCTTAACTGCATCATGTAAAATTCCGTCTTGCATGTTGTATTTTAGACATAACTTTCTAGGTTTAACGACTTCGATTTCGGTCTCAAGATTTTCTTCCTTTTCATGTTCATTTTCCGCATTTTTATTGTCCATTAATTCGACAGACATTGCTGAAATAGAAGGTCTATGCCCGTCGCGGATAGTGAATTTTCCTTTAATAGCAATTAAGGCATCTTTTACTAAAATGTCGCGATATTGCTCGTAAGTTTTAGGGAAGAAACATACATCGAAAGTGCCTGTCAAATCTTCAATGACTGCGATTGCCATTCTGGCACCCGATTTAGTCTGCACGGTTTTAATGTCAGCGATAACACCGCCACAAGTGACCACATCGTTATTTTTTAGTCCATTATAATCTGGTTCTTCAAAGACCATTGCTTCTGGAGTTAATTCGTTGTCGTCATCTATCGATTCGTCAGGTAGGAAACTTGAATCAAATGTGAAGTTCTTAATCACATCGAGATAACTATCGAGTGGGTGCCCAGAAAGGTACATACCCGCGATTTCCTTTTCATATTGCAGTTTAACTGTATTCACATACTCATTGATGTGCGGATATTCATTATCTTCAATTAATTTTACATCTTCTATCAAATTACCAAACAAATCTAATTGTCCAGACATAGATTTCTTTTTTCTCTCAATCGCACGGTCAACCATTATTGAGTAAATAGACATAAGTCGACTTCTCGCAATATTAAAGCAATCAAATGCGCCCGCTTTAATAAGTGACTCAATACAACGCTTATTTAACGCTTGTGAGTTTACGCGCCAAATAAAGTCCTCAAAATCTTTAAATGGTCCATTCTCAGTTCGCTCAGCGATTATATCATTTATGACGCCGACTCCAACATTTTTAAGTGCCGCAAGCCCGAAACGAATAGTTTTTCCGTCTGTTGAGAAATAAGTTTTACTTAAATTGATGTCAGGCGGGAGTATTGTCAAGTTCTCTTTTTTCGCATATGCCAGATATTTAATTAATTTATCTGTCTTAGTTATGCGGTTGTTTAAGATAGAGGTGATAACTTCTGGTAGATAGTAGTATTTTAAATATGCTGTTTGATATATAATGATGGAGTAGGCGGCAGCATGTGATTTATTAAACGCGTATGAAGCGAACCCTTCCATTTCCGCCCAAATCTTATTGGCGACTTCTTCACTAACGCCATTTTTCACAGCACCTTTGATAGCGGGGTTAAACTTTCCGTGCTCGTCCGTAAAGGCTTCACGCCCATGAATGAACGCTTCCTTCCATTTTAACATCTCGGCGAGTTTTTTCTTACCCATAGCACGCCTAATGCTGTCCGCCTGTCCAAGAGTAAATCCCGCCATAGACTGGCATATCTTCATAACCTGCTCTTGATACACGATACAGCCGTATGTAACGCTCAAAATAGGTTCTAGGATAGGGTGGTCGTAGGTCGTGTCTTCTGGGTGGTGTTTGTTATGCACATATTTAGGAATACTATCCATAGGGCCTGGTCGATACAAAGACACCGCTGCCACAATATCTTCTATACATGTGGGTTGCAAGTCCTTTAAGAAACGCTGGAAACCGCCCGATTCTATTTGGAAAATACCTTCCGTATTGCCTGAAGAAATCAATTTGTACACATTCGGGTCGTCATAATTAGTGTGAGAGAAATCGATAGTGACGCCATGATTTTCTTTAACCTGACGGATAGATTCTTTAATATCGGTCAAGTTGCAAAGTCCTAAGAAGTCCATTTTAAGATGACCTAAATGCTCCATATCTGGACCCTCAAATTGAGTTGTGATGTCGTCTCCGTTTCGAGATAATGGAACATGTTTATCCAATGCTTCCGCACCAATAATAACACCACATGGGTGAGTAGTGGTCTGCCTTGGGAAATCTTCCACTTTCATAGCAATATCCACCATTTTCTTGACTTGCGGGTCACTATTGTACATTTCTACAAGTTCAGGAATTACATAAACAGTGCCGTAATCTTTATCTCCTTCTTTTGGGACATGAAAACCAAAAACTTTCGGTAGAATTGGACTCTTGTAATTAGGAATCATTTTAGTAATTCTATCACAAACTGCATATGGAACACGCATAACTCGTCCCACGTCTTTAATTGCGTTTTTCGCTTTCATAGTACCGAACGCGATAATATGAGCCACGCGTTCATCTCCATATTTACGCCTTACATAATCGATGACTTCATCACGCCTGTTGTCTTGGAAATCGACATCAAAATCGGGCGCTGACACACGCTCAGGATTAAGGAAACGCTCGAAGAATAGTTCAAATTTTAGCGGGTCGACATCAGTAATCCCCATAGTGTATGCAACGAGTGAGCCCGCGCCCGAGCCACGACCGGGACCAACCGAAATATCCATCTTTCGCGCAGCGTTAATGTAGTCCCAAACTATAAGGAAATACTCGATAAATCCTTGCTTCTCAATAATTGACATTTCGGTATTGATACGCTCACGAATTGTGTCTGTGTATTCGCCGTATTTCTGCTTAACGCCCTTATCAACCAATTTTAAAAGATATTCTTTCGGTGTAGCGCCAACTTCTTCATTATATCCGCCTTCTGGTTCGTAGTGCGGGAAGAGATAATGTCCATAAACAAATTTGAAATTACATTTATCAGCAATTTCAAGCGTTGTGTCAAGTGCTTCTTCATCGTTAGGAAGCCCAGCAAGCATCTGGTCGTATGTCTTAAAATATAGTTCGTCAGTCGGGAATTTCAATCTATCTGGGTCGTCCACAAATTTTTGCATAGATACGCACATAAGTACATCTTGCATTTCAGCGTCTTCTTTGAAAAGATAGTGCACATCATTTGTTGCAACGAGTTTAATTCCAAATTTTTTAGAGTATTCGCGCAGTTTTTCGTTCACAATCTCTTGGTCATGTATACCATTATATTGAATTTCGAGATAGAAATCGTCTTTAAACAGATTTTTAAACCAAAGGATTAATTCTTCAGCCTTTTCATATTGCTCTTGCAATATTAGTTTAGGAATATCTCCCGCAAGGCATGCGGAAAGACAAACTAACCCTTCATGATACTTTTCAAGTGTTTTATAGTCTATTCTCGGCTTATAGTAAAATCCATCTCTAAACGCTATTGTGTTTAGCATGCTTAGGTTTTTATATCCCGTTTCGTCCTTTGCCAAAATTATAAGGTGGGAGAGATGTTGTTTCCCGTTTTTGACCGTCAAATCTGGGCAGACATAGAATTCTGTGCCAAAAATTGGTTTTATTCCCACTTCGGTACAAGCGTCAAAAAATCTAGTCGCAGCATACATGTTTCCATGGTCGGTCATTGCGACTGCAGGCATGCCATACTCTTTTGCGAGTTTCACCATTTTCTTTATTCTAGCAGCACCATCTAAAAGTGAAAATTCAGTATGTACATGAAGATGAACGAAAGGTTTCACTTTATTTTCCTCCTATGATAGATTTATAAATAGATATAATTTTATCCAGCCTATATTTTATTCCGGCACGACTAATTTTCCCGCCAATGATTGTCTGTAAATCTTTTAAAGATACATCGGGGTTAGCGAGTCTAGCCATAGCCACCTCTGTCAATTTCTCGTCCAGTAAGTCAAGATAATTGTGACTCATAAGGTAATTTATAGCAGTGAGTTGCTCGCTACTTGCGTTTAGTGTCTTATCTAAATTGTGGTCAAAGCAGTTATTTTGCCTATTCGTTGAATTTCTAATTTCGCGCATAAGAAGACTATTTTGAATGTCGAGCGCAGTAACACTATCGCCTAGTTTGACCAATAAATCGGTAATTACATTACTATTTTTTGTGTAAATGACACGGTTGTTTTGTCTAATCGTTGACTTTAATTTAAAGCCAAATTCATTTAATAGAGTAGAGCATAGTTCGTCCAAATTATCCTTAATGACAAATTCTAGTAAATAGCCCTTTGTATTTTTGAAATTATCTTCATTATAATAAAGAGAACCATATTGAATGAAGAGAGTTTTAAGTAGAGTCAGTCGGTCACACTCGCTAGAAAAGAGCGAAAAATCTACATTTCCGCCCGCGTTATATCCGCAATCAAGTAGTAAATTAAAAATATTTCCGCGAACAATCAAAAAACCTTCCCCATAAGACAAATTCAAATCGGGGTAGAAGTTTTTAATAATTTTGCTAACTTTATCTAAAATTCCTTCTTTTATAGGGAAAGAAATTTCGTTGTTTTTGCTATTTATGTTTGATTGGGATAGAAGAACGGACAAAAATGCGTGACTACAGCAATTATTGTCGGGTATTGTCTTTAAGATTTGCTGTTTGCAGTCCACCATTTTAACTCCTTTTCTTTTGTCTTTCTTTCTTTAAAGTAGGTATATTATTATAATTTACTATACAACTATCGGGCAAACGAAGTCTAAGAACGGCTTGAAGCCCCAAATGACAATCGCCAACACGATTAGGCGAGTGTGCATCACTATTTATAACAAACTTGCAGCCACATTTATAGCAAGTCATTATCTCTTCGTCAGTCATGCCCAGTCTTTTCCCATTAAGTTCAATTAAAGTATTGGTTTCCTTTGCTACACGAGCGACTTTCTCAACATCTACCTTGCACGCGTGATTTAAGTGGGTGAGAATATCAATATCATATTTACGCATAGCATTTATGTACGCATTTGTATTAATCTCGCGCTGTTTTTTACTAGTGTGACCAAAAAACTCACATAGCACATTTTTATTTATGAATTTTAAGCGTTCTCTACGAGAGGTAGATTTTACGAGTCTGTGAAAACCGCATAAAAGAATATCGATGTCTTTTAAATCATCTTCCACTATATCTATGTCACCTTGTGAAGAGATGAGATTTGCTTCTACGCCCAAAAGAACATCAATAGGGTAGCGCTCTTTTGCGTCTTCAATATCGCGTTTAAGTGCTGGGATATCTTCACGCCTAATTCCAAACATAACTTGATTAAATCCGTGGTCAGTTATTGCGATTTGTCTAAGTCCCTTCTCATATGCAGCACGAACATTTTGTGCCACAGTTCCCTTCCCATGATGATTTCGTGAATATTTCGTATGTGTATGATAATCAGCCAGTAATGCCATAATTTCTCCTGACATTATTATATCACGATACTCAAAATAAATCAAACATTAGATTAATAAATAAAAAAAATATTTAATCTACGAATTCAATCTCTTCAAATAGGAGTAAATTATATTTTGATTTCACTTCGCGTTTAATTAAATGGATAAGTTTCTTGACTTCGCTCGCGCGAGCATTATTAAAATTGACAATAAATCCGGCATGCTTGTTTGACACCATGGCACCACCAATAGCCTTTCCCTTTAACCCGAGTTCGTCAATTAGTCGGGCGGGGGAGTAGAGTGTGCGCTTAAACACGCTTCCCGCACTGTACTCGTTAGTCGGTTGACTAGAAAATTTCTTTAAAGTAAAATCGCGTGCGTCTGCTAGTATTTCCGTTTTTTCACGCTTAAATAGGTTTAGTTTTACTCTCAATATCAAGTATTTGCCCGACTTGAAAATACTGTTTCTGTACGCGAATTTACATTGAGTATTAGATAATCTTATTTTCTTAAAATCACTTAACCTAATGCAATCAACATATTCAACCAAATCTTTAATCTCACGACCAAAAGCACCTGTATTGTTAGTTATCGCACCACCGATAGTCGAAGGAATTGAACTTAAATTTTCTAGTCCTGATAGAGAGTGTGAGATAAGAGTATTTATCAATCCACCAAGACTAGTTCCGCTATTCACATATGCACTATTTTTGCGAATTAAAATTTTGCTTGCTCTATTTACTATTATTGCACCGTTATACCCATTATCATTAAATAATAAATTTGAACCATAACCTATGACTTTATACTTTATGTTGTGTACTTTACAAATATAACACACCAGAACTAGATGGTCTAAACTATTAACAATAAATAGATATTTTGCTTTGCCACCTATATGGAAAGTCGAAAAGTTTTTTAAATCGGCGTGATAAAAAACTTCGCAATCTTTAAAATTTAGAATATCAAAATTTAATAAATTTTTCATAAAACTTATTGAAATGTCACTCAATTTTTCATGACATTAATACTCAAATGCTCGTGCTATTTCACACGACATAATCGCATTTTCCATATCACTATATATTCCGTCCGTGTAGATTTTGTTATATTTAGCACTGTATAGTGAGTAATCCGTCAATGTGCGTTGAAATTCGTCACTAAGTGCAAGTGAGCAAAACTCGCGCGTAATCTCGTCATCTGTAAATTTCGCTAGATATTGAATTAAATCGGTGTATGTATCTATCGGCTCAATCATAGCATTTGCTCGTCCTACTTTATTTAGATTATCCACTCTAAATACATCTCGTCCCGTTCCTAGTAAAACCACATTTTTATCATACACAAAATCTTTATAAGCTTCGTATTGACTTTCCGCTTCAATAGGGGAAAGGTTGAGAGTAGAATATATTTTTTCAGGGAATGTGTAACCTGTTTGCCCGCAGTGAAATTCACTCGCTGTAGCGTTATGGCGGAATAGTGCATATCCACTAACTATGTACGGTAGAGCCACAAGTTCACCATTAAAACTCCCGCTTAAAATTAACTCGTCACGAATATCATATGTACTATCAAAAGGTACTAAGTTTTGGATAAAACTTTTCCCTAAACCGAAACCGAATGAGATTAAATCAGGAGTGCTCTCGCTTAGGTAGGATTCTAATTCGTCTGCGCTTATAGATTTAATCATAAAGTAGATACCAGCGTGCGAACTTTCTATCTCGCGGGCGACGGATTTTAAGAAATCAATTCTAGATTTCTTCCCGCCTTCAAAAGTTTCTATGTGCAGTACGGTATAAATTTTGCTAGTTATATTTTCTTTTGAATAAATCTCAAAATTTCTTGCACGACTAAACGCAACAGTTGGGGCGAAGATTAAAATAAAAATTATTAGGACGGTGATTAACAATTTAACAAAAAATTTTTTATTTTTTAACTTTAATTTTAAAATATTAAAAACTTTCTTCATGTAAAATTGTATGTTAAAAAATCATAATTTAGACAAGTTAGCACTTGATTTAGAATAAGGAAATAATATAAATATTAAAAAATTTTTTTAAAATTTAACAAAAAGTGTCAAAAAAACACAAAAATTTTAATAAAAATGACAAAATTTTTCGATTTTTTTAAATTGTTGTAGAAACTTAAAATTTTTACAATATATGTGAAATAATTAAAAAAAATTAAAATTTATGTTATAATAAGACCATGGACATTATTTTAGATAAAGTTAAACGCCTACCGCATGACCCCGGCGTATATATAATGAAAGATAAAGATGAAAATATTATCTATGTTGGTAAAGCGAAAGATTTAAAGAAGCGCGTTAGCCAATATTTTTTGCGTAAACAGGAACATATAAAAGTAAGAAATATGGTGGAAAATGTCCGCGATTTTGATTTCTATGTTGTGAATGATGAAGTAGAAGCGCTTGCTCTTGAAAATAATTTAATAAAAAAGCATCAACCGTTTTACAATATTTTATTAAAAGATAGTAAAACATACGCGTACATAAAGATTAATTTAAAAGAAGATTTTCCGCGATTTGAAATAAGCCGTAGACTAAATAAAAATGACAAGTATTTCGGGCCATACATGGCTGGCGTATCCGCAAAGGAAGTATTGTCTATATTAGATTATGCCTTCCAACTTAGGAAATGCAAACTCCCGCTTGCAGAGAACAAAAAACCGATAAAGCCGTGTTTATTTAAAGAGATGCATATGTGTTCCGCTCCGTGTGCAAAATTAATTTCCAAAAAAGATTATAACCTAGAAGTTAATGAAGCAATAAAATTCTTAAAGGGCGACACGAAGCATGTAGAAGAGATTTTAAACGAAAAAATGAGAATCGCAAGTGAAAATGAAAACTATGAAACAGCACTTATCTTGCGCGATAGATTAAAAATGCTTGAAAAACTTAAATCAAAAGTAATCACCAGTTTAGGTTCGCTTGTCGATTACGATGTGTTTAGCCTAAATACAAGCGGAGAATATTCTGCAATGTGTGTGCTTAATATCCGCGGTGGAAAACTGCAAGGAGTTCAAACTTTCGACATTTTAAATTTCTTGGACACTAATGAAGCGTACACTCAATTTATAATGCAATATTACGGAACGCACCCACTAAATGTAGACGAGATCATAATGCCTGATATAAAAACGGACGAAATTGAACTATTTTTAAAAGATAAGGCGGGGAAGAAGATTGTAGTCACCAAGCCGAAGATAGACAGCGTAAAATTTAAACTTCTCGATATGGCAGAGAAGAATGCGCACATGCATATAGAGAAAAATTTAGAGCGAACGATAAAACAGGTCAACGCCAGCAAAGGCGCGGTTAGGCAGTTAAAAGCAGATTTAAACTTATCTCGCGAACCAAAGCGTATTGAGTGTTACGACATCTCGCACACATATGGTACTTACACGGTTGCGAGCATGGTTGTGGTGCAAAATGGTGAAAAAGCGCCTAAAATGTATAGAAAATTTAAGATTGAAACGGTCGATTTCATAGATGACTTTGCTTCCATGCGTGAAGTTTTAACTCGCCGTATGGAAGAGTTAAAAAAGGGAGTTGACATTAGTTTTTCGTCAATGCCCGACTTAATTATTATAGATGGAGGTAAAGGTCAACTCTCGGTGGCGGTCGATGTGCTAGGAAAATATGGCTATCCAAATGACCTAATCAGCCTTGCAAAGCGCGAAGAAGAAGTGTTTAAACCGCACGAATCTCGCCCATATATTTTGAAAAAAGGCGGTTATTCGCTAAGACTCGTTCAGTTAGCCCGTGATGAAGCACACCGCTTCGCTATTACATTTAATCGTTCGCTTAGAGCAAAAGGAATGTATAGGGGTGGGCTAGAGAGTATATCGGGTGTAGGGCCTGTTACAAGGCGTGCACTTTTATCAAATTTTAAGAGTATAGATAATATAAGGAAAGCAAGTTTGGAAGAGTTGTCCAGCGTAAAGGGTATCTCAAAGAAAACCGCTGAAAATATCTTTAAACATTTTAATAAAAATTAAGATTTTCGCTAAAATACTTGTAAAATCGACATGTTTTTGGTAAAATAAAATTATGTTTTCATTACTAGGTACATATCCGGCAGTAGGATTGTTTAGCACGGCACACATTATTTCAATTTTTGTGTGCTTCTCTTTAATTGCGTTAGCAGTGTATCTCACTAGAAAGATGAAGAGTGAAACATACTTTAAAATGATTCGCGTTTTCGCAGTCGTGATACCGTTGCTTGAATTATTTAAAATATGCTGGAATTTAATCAATGGAATAACTAACATTGATTCGTGGTTACCATTATATTTCTGTTCGCTATTTATCTATGCACTATGGTTTGCAAGTTCTAAAAATGAGAAGGTTAGAGAGTTTGGAATGTCGTTTATTTCTCTTGCTAATATCGTCGCTGGGACGGTATTTATAATCTCTCCGTCCACATCTTTCAGCACATATCCAATCTTCCATTTCCAGTGTATTTATAGCATGATTTTCCACTCATCTATGGTATATTTAGGAATTATGAGTTATGTAACTAAGAGCGTTAAAATAGACTTTAGATTAGTTTTAAATTATCTAATCTATTGCGCGATATTTATGACGATAGCGATAATCGTGAATTTGGTAGGAGATGCGAATATGATGTTTATCTCAAACCCATATAATATTCCGTTACCTATTCTTCATACGATATACGATAATTCGCACATACTATATTCAATAATAATAATTGTTGCACACATGTTAATAGGCTTTGTAGTTTGGGGGATTTATCTACTATGTACCATAAAATCTCGAAAGCAGAGTAGAATAAGCGAGTTAAATCCACTTGTTGATGACGAGGATATGGAAGAAAAACATACTTAGAAGAAAAATACTAGTGTAAAAATAATAATCATAGGGCTTTACGCCCTTTTTCATATTTCTTTAATATATAAATTACATCTTTATGATTATATGATATTTAATATATAATGGATAGGAAAAGAGAAACATATAGTATAAACCAGTCAAATTTTAGCACTCTCAACAAAAGTTTGCTAAAAAATTTAAAAAATTATGCAAAAATTGTTGACATTTGCATAGAATAGTAGTAATATTATGTCAAAGGTCAAAGAAAGTCAAAGACCTTTAAAGGAGGGAAAATGTGAATAAGAGCATATCAGATGTGATTGAAGAATTCATAATGTCCAGCCTTGATGCGGACGACTTTATTGAACTGTCACGAAACGACCTTGCCAAATTCTTCTCGTGCGTTCCTAGTCAAATTAATTATGTGCTAAACACTCGTTTTACTATCAATCGCGGGTTTGTGGTTGAGAGCCAGCGCGGTGGTAGTGGCTATATTAAGGTGTCTAGACTGCGCGATAGTGACAGCAATTTTCTTAACAATGCCTTAAAAATTACTACTAAACCTATTAGCCAGAACGAAGCGGGTCAGTTATTAGACCAGATGCTTTCACGCGGACTTATTACCGAGCGAGAGCGTGGGCTAATTAAGGCCAGCATTAGTGCAAAAGCGCTAAATAATCCTATAAATATCGATAATAATTTGAGAGGTAGTATATTAACACAGGTTATAATTGAATTATTAAAAGGGAGGAAATAATTATGAAATGTGATAGATGTGGAAAACCGAGTGTATATCACTCAACTTTAATTGTGAATGGAGTTAGCCAGACGACTAATCTATGTCGTGACTGCGCTATAAAGGAAGGAGTGTTCAACGATACTCCAACTAGTATATTTGACGACATGTTTTCGACTTTTGCAGATTTCTTGCCGTTCCAACAAATAGAAAATATCATTTGCCCAGTATGTAAAACTAGTCTAAGAGAGTTTAAGAATACCGAGCATTTAGGTTGCCCTAACTGCTATGATGCGTTTAGGGAAGAGATAGAAAATCTTGTAAAACGAATAGCACCTAATCAAACGCATAAGCAGGAGAGATTAAACGATTATATCGCTAAGAAATCTAAAGAAAAGGATAAATCACTATCCACGGCGGATAGAATTGCAGAATTAAGACAAGAGATGGCGATTGCTGTTAAAGAAGAGCGATATGAAGACGCCGCAAAATTAAAGAAAGAAATTACTAAGTTGGAGAGTAAAAATGACTAATGTAATACAAACGAGAGTGAAGTATTTTAGGAATTTAAAGGACTATAAGTTCGTTCCAAAACTCACAGAAGATAAAAGACAAGAAATCATCTCAAAGGTTGACAGTGCCCTTGATAAAGAGTTGTTGAAACTAGATGTCAATGCTCTTGACAAAAATATGCGTGAATATTTAAGTCAATTTAGCATGCTCTCGAGCAAGTCAAATACTATGTTTATCACTAAAGATAATGTTGCAATAACACTATTTGACGGCGAACACCTTACTATAATTGCAGGTGGAGTTGGGATAGATAGGTCAATTTATGACCGTGCAAAGTCGCTCGAACATCTATTAGCCACAAAACTCAATCTAGCGTATAACGACACTTATGGCTATCTTATGAGTGATATTAGAAAGATAGGAACTGGGTTAAGGCTTGAATGTGATTTAGACTTAAACGCGCTCTCAAGTTTAGGGAAAATTAACCAAGTTAGACAAAATATTAAAAATTTAGGCTTTGCTTTGACAGCAAAATACGGCCAAATTTTCACACTTTCGACCGCTTGCAATCTAGGTTTTACTGAGAGTGAAATAGTAGACGAGTTTATGAAAATGGTAGAGAAATTGCAAGATTTAGAGATAGAGAGCGCAAAAATGCTCGCTACTACCAATGCAGATGCCCTTATGGATAAGGCTTTTAGGAGTTTGTCAGTATTGAAATCTGCTTATCTTCTCTCGGGCGAAGAACTGGGTAAAAGACTTAGCGATATCCGTCTAGGGCTAAATTTAGGGTATATTGACCTAAAAGATACTACTCTAAACGAACTTCAACGATTGGTTAGCAATAAATCTAGCGAATATGTTTCTAAGAGTGAACTAGTCGAATTAGCAGAAAAAGTGAAGAAAATTTTAAAAGGAGAAAAGAATGTATAATTTAACCGATTTAGCGAATAGATGTATGCAAATTGCCACTCAAATCGCAGGTAGTTACGGAAACGAAGTCGGGACTGAACATGTGCTATACGGACTCACAAAGGTGGAGAGTAAATCTAAACGCCTATTAAATTCGTATCGCGTAGATGCAGATATAATTAAAGATGTCTTAGATAACACAAGTTCAAAAATCCCGTCCGCGAGCGTTGAACTTACTCCACGCGTAAAGGAATTACTCATGATAGCGGGCAGTGTGGCAAAGCGTACGCGTACAAACTATATTTCGACCGAGCATTTGTTAGTAGCACTGCTCAGCCAGGAAGATAGTTTTGCAATTAAAATTTTGCGCGACGCATTAAAAATTAATATATATGAATTAAGAAATAAGGCTATTCCATTGATGACTACAAATCAAATGCAAAACAATTCAAATTCAGGCTTTAATATGGACGGGTTTGTTCAAGTTGGTGGAATGAGCAATAACTCAAACTCTAACGGACAGAACAACTATACTAGCGAACTTCCACAAGAACTTCTTGATATGGGAAGTGATTTAACCTTGCGTGCAAAGAATGGTAAAATTGACCCAATCATTGGTAGGGATAACGAAATCGAGCGAATGATTGAAATCCTTTGCAGAAAGACTAAAAACAACCCAGTATTGATCGGTGAAGCCGGTGTAGGTAAGACTGCAATAGTGGAGGGACTAGCACGAAGAATTGTTTCTGGTGATGTTCCTGCATTTTTGAAAAATAAGATTATTTACAGCCTAGACATTGGCGGACTTATGGCGGGTACAAAGTATCGTGGTTCTATGGAAGAAAAACTTAAAAACGCGATAGAAACTATTACTCAAAATAAGAATATAATAACCTTCATAGATGAAATTCATACTCTTGCACAAGTTGGTAGTGATAAGGGTGAAACTAACCCCGCCGATATGTTAAAACCATATTTAGCGCGTGGTGAGATGCAGACAATAGGTGCTACCACTACGGACGAATATAGGAAATATATCGAAAAGGATAAGGCATTAGAGCGTCGTTTCCAACCTATTAATGTAGACCCGCCAACAGTTGAGCAGACAATCGAGATATTGAAAGGTCTTAGAGATAGTTATGAAGCATTCCATAAGGTTAAGATTAGCGATGAAGCAATCAATGCCGCCGCTAACCTATCTGATAGATATATTCAGGATAGAAGCCTTCCAGATAAGGCGATTGACTTGATAGATGAAGCATCAAGCAGAGCAAAAGTAAAGACAAATTATGATTCTAAAAAAGTGCGCGCGCTTAGAGAGAAACTTAATAAACTTGAAACAGAAAAAGCGGACGCAGTAAATAAAGAAGATTTTGAAAAGGCAGGAAAATACAGAGACCAAATCTCAAAACTAAAAGATGAAATAGAGAAGGAAAAATCTGCCCCAAGTGAGAATAGCGAAGTTGCAACCATAACCGAGCAAGATGTTGCCGAGGTTGTAAGTAAATGGACAAATATCCCATTAACTAAATTGACCGAAGGCGAAGCGGAAAAACTTTTAAATCTTGAAAAGACATTAAAGTTGCGTGTTAAAGGTCAGGACGAAGCGATTGAAAAAGTCGCAAAAGCAATTCGCCGTAGCCGTATAGGAATTCGCGATCCTAAACGTCCAATAGGAAGTTTCCTATTCTTAGGACCTACTGGTGTAGGTAAGACTGAACTTAGTAAAGCATTAGCCGAAGCACTGTTCGATGATGAAAATAAGATAATTCGTCTTGACATGAGCGAATTCATGGAAGCACATAGCGTTAGTAAATTAATCGGTAGCCCTCCAGGATATGTTGGGTTTGATGACGGCGGTCAGTTAACTGAACAGGTTAGAAGAAAACCGTATAGTGTAGTTCTATTCGATGAGATAGAAAAAGCGCACCCAGAAGTATTCAATATGTTACTTCAAATCTTGGACGACGGTCGACTAACTGATAGCCATGGTAAAGTCGTAAGTTTTAAAAATACACTTATAATCTTAACATCGAACATCGGTAGTGATAAACTTAATAAGACGAGTGTTGACTTAGGATTTAATGAGAAAAAGGCACAAGATAAGTCCGCTGTTATGATGACTGAACTTAAAAAATATTTTAAGCCAGAACTCATTAACCGTATAGACAATATCGTTATATTTAATAAACTCGACCAAGGCGTATTAAGAGATATTGCTAAGAAGATGCTTGCTGACTTAAATAAGAATCTTCGTCAAAGTAATGTTGAGTTAAAGTTTACGACATCAACATTAAACTATTTAGTGAAGAATGGTACAAGCGAAGAGTTTGGTGCTCGTCCATTGCGTAGATTGATAACAAGCAAAATTGAAGACGAATTGGCGGATAAAATGCTGCGTGGAGAAATTAAGTCGGGCGATAAAGTTTTGGTTGATTGCAAAGACGGAAATTTATCTTTCTTAACAAAAGACGAAACCGAAAATAAAGATGACTAAAATTTCTGTTAACTAAAATTAAATAAAAATTAAAAAATTATATAAAAAATCACTGAAAATAAAGTAAATTAAACTATTTTCTTAAAATTTCAGTGATTTTTTATTTTTATAGTTAATTTTTTACACTACCAAAATATAAATTAATAACTTTAAAATTTTTATAATATTTTAGATTTTCTTCCTTGTCGCATGCAATTATTATACTTTTACTATTTTCTAACATATTTAAAGCAATATTTATCTCAGTTTCTTCCATATTTTCAAATAAATTTTCAATTAAAATATATTTAGGTTCTCTAATAATTGCTCGTGCAAGTGTAATAATCTTTTTTTGTGATAATGATAAATTTTTAATTTTTTTAGGAAAATTTTCTAAATTATTATTTAAAATATATAAATTTACAATATTTTTTATCTCATTTTTATTTATTTTTAAATTTTTTCTTCTAATTTTTAAAGGATACATTAAATTTTTATCAATCGTTGTATTAAATAAATATGGAGTTTTGCTAACAAAAGCGAGATTAAATTCTTTTTCTTTTATCTCCTTTATATTTTTCCCATCAATAAAAATATCGCCCGAATAATTTTTGTCTATTCCAGCGATTAATCTAAGCACTGCCCAATTTCCACTCATCTCATCGCCGAGAAAAAGAGTATTTTCATCAATACTAAGATTAATATTTAAAAGCATATAAAAATCATCAATGTATTTTATTGAAAGGTCTTTTAATTCAATCATGTAAAGATTATATCAAAATTAAAAAATTTTTCAATCTATTAATCTAAATTTTTAAAATTGATATAACCTGCGCCCTCCACATCAACATTATTTGTAATTGGAGTACAATGGAGTAACAAAAATCTTTTAATTTCATCTGCTTTCATTTCTGGGTATCTCGATTTTATAATCGCACAAATTCCGGCGACGATAGGAGTAGCAACACTAGTCCCTGACATGCTTGCGTACGGAAAACTTGAATTACTGCACGAACGTAAATCTACCCCGGGAGCAACCAAGTCTGGTTTGTGCCCATAAATCGTAGGTCCACGACTGCTAAAATCTGCCACTGTCATGTTTTTGCTATCAAGTGCACCCACAGTGATGATATATGGATTATTTCCAGGTGACTTAATGGAATTCGTCTTTGGTCCACTGTTTCCAGCCGCAGCAACAACCACAATTCCGCGTTTCCAGAGGCTTTCCGCTCCGCGAGAGAGTGGGTCATTGTCGTTAATCACATCTGCTCCAAAACTCATACAGACCACTGAAATATTGTAAACTTTATGATTTTCATATACCCACTGCATGGCGTCTAAAATCACATTGCTAGTGCTGTTGCCTTCCTTAGAAAGTGCTTTAAGCGAGATGATGTTCGACTTAGTTGCAATACCTTCAAATTCTTTAGATAAAATCCCGTTTCCGCATGCAATACCTGAGACAAAAGTCCCGTGCCCATTGTCATCGTGCGGAATATTGTTTTTCTCGGTAAAATCTATAAATTTAAGTATCTTATTTTGCGGAAAAACAAAGTCTAGGTGCGGAGAAATTCCAGTATCTATAAAGCAAATTGTGTTATTTTGCCCATAAAATTCGCCTTTAGTTAAATTCCTTAAATTTATTAAATCTTCATTAAAATTTTCCGCCATTACACGCGGATTAGAATGAATGTATTTAACAAAGTTTTGACTTGAAAGTATACCTAAATCATCTTCGTCCGCATCTATACAAAAGCAGTTTACAAATCTGTAAGGAATAAACTTGTATTTGTATTTTTCTAAAAATTTTTTAGTCAAAGAAAAATCTTGTGCTTCGACCAAAACGCGAAAAGAGTGTGGGCAATTTTCGCCCATTATACTTACTTGTTTAAGCAAATCTGGGCTAATTTTATTTTGTTTCATCAATCGCACGGATTAGCCCATTCAACATCTCGTTTTGCTCACTGTTTAAAAAAGGAGATAGGGTGGTTTTTAGATTGTTCAGCGTGGCACTATCTAATTTTCCTTCTTTCTTCAACTTGCTCGCTTCACTGAAAAGATTAGACATTAGTTCATTGTTATCCATGTTTTTGTATTTATCAATCAAATCTTCATATTCTTTAGTTTTTTCGTCAGTGATTTTGTTTTCACTATAATTTTTTGAAAATGATTTAAAATCTCTTGGCATAAACACCTCGAATATACTTATGAGTTAAAAAGAATATTTGTCAATATTGGCAATACTTTAAGATTTTTCATAATAAATATTATGATAAATGAAGATAGCACGAACGCACTTTTCGTTGAACCTAACGCATACATACAACATTTTAATCCGCCTAAGCAAGAAAAAAAGATTGTATTTCAAGAACCGTACGAAACACTTCCCAACTATTATATGAACAACAATTTCACTAAAAAAAATTGTGATTGTGTGCCGACAAATAAGCCATGTAATCACAATCAAAACAATTCTAACCCGTTCCCATTTTCATTTGATTTTAAAAGTCTCGCGCCATTACTTGCGGGCTTATTTAAGGGCGGGAACGCGTCCAATATAATCAACTTGTTGGGCAAAAGTGGTAGCGAGAGCGGGGAAGGATTTAATCTATCCAATATCTTCTCAGGCTTACAGTCAATGGGAGGAATTGATAAAATTTTCGATTTTTTGAAGCCTAAAAAGAAAGAAAACTCGAATACTAAATCTAAATTAAAAGAAAGAAAGACTACTGATTTTGAAATTAAAAATTATACTAAAGTAGAGTAGATAAATAAAAAATTTGTAAAATTATTTAAAAATAATATAAAAAACCTATAAAATTAAAACATTTTACAAAAAATTTTAAATTTTTAATTTAAAACATGTTTAATGCCTTTTTTCTCGCTATGACGATACAGAACAATTTTTCTTCCAATGGTAGTAACGACTTCTGCTCCAAGTTTAACCGCGAGTTCACTAAGTTCAAATTCGGTTAAAGGATTAGAATTTTCTTGCATGCTGATTTTAACTAATTCGTGGTCAAAAAGTTCGGTATCAATTTGGTTTAACACATTTTCGCCAAATCCGTCCTTTCCAACCCAGATTGTAGGCTTTATGCTGCTAGCGATTGACCGTAAAGTAATGCGCTCTTTTTTGGTTATCATAAATTCTCCTTAAAAATAAATTTCGTATTGAAGGGAACCGAAAATTATCGTATCTCCGTCGACTACGCCTGCTTCTTTTAATTTGTCCATAATACCGTCCTTTTCTAGACGCATCTGGAAATATGCAAGTGATTGCGTATCGTTGAATACGATCCCGCGTTGTAAATTATTTAAATATCCGCCCGACAGTTCAAAAACATGCGGTTCTAACTTAGTAATTTTGACCGAAGTTGTGTCCTTAGTCATAAGTGCAGTTTGTTCGACAGGGATAGGCGGAGTCTTCGGTAGAGTGGAAAGTTTGTTATACACTTTTTTTATCAACTCGTCCACATTTTCGCGCGTAGCCGAACTTATTGGAACAATATCTACTTTATCTTTGATTTTAGAGCGGAAATATGCGATTTTTTCATCTATATTATCTATTAAATCTAATTTAGTAAAGACTACGATTTGAGGAAGACGAGATAATTTTTCATTGTATTTTTTTAACTCATTATTTATAGTCAAATAATCTTCCACAATATCATTTCCATAGTACCCAGATGCGTCTATAACATGAACAACAAGTCTAGTTCGTTCAATATGTGACAAAAATTCATGCCCAAGCCCAGCGCCTTCACTTGCTCCGTCAATAAGTCCAGGAATATCCGCTACAATAAAACTATCACCATAGATTTTTACAACTCCAAGGTTAGGGCTAAGAGTGGTAAACTCATAATCAGCAATTTTCGGTTTTGCATTAGAAATCACGCTAAGAAGAGTAGATTTCCCAACATTCGGTTTTCCAACAAGCGCAACATCTGCAATAGTCTTTAACTCTAAAATTACCTTGTAACTTTCCGTTACTTCGCCAAGTTGACTAAATCTGGGAGACTGCCTCGTAGGACTTTTAAAGAAGTTGTTTCCCTTTCCACCGCGTCCACCAGGTAGAGCGAGATAGGTGTAGCCATCTTCGTACATATCTGCTAAAACTTGATTGGTTTTAGCGTCCTTAATGACCGTACCGCAAGGCACATGGATATAAATATCTTTGCCGTTCTTTCCGTTTTGCAACTTTCCCGAACCGCCCGAGCCATTTTCTGCTTCGAAACTCTTAACATATTGGAAATCGATGAGCGTATTTTTAGAACTGTCCGCAACAAAATAAACAGAACCTCCATTTCCGCCGTCGCCACCGTCTGGTCCACCTTTTTCAACGAATTTTTCGCGATGGAAACTTACTTTACCGCTACCGCCGTTTCCGGATTTTATAGTGATAGTAACCTTGTCTAAATTCATGATGTATCCTTTTATTTTTTATGTTTAAAGTATTTACAAATATTATTTAATTTACACTCATTGCAGTGAGGATTAATTGCCTTGCATTTTTCTCGTCCAAACCAAATCATTTGGTGATGAAATTTTGTTCTAGAATTTTCGTCCACAAGTTTCAATAGCGACATTTCACATTCATATGGAGTAGAGTTTTCGTCCGCCATACCTAACCGCTTTGAAACTCTATGTACATGGGTGTCTACTGCAATAGTTTGCCCACCGAAAGCGTTTGCTATAACGACATTTGCGGTTTTTCTTCCCACACCCTTTAGACTTGTTAATTCTTCCATAGTTGAGGGAACTTGTCCATTATACTTTTCTATTAAATCTTTACTTGTTTCAATTATTGCTTTCGATTTAGAATTATAAAACCCACAAGGGTGGATAATTTCTTTTAATTTTTCTAACCCTAAATCAAGCATGCTTTTAGGGTTGTCTGCTAATTTAAATAACTCTTTTGTTACTATATTTACTCGCGTGTCCGTACATTGAGCGGAGAGAATAACTGCAATTAACAATTCATATGGATTAGAAAAATTTAGAGCACAATCAGGTGCAGGATATAACTCGTTAAGATACGAAAAAACGGCATCAAATTTTTTCATATTCATATATTAACAAAAATATATAAAATAGTCAATCTTTTAGTTTGGCAAACTAAAAAACTCTTGTAATAGTGTCGTTGCCATTATTTATTTCCACTAAAAATATCCCCATAAATCCATTCAAATTAATCTCTTGAACCACGCTTTTACAGACTTCAAGTGATTTTATGTCGACTCTAATGCTTAATCCGCAACTAATGGATAACCTGTGTGGCGTATTTATTACGCGCGTTGATATTCCGCGGAGATTTAAAACTCTATTGACAGAGAAAAGGTTATTTCTTGATTTGTAAGCAATAATTAAGTATTTCATAGTTCTCTCTATAACACAATATTCTTAAATTTCATAATGTGTTATATGATATACTTTGATAATTCTGCTACGAGTTTTTACAAGCCCGAGCATGTTAAAAATTCTATTATTCGCGCACTGAATAAATACACGGCGAACCCGGGTAGGAGCGGACATAAATTATCTGTTGCTACGGCCGAAATAATATATGAAACACGCGAGATAATTAAAGAGTTTTTTCACGCGGGCGATTATGATGTGGTTTTTACTAAGAATTGCACTGAAGCACTGAATCTTGCAATATTTGGCACATTAAAACCGGGCGAACATGTTATAACCACAATCTATGAACATAATTCAATTTTGCGCCCACTCAAATTTTTGGAAGATAAAGGAGTGGAAATTAGCATTATCGATTGCGAGATGAGTGAACTGGCGGAAAAAGTTGAGAGTGAAATAAAGGCTAATACAAAACTCATTATTACGACCGCGCTATCAAATGTCACGGGAGAAGTATGCGATATAACTAAAATCGGCAACATTTGCAAAGAGCGTAATATCTTATATATAGTTGATGGTGCTCAAGCAAGCGGGCATATTGAAATTGACCTTGAGAAAAGCAATATAGACATGTACTCTTTTTCTGGGCATAAAGGTCTTTTATCGGTAACTGGCGTAGGCGGATTAATAATAAAACGGGGTGTAAAATTAGAGCCTGTTATCTTCGGTGGGACAGGAACAGAAAGTGAAAATTTAGTCCAACCGTCGACTATTCCGGACGGATTGGAAGCGGGCACAATTCCAACAATCCCAATCATCAGTTTAAAGGCAGGAATTGAATTTTTAGTAAAAAATTTTAAAAATTTACAAAAAATCGAAGAAAAATTAACAAATTTTCTATATTTTTCACTAAAAAATTTAAAATTTTTAGAAATTTACTCAAACGATAAATCAAAAAATATTGCACTAATAAACATTAAAGGAATGGATAGTTCGCTAGTGGCGAACATATTGAGCGAGAGATATAATATCTGCGTTCGTTCTGGTTTGCATTGCGCTCCGCTAGTTCATAAGCACCTAGGCACTATGAGTTCAGGTGCAATAAGAATTTCTTTAGACTTTAATAACACCGAACAAGAAATTAAAAAATTGATTTACGCTCTTACAAAAATTAACGAGTTGAGAATTTAGGAATTAGTTTACAGATTATAGCAAACATTAAAAATATTGAACCAAATATTAAATAATAGGTGTGATAAGGTAGAATTATACTACTGAATATCAACACCAATCCGCATAGAAAATATGAGCGTGCTTTATTCGGCAAAAACATGGCATATAGAAAGTCCTTAAACTTAAATTTTGTGACGCTAAAATCTAGATTTCCCGTGTCAACATTAATATCATTTTTTAATAAAAATTCATAATAAAATTTTTTAGAGTCAATTAAAACAATTTCTAAATTTTTTAAAATGTTAGTCTTAATATTTTGTGCGTAATCATCGCAGATTACAAACATTTTATCAACTTTATCCGTCCTAAATTCATCAATTAGATTTATTAAAGATTCATTGTTAATTTTTAAATGAGTAGCAATAATGAATTGACAATTCTTGCCGTCTTTTAGAAAAATTAAATTTTCACTATCAATAATTTTCCAAGCATTTTTTTCAATTATTTGAATTAAAATTTTCTTTTTGTCCTCTTTGCTAAGAACTCTAAACGCTAAAATGGTTTTTGAAAAATTTTCACTTTCTTTTTTAGTAGCATTTTTTTTGGACTCTTTTTTACCTATAAAATAATAGAGTAAAAACACAGTGCAAAAACTAACGATTAGTGAAATAAAAAAGGTGAGAATTAAGTCTCTTAAATAAAAATTTATCCACGCGTAAGCGAGAAGAAACACCGCAATACTAACAAATATTTTATCTATTAAATTTACTATTTTAAACTTTGACATACGATAATTTTTAACTCTTTATTGCGAATTAATCAACAAATTAAAAAAGGAATTAATTTGTGATATTATTTGACAAATATCGACTAAAAATATAAACTTAAATTAAGGGGAGAGTATGTTTAAAGATTTAATTATAAAAAAAGCGAATAGTAAAGAGTTAGAAAAAGATGATTTTTATTCAATAATTAATTACCTTATGACTAACGGAATTGATAAAAATATTGTTGAAATTTTCCTTGCACTTAATTCGTTTGGTATGAGTCGAAGGGAAGTTTTGTATCTAACTTTGGCTATGCGCGATAGTGGGCGAGTGCTTTCGTTTAATCAACCGATTATTGAGAAACACTCTACTGGCGGAGTAGGTGACGCATCAAGTGTCGCTTTAATTCCACTTTTGGCAAGCCTTGGTTATAAAGTGATTAAAAACACGAGTAAATCTTTCGTGTTTACTAATGGTAGTACGGATAGATTTGGTTCGATTCCTAATTTTAGCGTAAATTTAGACGATGATATGATTAAGGAAGCACTCAATGTTACTAACGCATGCGTGCTATCACATAATGGTGATATTTGCCCTGCGGATAGGATTTTGTATGATTTACGCGAAAAGTACGGATTAGAAGATGATATGAATTTACTTGCGGCATCTATCGCCAGCAAGAAATTAGCAAGCGGAGCAAAAGTTGTTCTAGTTGATGTAAAATATGGAGTTGCTAGCCTTATTGGAACATATAGGAATGCGCTTAAACTTGCAAAACTGTTAAGATATATATTTAATGCATGCGGAGTTTGTAGTGTAATAGTTGTTACAAATACTGCACAAACTTTTGGTGGAGGTATAGGTAACGCAGTTGAAGTGGAAGATGCTCTAGATGTTTTGCACGGGAAACATTGTATGCTTAGAAATGTTGTTACACGCTATGCGCTGGAAATAATAAAGAAGTTGGACCGCAACCTGAAAGACAATGATTTAATTGAACTAATCAATGTTTCGCTCGATTACGGCAATGCTTATAATAGATTCTTAGATATCGTACGAGAACAACATGGCGATGCTAAAGTGATTGATGAAAATAAATTATTTAATCCTAAAAAATCAGTCAATTTTGTTGCAAAACGAGACGGATATGTCGGCGCGATAGACTCGCTCACCTTGGGGGAACTTACTCGAAGACTTTGTGTCGAAAGCCACGATAATGATATCGGTGCTACGATACATGTAAAAATTGGTGATTTTGTGCATGCTGGAGATAAAATTCTAACCTTCTATTATAAGGACGATAAGGACTTGACCGATAATATTAAAGCACTCGAAGGTTGCGTTCGTCTAACAGATGTCAAAATTCCACATGTAAAACCTATTAGAAAGATATATAGATAATGAAATATTTAGTTAAATCGCTAGAAGAGACAAAACATTTAGCCGAAGATTTTGCCTCGACTTTGGAAGCGGGAGATGTAGTGTTATTAAACGGAGACTTAGGCGCAGGTAAAACAACTTTTACGCAGTATGTTTTTCACGCTCTGGGAGTAAAGGAAATTGTAAATAGCCCTACATTTGCTATTTTAAAAACATATATTGGGAAATTTAGATTACACCATTTCGATACTTATAGAATAACGACAGATGAAGCGATAGAGTCTGGCTTTGACGAAATATTAAATGATAGAGATAGTATAATTTTCATAGAGTGGAGCGAAAATATATTATCACTTTTACCTAAAAAGACTAAAGTTGTAGATATAAAAACTTTGGACGAAACTACACGAGAATTTGAGATTTATGAAAAGACTTTTGATTAACACTGCAAATGATGATTTAGTAATAACCATCGAAAATGATGGTAAACTTTTTTCAACGATTTTAAAATCTAAAATGCATCACAATGAAACCATGTTGCCAGAAATTGACAAATTGTTAAAATCTCAAAAGTTAAAATTAAGCGATATTGACGAATATGGAGTAGTGATAGGCCCCGGTTCGTTTACGGGTATTAGAGTCGGCATAGCAACCATTAAGGCATTTCGTGACGCTACAAAAAAGAGTGCCAAAGGAATAAACAATCTGGATTTACTTTACGAACTAGCAAAATCGCAAAATGAAGATATTGATGTCGTTGCGATTTTGGGAAGTAGAGACAGTTATTTTGTTGCGCGAAATGTAAACGGCTTTTTGTATAAGTATGACCACAATATCACGCATGACGAATTGGTGAAATTGTCTAACGGGAAACAAATAGGAATGTATGCAAAAGATGAAAGTTTAAATTCGTTTGAAGTTGAATTTGATGAAAAGATTTTCTTAGATTGTTTAATTAAATCTACGGACAAAACGCTTACTCCAATTTATTATCAACTCTCACAAGCAGAGAGAGAAAAATTAAAACACGGAGTAATTGGTATTGAACAGGCGAAGAAAGAAGATTTAGAAAAAATCGTAAAAATTCAAAAAAATTCAATAAAAACTAATCTTTTTTCAAAAAATTTAATAGAAAATCAACTAAAAAATGAAAATTCTTTAATTTATGTCTCTAAATTCAATGATGAAATAGTTGGATATATTATATTAAATTTAACAGATGAATTAAACGTTGAAAGTATAGCAGTAGATACTGAGTTTAGAAATTTAGGTATAGGCACGAGATTACTAGAACAAGCGGAAATATTTGCTAAATCAAAGGGTGTAGAGACACTAAGTTTGGAAGTTGCAAAGTCTAATATAACAGCATATTTATTGTACGAAAAATTTGGTTTCAAAATAAGGAGAATACGCAAGAAGTACTACGAAAACGGGGACGATTGCATTGAAATGATTAAGAAAATAGATTAATCGTAGTCGTCTGGTAGGTCATTTAATAGGAGTAGATTCTCGCCGTCATTAAGCATTGAAAAATATTTTTTTGCACCTTCTAAGTCGCGACAATAAAATATATTAGAAGTTTTCTTAATGGATTTTAGTCCGTCTGTGATTGCCCGTTTGTTATGCTCTCCAATTATAATTACAAAGTCAAAGATATGTAACATTTTCCCAAGTTGAAAATTAAGGTCGTATTCGGTTTTCCCACCTTCTATTATCCCTGGGGTTACGACCATTTTTTTATTTTTCATTTTTGATAACACATCTATTGAAGCCTTAGCACTATCTAGTGAGCAGTTGTAACTATCGTCAAAAATGTTTATTCTAGATTTAATTAGTTCTAGTCTATGTGGAGTGAACTTAAGAGAACGAATAGCGGAAACAATTTTTCTAATTTTCACGCCAAGGCGTAAACTGAGTGCTGTGCATAAAACGATGTTCAATACATTGTGTGCACCTAAAAGGCTAGTTTTTACTTTGTACGTTTTATTAAATACATGAAGATTAAATTCGGTTAAAAAGTTTTTTATATTTATATCATTTGCGTAAATTAAATTTTTATCATTTCCGCCGTTTTGGGTATTTATGCTGACTCCAACTTTTTCGCCATATTTTTCGTAAAACATTCGTAAGGTATATATGTTATCTAGATTAAATACACATAATTTTTCTTTTAAAAATTTCGCTAACTCTCGTTTTGCTAGATAGATATTTTCTCTTGATTTAAAGGTTGCTAAATGTTGATTTCCAACCATAGTGACAATGCCATAATCAGCACCAAAAATTTTACAAAGTTTTTTTATATCACCGACTCTTCGTGCTCCATATTCAAGAATAATAAAATCGATATTGTCAAGTGTATTTTCATTTATGAATTTTGCTATTCCTAATGGTGTGTTGTAACTAAGCGGGGTAGGTAGAACTTTGTAATCTTTTTCCAAAATTTTTGCTAAAATATTTTTTACGCTAGTCTTTCCGTTACTACCTGTTATAGCAATGATTTTAACATTACTAGATTTTAATTTTTTTCGTGCTTTGTGTATGTAAATTGCATTTAAAATTTTGTCATATAAATTTAAAATATTTGATATAATCGGCGAGAACAATAGAATAAAAGTAGATAGCACGTAACCGAAATATAGTGGAAGCGGAATGATGACTAAAACGATAGAAAGAAGATAAATTCGTATTAATTTTTTTGTGTAATTTATTGGCGTCTTTTTAGAATTAATTATGTCTTTAAATAAATAATAATTGGAAATAAAAATAACAATATTAAAAACTGAAATTACATAAAAATTTTTTAAAAATGCTAGAAAAACGACAAAAAATGCTAGAAAAACTATGTAAATTTTGATATTTTTAGAAAAAAATTCCAAAAATCTTAAATTTTGATAATTTTTTAATTGATAAATATGTAAAAATTTTTTTACATAAAACGCATTACTAATAATTAAAAATGAATTAAAGATATAAAACAAAATTCTCATAAAAAATTCCTAACTAAATTATTGAACTCTGCATTATGTTCTAAATAGGCAAAATGGCTTCCGCTTACAACATTGAGTTTTATTTTGTTTTTTTTAGCAATCTTTTTACCCATAGAGATGGGAGTGGCATCATCATTGTTACCCCAAAATGCGAGCATTGGACAAGAAAATTTGATCATTTTATTCGATTCAAAATTGACGATATTTTTAAAACTAATCTTGTTTATCTTAGATAAATTTAAGTAGTCTGCACTTGCAATTTTTTTGAATAGGTATTTAAACTTTTTCTGTCGTAAAAGGATTAAATTATTTTCATTTTCTAATTCTTTAATTTTATTTTTTCTTTTCAGTCCAGCACCGCCCGTTACGACAATTTTCTCAATTTTGCAAATTCCATTCAAAAGGCTTGCAACCCTAAATCCAAAACTATGACAAACGATGCTAATGGACATGATATTTAAAGCAGACAAAATGTTTAATATAAGGTCCTTAAAATCTTGTAAATGCCAAACTATTTTTGTAGGATTGACTGTAGGCATTGTTAGAGTCAGGATATTGAACCTTGTCTTTAAAATCTTAATAGTCGGCAAAAATGAATTTTTATCCCCGCCCCAGCCGTGTAAAAGAAGTATAGTCTTTTCCTTATGTGAATTTATGTACTGATAATCAATAATTTCTCCATGGAAGATGAAATTCATATTAATTAATATGCAAATTTAAAAAATTTTGAATATATACTAACATGAAAAAGTTATGTATATTTTTTGGCGGAGCGAGTACGGAGCATGATATTTCAATTATCACCGCCATGCAATTATTTAAAAATATCAAATCAAGATACGAGGTCGAACTTATCTACATTGGGCTAGATAACGAGTTTTATTTAGCAACACATGTTAGTGATATAGCCGAATTTAAAGATAAAGATAACTTAAACCTAAAGAAGGTATATGTCATTAAGGATAGTATTTATACAAAACACATTTTTCTAAAAAAATTATGTGATATCTTTGTCGCGATAAACTGTTGCCATGGCGGAGTTGGGGAGAATGGCGATTTAGCAGGATTCTTTGCCGTAAACGGAATTCGTCATACTAGTTGTGATTCGCTCTCTGCTCATATTTGTATGAATAAGAGTCTAACTAAAACTCTATTAAGAGATATTGTTCCAACGATAAAAGGAACACTTATAAATAAAAATAATTATGAAGAAAAGATAAGTGAAATTGAAGCGAATTTCAAAGATGATTTAATCGTTAAGCCCAACGCACTTGGCTCAAGCATTGGCGTAAAGGCATGCAATAAAACTGATTTCACTGAGCAAATTGACGCAATTTTTGAATTGAACGACGACGCTCTCGTGGAAGAAAGGGTAGTTAATATGCTTGAGTATAATCAGGCTTGCTATCGCACAAAAAACGGATTGGTCGTTAGTGCTATAGAAAACCCAATAAAAAATGACAATATTTTAACATTTGAAGAAAAGTATATGCACTCAAAAGCGGGGAAGCAAAGAGATAGGATAATACCGGCAAAAATCAGTGACGAATTAAAATCAAAAATAGACGACTACACTCGTGCAATATACGAAAGGTTAAATCTTAACGGTGTAGTTAGAATTGACTATATTTTTGATAAGGATTGCGACACACTATATCTAAATGAAGTCAATACAATACCGGGCTCGCTTGCGTTTTATTTATATGAAGATGTAGGCATAGACTATATAACTCTTGTTGATGAATTGATAGAAAATGCGCTCAAACCAAAGAAATTTTCATATTTTAATAGTTCGGTACTCTCAAATAAATTGCTATAATTTTTTAAATTTGGTATAATAATCAGCGGAAATATTAAACTTATTAAAAGGAATGTTATGGCTGGTTATGATTCAAAAGATTTAATAGTATTAGAAGGTTTGGACGCTGTAAGAATGCGCCCAGGTATGTACATAGGGACGACGGGAACAAAAGGGCTTCACCATCTTTTGTGGGAAATTATTGACAACGCGATAGACGAAATTGCAAATGGCTTTGGAAACAAGGTAGTAGTCACTTTGCATAAGGACGGAACGGCGTCAGTACTCGACAATGGGCGAGGTATTCCTGTGAGCCCGCATCCAAAATTGAAGGTTAGTGGAGTGGAAGTTGTGTTTACTCAACTTCATGCCGGCGGAAAATTTGGCGACAATAATTATAAATATTCGGGCGGACTACATGGAGTTGGCGCGAGCGTCACAAATGCGCTCAGTAGATACCTTGAAGTTACCGTGTATAAGGACGGTAAAAAATATTTCGCACGCTTCGAATCAATAGAAAAGAATGGTAAAATTCATAGTGGTGTTCCGGTTGTAAAATTAAAAGAGATGGGGAATACCACTCTAAAAGGTACATATGTACGTTTTCTTCCAGACGATAGGGTATTTAAAGATATAAAATTCGATTACGATACGGTTTACGAACGACTAAAAGAGACTGCTTTTTTAAATAAAGGTGTGCATATAGACTTAATTGACGAGCGCACGAATAAACATGAAACACTGTGCTACGAAGGCGGAATTCGCGACTATGTAAGTAGTTTGACAATGGATAGAAAGCCACTCTTTGTTCCACCGATTTACATAGAAAACGAGATTGAAGATACATATGTCTCACTTGCACTTCAGTATGTGGATAATTATACTGAAAATATTTTCAGTTATGTAAATAATATCCCGACCCCAGAAGGTGGAACGCATGAAGTAGGCTTTAAAACAGCACTTACAAAGGTACTTAATGATTTTGCTAAAAAGCACACAAAAGAAGGTGGAAAAGACAAAAAAGATAAGGAAATAGCCTTTATCGGTGATGATTTTAGAGAAGGCCTAGTTGCAGTCCTATCAATTAAGATGAAAAATGTTCAATTTGAAGGTCAAACTAAGACAAAGTTAGGTAATGTTGAAGCGCGCGCACGAGTTGAGAGCGTATGTACGCAAGGTCTCACTGAATTTTTCTCGATAAAGAAGAACGAGAATATAGGAAATATTATAATAGAAAAAGCGCGAAACGCTGCCCGCGTTCGCCAAGCAACTAAGCGTGCAAAAGACCTTGCTAGAAGCAAAAATTCGATTGAATCTAGTATGCTGATAGGAAAACTTGCTAACTGTGCAAGTAAAAATCCAGATATTAACGAAATATTCATAGTCGAAGGTGATTCGGCAGGCGGAACGGCAAAACAGGGGCGTGATAGATACTTCCAAGCCATATTACCACTTCGCGGTAAGCCACTAAACAGTGAGAAAAAGAGAATTGACCAAGTACTTGCAAACGAGGAAATACGAACCATAATTGGAGCAATTGGTACAGGCATAGGCGAAGACTTTAAATTGGACAATCTAAAGTATAATAAAATCATTATTCTTAGCGATGCTGACCAGGACGGAATGCACATTAGGTGTATTCTACTAACATTTTTCTTTAGATATATGCGCCCACTCATCACGAATGGCAATATTTATGTTGGTATGCCACCATTGTATAAAGTTAGCACAAAGGATAAGGAGTGGTACTGCTACACGGACGAAGAACTATCTCAAATCACATCTAAATTAAAGAACTATTCGCTCCAAAGATATAAAGGTTTAGGCGAAATGAGCGCTAAGCAGTTATGGGATACAACCATGGACCCCGCAAACCGCAGTATGATTCGTGTAACACTAGAAGACGCAGTCATGGCGGATAAAGAGATTAGTATGTGGATGGGCGATGATGTTGGCCCAAGAAAAGATTATATTAACAAGAACGCGAACTTTAATAAGATTGATACATTTAAGAAAAACGACGAGAACGACAAGAACGATGAAAACGAAGGAAAGGAGAATTAAAGCATGAAGGATAGCAATACAAATAATTTAGCACCAGCGGGCAACCTTTTTGAAAAGACTATCGAAGAAGTGATGTCCACTTCCATGCTTCCGTATAGCGAATATGTAATTATGGACAGGGCGCTCCCGCGTGTAGAAGACGGGTTAAAACCCGTTCAACGAAGAATTTTGTTCGACATGATGGAATTGGGAGTAACTCCGGATAAGCCATTTAAAAAATCAGCACGTATCGTCGGTGACACACTCGGTAAATTTCACCCGCACGGGGATTCTTCTGTCTATGGTGCAATGGTGCGCATGGCACAAGATTTCGTCATGGGTGAGAGATTGATTGAGGGGCAGGGTAACTTTGGCTCAATCGACGGCGACCCAGCGGCAGCAATGCGTTATACTGAAGTGCGACTTAGTCCGCTAGCGCTCGAACTAATGCGCGATTTGGATAAGGATACTGTTAGTTTTAGTTTTAACTTTGACGACTCAATTAAAGAGCCGGATTATCTACCGGGTAGATTTCCAAACCTTTTTGTAAACGGAGCATCAGGCATAGCGGTAGGGCTTGCTACGAGTATCCCAACCCATAATCTAGGAGAGATGATAGACGGCTGTATTGCATACATCGATAAACCTAATATCACGCTTGACGAGATGATGAAATATGTCAAAGGTCCAGATTTTCCTACTGGAGCCATGATTAGTACATCTAAAGAGATGCGCGAAGCATATCTTACAGGAAGGGGAAAAGTAACCATGCGTGCAGTCTTCCACTTTGAAGATGATAAGGGCGGGAAGACGAATATAGTAATAACTGAATTGCCTTATCAGGTAAACAAAGCGGAGTTATTAAAATCTATCAATCAACTTCGTGAGAAGATGAAAGACGAACTTTCAGGCATCGCCGATATTACTGACGAGAGTGATAAGAGCGGTATCCGTGCTGTGATTACTTTAAAAAAGGACGCAGATGTAAATAACATTGTAGCCCTTCTATTAAAGCACACAGATATGCAACTTAACTTTAACTATAATGTGGTGGCTATTGCGGACGGGAGCCCTAAACAACTTGGACTACTTGACTATCTATCGTATTACATAAAATTCCAACTAGATGTAATAGTAAGGCGAACAAAATACGATTTGGATAAAGCAAAGGCGCGCGCGCATATATTAGAAGGATTATGTATTGCGATTGCAAATATCGATGAAGTGATTAAGATAATTAAATCGTCATCGTCCACAGCAGAAGCAAAAACTCGACTTATGGAGAGATTTTTGTTAACTGAAATGCAGACGCAGGCGATTTTAGATATGCGTCTAAGTAGGCTTACCAACTTGGAAGTAGAAAAATTAAAACAAGAACTAGAAGAGTTAAAGAAATTAATTGAAGAGTTATCTTCTATTCTTGCAAGTAAAGATAAACAGTACGCTGTAATTAAACGCGAGTTAAAGGAAATTAAGAAAAAGTACACAACTCCTAGAAAGACTAAAATAGTAGATAGTTTTGAGAACTATGATATAACTCCTATCGAAAAACTTTTGGACACCGAGTGTGCGGTGGCGGTAAGTTACGATGGACTTAGATTGAAGACACTAGATATTAAACAAATTCAAAATGCTAGCGCAAACTTTAATTATGATACTATAAATGCGCTACATAAAATGATTGTTCAAACTAGTATGAATAGTAATGTATGTATATTCACAAATTATGGAAATTTCTTTAAACTTCGCGTTCGAGATATTCCTAATGCTAAATTTATCCAACGCGGTGCACTTGTTAGCCAAATTACCCAGGCGGAAGATAAGGAGAAGGTGGTAGGTCTGTTTACAGAACAAGAATTAATCGACAATGCCGAACTAATAATGATGACGCAAGATGGGTATATTAAACGCACGGAAACGAGCGAATTTACCAATTTAAAATCTGGCAGTATCGCATTGAAACTAAAAGATTTTGACCGTTTAGTTGCGGTTCAAATTAACGATAACCTTCCGTCTATACTCATGGTCAGCACGGACGGAATGGCAGTAAATATGGAGTATAAGACCGCCCCTGTGACTAAGCGAAATAGTGGCGGAGTTATCGGTATGAGTTTAAATGACGGCGAGAAAGTTATGTTTGCTAGCGCGGTAAATGTGCTAGATAGAGTACTAGTCATTACGCCGGAAGGTAACGCTAAGAAATTTAGCCTAAACGAACTTCCAGTGACTGCAAGGAATAGGAAGGGATTAAAGATAATTACGGGCAAGGAAAAGATTTTCGCTATCATATCGCCAATAATTACGGGCGATGTAGTGTTGCAAGACAAGGACGATATTCATGTCGTAGATGTGAATGATATTCCAATTCAAACTCGCACAAGTCCATGTAAGCCGTTAGTAAAGAAACAAAAACTAGATTTAAAACTTGCAGGACTTTACTTAAACTAATTAATATTGATGAGTGCTATTATTTTAAATCGTGATTACTTTAGAGCGTTAAATGATAATTTGTAAAATTTTGACATTTTGTGTCTAATCTAACATAAGATAATATATGGAAACTTCCTTCCTTGAATTGAAGGCGAAACAGGTGGTAAACACTGTGGACGGGAAATGCTTAGGGCACATAACGGATATCATTTTTGATGTAAATACCGCGTGTGCCCTAGGTTTTATAGTCCCACAGGCAAACACTGGCTTTTGGGGAATTTTTCGTGCAGGGAAGGAGATTTTTATTCCATTTGATTGCGTGTGTAAAATTGGGGTAGATGTGATATTAGTCGAACTCATAGTTGACTCGCACGCGCAAACTCGGGATAATAAGTCGAACAAAAATCGTCGTAATTATAGCGACATAATCGCCCTAAATTCCAATACTCAATCGAAGGGTAACTCGACGAACATTCAATCGGTAGAAATAACTCCAAAGAAATAAGGTATGAATATACTTTATTTTTTATTTAATTTTTTGTTTATCTACATTTTGTGGTAAGCGCATGTAGAATACAAAATATATAGAAAAATTTTTTAAAAAACATATAAATTCATTTGATAATTTTGTCGAAATATGAGATAATATAAGTGTAGTTTTTAAAAAGTATTTAGGAGGTATATTTTGAAGTGCATTTTTTGTGGGAATAGCGATAGTAAGGTGGTAGATAGCAGGTATTTGAAGGATACGAGTATTCGCCGTAGGAGAGAGTGCTTGCGTTGTGGTAAGCGCTTTACTACATATGAAACAGTAGAGACAAACCCAATGGTAGTCACGAATGTTGACAATATTCGCGAACCTTTCAAGTTGGAAAAACTTTTAGAGAGTATTAAGTACGCTACATATTGCGTGGATATGACAGTGTCTAACGAAGAGATCGCGTCTAAGATTGAAAGTAGACTTCTTGCTCTTCAACAGCAAGAGATTAGTACTAAGGATATAGTTAAAATCGCGTTAGATGTGCTTATTGAGGTTAGCACAATGGCTTGCCTTGTCTACTATACTCAGCACACAGACTGCGATGATTTCGATGGTATACGCAGATTTATCAATAGATAGAAAAATGATTGCTACTAAATAGCAATTTTTTTATTCAAAGTAGGTTTATTTTAACTAAAATCAGTATGAATTTATAGCATGCTTATTTTAATCTAAAAATTTTAATCACAAATCACTATATCGCCCTTGACAAAGCCGGATTTACATGATAAAATTCTCGCATTAGGAGTACATATGAAAAAATATACTGAAAATAATAGTTCTACTGAAAAGAACAATCTTACAGAAAACCAAGAGTTTTATATTGCGCATATCGCAGAAATGAAAGAAGTAGATGCGCATGCATGGAGTTCCCCGTTCGTATTAACTTCACTTTTAGCGCTAGTTTGTATAGGGTGCGCGTTCGTGAATCCATGGACACTGTTTGGAATTTTACCATTTGCAATAACTAGCGGAATGTATTTGAAAGAGAACTTGAAATATAAAGAATATTTTAATCTAGCAAAAATTTCAAAGCGCGAATATAAAAATCTAGTAAAATCAGGCGAAATATCTAATATTCGTAGACGCGTTGTACAAAGGGAAATTGGTTTATTAAAAAAAGAAGGAAGTGCTAAGACAAATGCTGAAAGCATAGAGACTCGACCATCTCGTACGACTATGTATTTAAATCAACCTAAAAAAGAAATCATAGATCCAAAAATAGTTTCCACAAGAAAAGGGAAAATTGACTTGAGTGAAGATAGTGAAAATCTTGATACCGAATACGAAAACAACGAGAATAAAGATGGCGAAAATCTTCTAAATTCGTAATAAATATTCACAAATTCAACTAGGACTAATCAAAATTTAGCCCTTTTTTAATTATAAATTATTTACAAAATGGATAAATTCATGTATAATAAAACTATGCCAAAGGAAAAGAGAGTTAAATTAATAGTAGCAATTTGCGTGTTCTTTGTACTGCTAATATCTTTTTTGACCATGATGATATTGGCTCTAACAGGTCACGATTTTGTGATAGATTCGTTAAATTCAATACTTTTTTCGGATAGAAATATGTTTTGGAACGGCTTTTTTAAGGTTGTAACCCATGCCGGTTCAATATTTTTCTTGATATTAATTTTGCTGGTTATATTTATGTTGACTAGGAAGAAATATTATGGAATAATGGGTTTTATCTGTCTATTTTGCGCTGGTTTTATCAGCACGATTATAAAATATATAGTTCGTCGTCCGCGCCCAGAAGATATTGCATTGATTAGTGAAACAGGTTATAGTTTTCCGTCTACACACGCTGTAATGTCTATGGCAGTTTTTGGATTGATAATTTATTTTACTATAAAATATGCGAAGAGCAATGCGCTTAAAATATCGGTATCTATTGCGTTTCCAATCGTTATTTTATTAGTTGGAATTAGTAGAGTTTATTTAGGTGTGCACTATTTTAGCGATGTCGTAGCGGGCTGGTTGCTTGGAGCAACTTTAACTCTTGGTATGATGATAATAGCCCGTATTATATATCACAATCGCCGTAAGAAAAAGGCTCAAGCAAAACTTGAAGATACAAATAAAACTAACTAAGTTTAAGGAGAATTTATGATAACAGTAAACAATGTCGCCGTCCAATTTGGCAGTAGGATACTTTTTGATGAAGTCAATTTAAAATTCACAAAGGGCAACTGCTATGGTGTAATAGGAGCGAACGGCGCGGGAAAATCTACCTTTATGAAAGTCCTATCGGGCGAATTAGAGCCAAACAAAGGCGAAGTAATAATTCCACCAAAAGAGCGACTTTCCGTATTAGAGCAAAATCAAGAGAAATACAATGAATACACCGTCCTTCGTACCGTACTTATGGGTCATAAGCGATTAGTCGAAATTATGGACGAAAAGGAAGTTTACTATCAAAAGACAGATTTTACTGAAGAAGATGGGATAAAATTAGGTGAACTCGAAGCCGAATTTATGGAATTAAACGGCTGGGACGCAGAAAGTGAAGCAGAAAATCTACTAAATTCCCTTGAAATTCCAAAAGAATTGCACCATGAATTAATGGCGAATGTTGATAGTAAAATTAAGGTGAAAGTCTTGCTCGCGCAGGCTCTTTTCTCTAATCCTGATAACCTAATTTTAGACGAACCGACCAACAACCTAGATTTAAAGACAATTCGCTGGTTGGAAGATTTCATTCTAAATTTTGAAAATACTATAATCATCGTGAGTCATAATAGGCACTTCTTAAATAAAGTTTGTACTCACATTTGCGATATAGACTACGGAAAAATAAATTTATATCTCGGTAACTATGATTTCTGGTATGAAACTAGCCAACTTGCATTGAAACAGCAAAAAGACCAGAATAAAAAGGCAGAGCAACGCGCAAAGGAATTACAAGAATTTATTGCACGCTTCTCGGCCAATGCGTCTAAATCTAAGCAGGCAACGAGTAGGAAAAAGGAACTTGAACGACTAACGATTGAAGATATTAAGCCGTCGAGTAGAAAGTATCCATATATCGATTTTAAGTTTGAACAAAGGATAGGAAACGACATTTTGTTTGTGAAGAATTTGACTAAAAAAGGACTATTCGAGAATGTTTCATTCACTGTCCGCCCAGATAATAAAATTGCGATTATGTCGAATAATAGTAATGTTGTGACCGCGCTTTTTGATATTCTCGCTGGTAAGGATACGGACTATAAAGGTGAAGTAAGATGGGGTAAGACAATTACTCCTACCTACCTTCCGCAAAACAATAATTCGTATTTTGAAAATTGCGACTTGAACCTAATCGAGTGGATAGGGCAGTACACAAAAGAAAATGATGTAACTTTCTTGCGTTCGTGGTTAGGTCGTATGCTTTTCAGTGGGGAAGAAGCAGAGAAGAAAGCAAAAGTCTTATCAGGTGGAGAAAGAGTTCGCTGTATGTTAGCGCGAATGATGTTGCAGTCTGGAAATTTCTTATTGCTCGATGAACCTACCAACCACTTAGACCTAGAATCAATCACCGCACTTAATAAAGGCATGGAACGATTTGAAGGTTGCATGATTTTCTCAACCCATGACGAAGAGATTATGTCGACCGTAGCGAACCGAATAATTCGCATAAATTCCACTCTCGAATACGATAAGGAAATCGACTACGAAACCTATGTCGAAACCCAAATGAAAAAATAAACCAAAAAAGTGACCAATTTGGTCACTTTTTATATTTAATTTTTACTATTAAATCTTACTTTCAGCAAGATTTGTAACTGCGCCTACCGCTTTCTCGCCACTACTTATGTAATAACCTCTTCCTGCGCCATCATATAAACCGCCGCTTATACCGTGACTTTCATTATATTCTACTCTTGCTCGTGCGTTTTTTTCTATTCTACACTCTCTATCGTATTCTTCTACTGATTTATAACCCAGTTTTTTGCTTTGGCAACTCTTTGACTTTTTACGAATTCCAAAGTGCTTAAATTGTGGTGTGGAGTAGATTTATCTTCCGCTGTATCAAAAATATTTTTCCTTTCTCTAACTCGTCCACAGAGTTCAACAATTAACTTTCTTTCCTTAATTTCCATACGCGCACTCCTTTTATACTATTTATATAACAAAGTTTTAAAAATTTGTCAAGTATATATGTCCGTATACTAAAAAGTGATAATAAATTTTATTAAAAAACTTAAAATCTAGTAGTCTTAAAGATAATGAAGAAAAAATAGTAATCTTGCTTATGATTTTAAATATTCTAAGGGCGGTATTTTTCACATATATTTTTATATGAGTATGTTAGATGAAATAGAGAAGTTTATGTTGTCCACTGGTACTTCAATTAATTACAGAATAGTAAATCTTGGCGGGAAGAGTGTATACATTGAAGGAATAAAGTCAGTTCTAAATTTTGGAGTGGACGAGATGACTTTTCAGTTAAAAAATAAGGTTTTAGAAATCTCGGGCGCCAATCTAGTAATCAAGTATTTAGATAAATCTAGTTGCGTAATAAACGGAGAAATAAACTCAGTGGTGACGAAATGAAATTTGAATTAAAAGGCTATAATATAGATAATTTATTAAAAACTTTGTACTCGAAAAAGGTCACACTATATAATTTAACGCGCCTATCTCACGACCATGTAACTTTTGAAACATCTCGCGCGGACGAGAAAAAAGTAAAGAGATACATAAAAAACTATAAATCTAATTTAACTCCAGACTTTTTCCGCCGACTTCCTAAAATACTCTTAGCAAACTTAGGAATAGTACTTGCTGTCTTCTTTGGGACAATCTTTTTTCTCTTCCTTAGCAACTACACATGGCAGATTAGAATTTATGGCGCAGAAAATTTGACCGATGAAGAGATTATAAATGTCCTAGCGGAAAACGGTGTAAAAGTTGGTAAAATCAACATGGAGTCGAGCGAAGAAATAGAGAGTATATTGCTCAATAATTACGATAGAATAGCGCAAGTATCCGTAATCAGGGAAGGTACTGCAATAATAATAAATATTAGTGAAAAATTAGTTTATGACGAAATCGAGTATGAGCCTATTACGGCTGAATTTTGCGGAATAATTAGAGATATTAATCTCGTTACGGGCACACTAAATGTAAAGGTCGGCGACTATGTCAATATTGGAGATATTCTAGTCCTACCTTTTAATATTGATAGCAATGGAAATAAGGTATCCGTCCAACCATTTGCCGAAATTTTTGGCGAAATTTATATAAATTCGACCGCAATTTTATCCGCGAGTGAGAGAAAACTCGTTCGAACAGGGCGAGAAATAACCTGCTACGAATACAAAATTTTTAATAGATACATTTTTTCGGGTAAGACTAAAAATTTGTTTGCACTTTTTGAAACCGAGTTGTATAATGAAAATGTAAGCGATATTCTTCCACTTAGTCGAGACGTCATAACTTACTACGAACTAGATTATGTCACAATCGAGCACAATTTGTCCGCCGAACTAGAAGAGAACGAGAATAAAAGTCGAGATTTAGCGCGTGGAACTCTACCTAAAAACGCGGAAATTCTAGTCGAAAAGACGACTTCGACCGTAATCGACAACATCTTGTATTCTACGACCACGCTTACGATAGAAGGAATTATTCATGCTTGAAATTTTAGGTAACATAGAATTTAAAAGCGATTTAAATCGGGTATATGTTTATATTGCCGACCGCTTTTCTTTGCCCAAAAGAATTCGCGTGAACCTAAATTTTATTAGTAGTGATGAAATACGAAAACTTAATAAATCTACACGCGGGATAGATAAGGTTACTGATGTTTTGACCTATCCATATATAAATTTAAAACCAAACGAAAAACTGCGCCTTAAAGATTATTCTCTCGATATCGACCCAGAAGATAAAATTTTAACGATAGGCGACATATATATTTGTACTGAGCGCGCGGTAGAGCAAGCCAGGTTGTATAATCACACATTAAAGCGCGAAGTTTGTTTTCTCTTCTGTCACGGTATGTTGCATCTGCTAGGTTACGACCACATAGAGCGCGCGGACGAAGAGATAATGACCAAACTTCAAGAAGAGATAATGACAAAACTAAATATCGGGCGAGATGTTCCATTTAAATCTGGTTTTGTGACGATCGTCGGTGATACAAACGTAGGGAAGAGTACGCTAATCAATAAACTCGTTGGCGAGCATGTTGCAATAGTTACCCCTAAATCACAGACCACGCGTGAAACCATTGTCGGCGTGTACAATGACGAGCATACTCAAATTGTGTTTTTAGATACCCCTGGTTATCATAAGCACGCCTATAAGATTGACGATGCGATGGATAGGCAAATCGGAAATGCGACGGAAGACACTGAAATTATTCTTATGATGATTTCTGCCCGCCGTCCACTCGTTCAGCAATACGATGAAATTGTAAAAAAGATTAATTCAAGAGCAAAGAAAATTTTGCTAATAAATAAAATTGACGAAGTTAGTTACGAAAAGCTTTATCCCGAACTAATAAAACTTGGCGGGAAAGCAGTGGTTGACGAAATTCTTCCTATATCCGCATTAAAGGGAAAAAATTGTGATGTACTAATCGATATGATAAAAAAATACCTTCCCGAGTATGATTACGAAATGAGATATTATCCAGTTGACGAATACACGGATAAAGACTTGCGACATATGTGTGCCGAAATCATTCGCGAGAAAGCATTAATGGCACTAGACGACGAAATCCCACACGGCATACATGTCGTTGTAACTGACTATAAGGAAAGCGCCGACCCAGTCGAAATTTACGCCGATTTATACTGTGAGCGCGAAAATCATAAATCAATAATTTTGGGTAAGAATGGCGCGAAAATTAAAGAAATTTCCACAAAATCACGAAATTCTATCGAAAAATTGATAGAAAAACGCGTAAATTTACAAATTTTTGTAAAAGTTAAACCAAATTGGCGAAATGATGAAAAGATGATTTCAACATTTGGGCTTGATGTCAGTGAATAAAAATTTTGTTCCAACATAGAATAGAAAAAAGGAGAGAGTTATGAAAAACAAATACAACGATGACGCAAAAGCGATGATGACGAGTTATATGAATTTAGCATATCTTACTGGTAGAATAGAGTTTTTCATGGCCTCTAAATTCATTGAACGAACGAATGCTCCGCTTTTACTTAGTGAGCGTGTTGAAAATTACGAGCAAACATTATTGGTTTAAAACCGACATTATAAAATAAAAACAAAAATTAAAACAAAAGATATGCAGGAATTAAAAGTTAAGGGAATAATATGTAAACTCATCGACTATAAAGATGCGGACAAACTCGCATCTATTTTTACATTAGAGCGCGGAAAAATTTTAGCAAAATTTACGGGAGTAAAACGCGAAAAAGCGAAATTTAAAGCGCTCGCTCAACCATTCGTATTTGCTGAATTCAATATTAACGATAAAGGTAATAAGACGATAACCAACGCATATTTACTTGATTCATTTAAGGATGTTTTAACCGACTATTCGCGCATGATGAACGGATATATTGTGCTTGATATTATCAATTCAATTTTGCCAAACGAAAAGAGCGAAAAAGAAATTTTTGCCCTAACTATATCTGCACTAAAAAACGTTGAAACTAAAAATCCATATATTGCGACTATTGAGTTTATTTTAAACTTTTTAAATTTTTCAGGACTAGAATTAATTTTCGTTGAAGGCAATCAAATATATCTAGATAAATCAAGCGGAAACTTTACAAACATAAAAGATAATTTTTCCTCCCTCATAGATTTAAAAGTTTATTCATGTTTATATAATATCGCGAAGAATTCATATGTCGAAGAAAACCTGCAAGAGAGAACGCTAAAACAAGTACTGAGATTATTGCATAATGTAATATTTATTAAATTTAACGAAGATATAAAATCGTTTGAATTTATCTAAAAAATTTAAAAAATAAATAAAAAATTGCAAAAAAATCGTGAAAAATATAAAAATTTAATGATTTTTTAATTTTTTTTTATTTTTTATATTACTAGATTATTTTTAATATTTAAAAATTTTTCATATATTTTTAATTTTTACCTTATTAAATAAAAAAATGTAATTTAATCAGTTGCTTTTTTTAGTCCATTTTTGTAAACTTGAATTATTCTAATTTACAAGGAGACTTTATGAAAAAATATGTTTATCAATTTAGCGAAGGCAACGCAAACATGCGCGAACTGTTGGGCGGGAAAGGAGCAAACCTTGCAGAAATGACAAAGATTGGACTTCCTGTTCCACAAGGTTTTACTATTAGTACGGAAGCATGTACTCAGTACTACGAAGACGGGAAGAAGATTAACGATGCTATTCAAGCAGAGATTATCGAAAACATTGCTAAAATGGAAAAGATTACCGGAAAGAAATTCGGGGACAAAGAAAATCCACTTTTAGTGTCCGTTCGTTCGGGTGCACGCGCTAGTATGCCGGGTATGATGGATACAATTTTAAATTTAGGACTTAATGAAACAGTAGTTGAAACTCTTGCTAAAAAGAGTGGAAATCCACGCTGGGCTTGGGACTGCTATCGTAGATTTATCCAAATGTTCAGCGATGTAGTTATGGAAGTCGGGAAAAAGTATTTTGAAAAACTTATCGACCAAATGAAAGAAAAGAAGGGCGTAACTTACGACGTAGAACTTACAGCGGACGACCTTAAAGAACTTGCTAATCAATTTAAAGCCGAGTATAAAAAGCAGTTAGGTAAGGATTTTCCTAGTGACCCTAAGGAACAATTATTTGAAGCAATTAAAGCGGTATTCCGTTCATGGGATAATCCGCGTGCAAACATCTATCGTATGGACCACGATATTCCTTATTCATGGGGTACAGCGGTTAATGTACAGATGATGGTGTTCGGTAATATGGGAGAGACGAGCGGTACAGGTGTTGCGTTTACTCGTAACCCAGCGACTGGTGAAAAAGGTCTCATGGGAGAATTCCTTTTAAACGCACAAGGTGAAGACGTCGTAGCAGGCGTTCGCACTCCAATGCCGATTTCAAAAATGGCAGAAGTTATGCCTGAAGTATATGAACAATTTAAAAAGATTTGTGACATTCTAGAAAACCATTATAGAGATATGCAAGATATGGAGTTCACTATTGAAGACAAGAAACTCTATATGTTACAGACTCGTAACGGTAAGCGTACTGCCGCCGCTGCAATTAAAATTGCGTGTGATTTAATTGATGAAAAGATGATAACTGAAAAAGAAGCATTGATGCAAATTGATGCTAAATCTTTGGATATGCTTCTACACCCAACTTTCGACACAACCTCACTTAGCAATGCAGATAAAAATAATGTTGTAGGCAAGGGTATTCCAGCAAGCCCAGGTGCTGCTACTGGTACAATCGTGTTTACAGCGGAAGACGCAGTTACCGAAGGAAAGAAAGGTAAAAAAGTCGTACTAGTTCGTCTAGAAACTAGCCCAGAAGACATTGAAGGTATGAAATACGCGCAAGGTATTTTGACCGTTCGTGGCGGACAGACCTCACACGCTGCTGTTGTTGCTCGCGGAATGGGGACTTGCTGTGTATCTGGTTGCGGCGAAATCAAGATGGACGAAGAAAATAAGAAATTCACATTGTCTGGAAAGACTTTCCATGAAGGAGATGCTATTTCACTCGATGGTTCGACTGGTAAAATCTACGACTGTGAGATTAAGACCGTTCCTGCTGACCCTAATAGCGGGTATTTCGGTAGAATTATGCGCCTTGCTGATAAATATAAAGCATTAGGCGTTCGAACAAATTCGGATACGCCAGCGGACGCGAAACGCGCCATTGAACTTGGGGCACAAGGTATAGGACTATGCCGTACTGAGCATATGTTCTTCGACCCAGAAAGAATAGGTGCTTTCCGTGAAATGATTTGTGCCGACACACAAGAAGCACGCGTTAAGGCATTAGACAAAATCGAACCAATGCAACAAAAGGACTTTGAAGGGCTAATGGAAGCGATGAAAGGTATGCCAGTTACTATTCGTTTCTTAGATCCACCTTTGCACGAGTTCGTCCCAACAACTGAAGAAGATATTGCCGCCCTAGCAAAGACTCAGGGTAAGACAGTCGCTGAAATTAAGCAAATTATCGCGGATTTACACGAGTTTAATCCAATGATGGGACATCGCGGTTGCCGACTTACAGTGACTTATCCAGAAATTGCAGTTATGCAAACTAGAGCAGTTATTAAGGCAGCGATAAATGTTCAAAATAAGCACAAAGACTGGAAAGTTTGCCCAGAAATTATGATTCCGCTAGTTGGAGAGGTTAAAGAATTAGAATTTGTCAAAAAGATAGTTGTAGCAACGGCAGACGAAGTTATCAGGGAAGCAAAATCTAACTTAAAATACGAAGTTGGTACTATGATTGAAATTCCGCGTGCAGCACTTACTGCGGACGAAATCGCAAAAGAAGCCGAATTCTTCTGCTTTGGTACTAACGATTTAACTCAAATGACATTCGGTTTCAGCCGTGACGATGCTGGTAAATTCTTACCTTCATACTATAGCAATAAGATTTACGAGAGTGATCCATTCGCGCGTCTTGATACTGTTGGCGTTGGTAAGTTAATGGAAATGGCTATTAAACTTGGTAAATCTACTCGTCCAGACTTGCACGCTGGAATATGTGGGGAGCATGGTGGAGACCCTTCATCAATTGAGTTCTGCCATAAAATCGGCTTGGATTATGTTTCATGTTCGCCATACCGCGTTCCAATTGCAAGACTTGCTGCTGCTCAGGCAAATATCAAATATCCTAAAAACTAGATAGCGCAAAGCAAAATATAACATAATGTATAGCGTAATAAGGCTTATCACACACGAGATAGGCCTTGTTTTCATGCAGAAAAAGGCTCAAAATTCGCTTTAAAAAGTAATTCCCACATAAATTAAACACTTGATTTTATTCCCCAAATACGATATATTAAGATAAAATAAAATGGTGTAGACGACCAAGTATAGATAGATTTTCCATAATTTAAAATTATTATAAAGGCGGTGCAATCATGAATGAAATTAAGTTCATTGGCTGTAGAGAAGGTAATCTAAAAAATATAAATGTTTCATTTCCTTATGGTAAAATCACGGCTGTAACGGGTGTGTCTGGCTCGGGTAAATCTTCCTTTGCTTTCGACACGGTTTATAGCGAAGGGCGTCGTCAGTTTTTAGAAGTTTTAAATCCAAGCGAAACCTTTTATCTGTCTAGAACTTGTTCACCAGACCTTGATATGGCAATAGGTTTGCCACCTACAATAGCAGTTCGGCAAATTAGAAATGTGTCTAATTCATTAAGCACTGTCGGTAGTTTATCTCATATTAATTCATTTTTATTTACAATATTTTCATCTATTGGTCAACAACCTTGTCCACATTGTCAAAAAATAGGGCTAAAAACATATGTATCTGCATATGTACCTTGTCCTAAATGTGGCTATAAAGCAACGACATTCCCGCCTTCTTATTTTTCAAATATGTCGCCAAACGGCATGTGCCAAACTTGCGGTGGAGAAGGTGTTGTCGTAAACGTAGATGAAACAACTTTATATCCAAATCAAGAATTATCGCTCAATGAAGGCGGTTTTCTGTATGGAGTTCCAACAAAAAGCGGTACTAAATATAATTTTTTTAAATCTCTTGTAACGCAATACGGTGTAACAATGGATACTCCAATAAAAGATTTTACTAACGAACTTAAAGTTGCGCTTTTATATGGAGTCAAAAAGAGCAAAAAGAATAAGATTGCGTTTGATGGTATAGTTAACGAAATTTTAAAGACATATAAAACAACCACTAGTAATAAACTTAGACAACAGTTGTCCCAATTTTTCACATATTCAGTATGTGAAGAATGTAATGGAGCAGGTATTTCAAAATTGGCGCAAAGTGTGTTAATAAATAACAAGAATATTTGTGATTTACAAAATATGACGATTTATGATTTATATCATTTTTTAAAGAATCTTCATTTCGGCGATTTTCGAGATGAAATTATCAGCGTTCCAATCAATAAAATTTTAGACCAGTGTGAAATTATTATTAATCTAGGGATTTCGTATCTTAGTTTATCAAGGAAAACGGCTTCGCTATCAGGCGGGGAAATGCATCGACTATTTCTTTCTACATTATTATCGAATAATATGTCTGGCGTTTTATATGTCCTTGATGAACCATCTGTTGGTTTGCATGCTTGCGAGATTCCAAATTTGATTAAAGTGATAAAAACATTGCAATCTGCGGGCAATGGAAACACAATCTTATTAGTTGAACATAATCCACGACTTATCGATATTGCGGATAATATAATTGAATTCGGCCCCGGCGCATCTTATCGCGGCGGAGAAGTCGTCTATAATGGGACAAAAAAAGAATTGAAAACAACGAATTGCTTGACCCAGAAGTTATTGTCTAAGCAATTAAAAATTAAAAGAAATAAACCTTGCAAGTATGATTTAAACGATTCTATAGGTATTCGAAACGCTAATTCTAATAATCTAAAAAATGTAAATGTTGATATACCTCTTCATTGCGTTGTGGCAATTACTGGTGTTAGTGGCTCTGGGAAGAGTTCTCTAGTATTTGATTCGCTTGTAGAATGTGGCAAACAAAATAGGCAAGTTTCAAAGACGAGAGCAAGAGTACAGGCCAATATGGTAAACCGCGAAGAAGTGGGGCAAATTATACTTTGTTCTCAATCTCCTATTGGAAACAATGTGCGCTCTGTTGTGGCTACATATAGTGAAATCATGCCGGATATTAGAAAGATATTCGCAAATACCGAATCTGCTGTTGAACAAGGTCTTACGGAAACCGCGTTCAGTTTTAATAATACAACCGGTTCATGTCCACAATGTGGCGGGTTTGGTAAGATAAAACTTTCAGGTTATTTTACTAATGCCGAAATTAAATGCCCAAGTTGTAATGGTCGTAGATTTAATAATCAAATCTTAAGCGTTCAATATCGTAACAAGAATATATCCCAAATTCTTGATTTTGATGTTGATACCGCTTATGACTTTTTTAGCACTGAGAAAAGTATACAAAAGAAACTCGCTCTATTAAAAGATGTCGGCTTAGGATACTTACGCCTTGGACAAAACATTGCAGAGTTGTCAGGCGGGGAATCACAGCGCTTAAAGTTAGCCACTAATTTAATGAACAGCAAATTGAAAAATGTTTTATATGTTTTTGATGAGCCTTCGGCTGGACTGCACTCAGTTGATGTGCAAAATCTGTTGAATATGTTTGAAAAACTCATCAGTGAAGGTAATTCTGTAATAATCGTTGAACATAATATGGAGTTAATAGCGTGTGCAGATTATATTATTGATATGGGTCCGGGCGCAGGCGAAGATGGTGGAATGGTTGTTGCAACTGGTTCACCAAAAGAATTGGCTAAAACAAATACAGTTACAGGTGTATCTCTAAGAGAATATGTTTAGTTTAAGTATTACATTTATAGTTATAAAATATTTGCTAAAAATTTTTAAAAATCTCTTGACAAACAATACCTAATAGTATAAAATAAGACTAATTAAATAAAAATTCATGCCTTAGACCACAGGTGCTATTTAGCCTAACATTTGCCTGTGTAGGATAGAAGATATAATTTTTGTCGATAATTGATTATATTCCTTTTGTCTAACGCAAGAGGAATTTTTATTTAAAAGCATAAAGGAGGATAAAGTGTCAGCAAATCTAGAAGCTAAGAAGAATGCGGTAGAGGAAATTAAGAATTTGATTAACACATCTAAATCGGTTGTTCTATTAGACTATCGCGGAATTACGGTTAGCCAAGATACTGCTTTTAGAAAAACTTTAAGAGAAAATAACGTTGTATATAAAGTTATTAAGAACACTCTTTTTAGAAAAGCATGTGAACAACTTGGTATAACTGGTTTGGACGATGTTTTAAATGGTACGACGGCATTTGCTTTCGGTCTAGAAGATGAAACAGTTGCTCCTCGTATGGTTAAGAATGCTACTAAAACTTACAATACTCTTTCAATTAAGGCTGGTTTATCTAATGGTAAGGCATTAAGCGAAAGTGAAGTAAATCAATTAGCATCAATACCGGGAAGAGAACAACTTATCGCTCAATTACTATATGTCCTCAATGCACCAGTATCGAGTCTTGCTCGTGCAATCAAAGCAATCGCAGAGAAATAATATATATTTCTATTAGACTTATGTCTAGATGTGGTCGAACTAGATATTTATTAGACCAAAAATAAAAGGAGAAGAAAAATGACTAATCAAGAAATAATTGAAGAGATTAAAAAGATGACTGTCGTTGAACTTAACGACCTAGTTAAAGCATTAGAAGAAAAATTTGGCGTTAGCGCAGCCGCAGCAGTAGTTGCAGGCCCAGCAGCCGCAGCCGCTCCAGTAGAAGAAGAGAAGACTGAATTCACAGTTGTATTAAAGGAATGCGGACCTAATAAAATCGCTGTTATTAAGGCAGTTCGTGAAGCAACTGGCTTAGGCTTGATGGAGGCCAAGGCATTAGTTGAAGGTGCTCCTGCTAATGTTAAAGAAAATGTTAACAAGGAAGAAGCAGAAGCGCTTAAGAAAGCACTTGAAGCAGCAGGCGCTGTTGTTGAACTTAAATAATTCTTTATGCTTAAAAACTCGCATATCGCGAGTTTTTTCAATCTCCTAGATTTTTTAAAAAATTTTTAGGAGTTTTAAATTCTTTGTTGTATTATGTAATGAAGAGGATAAATTTTGATTTAAAATTAAGTAATTTTTTATAATAAAATTTTCCAATTTTTTAGGATAATAGGTTTTTATGTGGTATTTTTTCGGTATCAGGAGTTTTGCGTAAGATGAAAGATGATTTAAGTGAGTTTATCGATTATCTGCGTTCAAAGGTTGACATAGTTGATTATGCGTCCAGATATGTTACTCTAAATCGTAGGGGTAACGATTTTTGGGCGTGCTGTCCATTCCACAATGAGAGGACCCCATCTTTCGTCGTACATCAGGATAATCAATTTTATAAATGTTTTGGCTGTGGCGAGAGCGGAAATGTCTATAATCTAGTTATGAAAATGGAAAACATAAGTTTTATGGACGCGGTTGAAATGATAGCAAAAGACGCTGGATTGACTCTTCCTTCAAACGAAGACCAAGAAGAGATGCGAAAGCGGAAACGCGATCGAGATGTCGCTTATAGCATAATGCGTGCGACAACCGAATTTTATCATAAAAATTTATTACAAAATCCAAATAGTGAGCAGGCTAAATATCTTGCAAGTCGCAAAATTTCGCCCGAAATGGTAGAGAAATTTCAAATCGGTGCATCGTTAAATTATGAAGATTTAGTAAAGCACCTAACTAACCGTGGATATAACATCAACGATTTATCCATGGCTGGAGTAGTAGGAAGGAATGAGCATGGAGCGTACGACTTCTATGGTAAGCGACTCATTTTCCCTATATTCAATGGCTTTGGTGATGTGGTTGCATTTTCTGGTCGTTCAGTTGAGGCTAACCCTGACCATACAAAATATAAAAATAGTCCGCAATCCCCAATATTTAATAAGAGCGAAGTATTGTTTGCTTACAACTTTGTTAGGGAGGAAAAAAAGAAGAATACTGCACTAGATACAATCGTTATAGTTGAGGGGCATATTGATGTCATTGCTTGTCATCAAGTTGGAATAACAAATACTATAGGTTGTATGGGTACTGCTCTAACACCACAGCATGCAAAAAGGATTAAACAACTTGTTTCGAATGTTATACTTTGTTTAGATGGAGATAGCGCAGGAACGAGTGCAACATATAAAGCAATCGATGTTCTAAAAGATAGCGGATTAAATGTCCGCGTAGTAAGATTGAAAGGTGCGAAAGACCCGGACGAATACATAAAAAAATATGGAAAAGATAGTTTTCTAGATACTCTAAATAATGCGCAAGGTTGTGTCGATTTTATTCTAACAGATACAGCAAGTAAATATAACTTAGAAAACAATGCGGATAAGTCTAAATATGTAGCGGAAGCGCTTAATTATATAGCGAAGTTCTCGTCACCTGCCGAGCGGGAAATATATTTGTCTTTTGTTCAAAAAGCAGTTAAAATTCCAATCGATGCGTTGCGAAGAAGTCTAGAATTGCAGTCAGTTAAGAAGGTCGCTACAAAACCTATTGAGAGCGAAAAGAAAGGGCAAGAGATGACTCGCGAGAACTATATCTTAGAGAGTAAAATAATGTTGCTCGCTTCCATGCTCTATAAGAAAATTAGTGATTTATCAAGCATTGAAGAGTTGTTTAATGGCACAGACGAACTCTGCGAATTGTATAGATTTCTAAAAGAAAAAATCTCTAGTGGTAAAAATTATAATGTATCTACCTTGTTTGATAACTTCGAAATTGTAAATAATTCATTAATTGATAGGGTAATAAACTATAAGTTCCCAGAAGATAATGTTTATGCTAAGTTTTTGGCAGATACCATAAAACGCGTTAAATTGTACGAATTAGAGCGTGAAAGGACAAAAATTCAGGCTGAATTAAAGTCGGCTAAAACTAACGATGAGCAGAACGAAATATTAAAAAGGCTTCAAGAAATCACTGCAAAAATAAATAAGGAGAAAATGTGATAAAGATAGATAAAACGGACAAACTCTATAAATACCTGTCCGCGTTGAAGGTTAAAGACATAGATAAAGTGTATTTAGAACTTGCTCGCGCGGGGATATATTCCAGAAAGGATATTATAGCATATTTATCATCAAAATTTAGACCTAGTTTAACCGAAGACTTTGACGAAAGTGAGTTAGAAAAGATTTTAGATTATTATGTAGATTTAAAAAAGGTTAAACATATAAACAAAACTCAGTTAAACGAAAAACTAAAACGATACTTCGAAACACACGATGCAAAAATTAAGGAAGAAATTATCAATTCCCAGTTGAAAGATGTACTCCATATGTGCCTAAATTATAAGTCGTTACATAAAGATGTCGATTTACAAGATTTAGTGCAGACTGCAAATATAGGACTGATGCGGGCGATTGATATGTATGACCCAGGTGCAAGAATTGATTTTAAAGATTACGAAATTTACTACATTGGCGAACAGATAAAAGAAGAATTTGAGGAGAAGAAAAATGGTTAATGTTGAAGAAATACAGCAAAAATTATTAGAGCAATTTAAATCTAATCATCAAAAGTCTATTTCGGAAGATAGACTTTGCTCTAAACTCATTGGAAAATACGAAGAGATAAATGCGGAAGAAGTTGAACAGGTTAAGCAATTTTTAATTTATAATGGTATAACGGTTACGGATTCTGTGAGCGATATTCCAGTTGACAATAAGGAATTTGAAAACATCATAAGTCAAATTAATAAAGATGACCCGGTTAAAATGTATTTAAAAGAGATAGGAAACATTCCGCTTTTGTCCGCAGAAGAAGAGTGTGAATTGAGCCGTCAATTAAAGGAAGAGCATAGTTTATATGCGCGCAACAAACTCTGGGAGTCTAACCTTAGATTAGTTGTCAGTATTGCTAAACATTACCAAAATAAACTTCCTTTCCTAGATTTAATTCAGGAAGGTAATTTAGGACTCGCTAAGGCTGTAGAGAAATTTGATTATACAAAGGGCTATAAATTTTCGACATATGGCACATGGTGGATTAGACAATCTATCACTCGTGCTATATCCGACCAAGCACGACTTATGCGTGTGCCAGTTCATATGGTAGAAACTATATATAAACAAAATAAGGCGGTTCGTGATTTACAGCAAGAATTAGGTCGCGACCCAAGCGTAGAAGAAATAGCAGAGAGATTGAATACCACGGTTGAAAAGGTGGTGGAAGTACAACGAATTTCGCAAGACCCAATCTCGTTAGAAAGTAAAATGGGACACGAAGAAGAGAGCAAAATTGGGGATATTATCCCAGATGAAAACGCGCTTTCTCCACAGGATATCGCTCAGCAAAATATGTTAAAAGAGCAACTTCTAAGTGTGTTAGAGAGTTTAACTCCGCGTGAGCAAAAGGTTTTACGCCTTCGCTATGGTCTAGACGATGCGCACCCTCGTACACTTGAAGAAGTGGGTAGGGAATTCTCAGTTACGCGTGAGCGTATAAGACAGATTGAAGCAAAGGCTCTTAGAAAACTTCGCCACCCTAGTAAATTGAAAAAACTTCGCGACGATATAGCGGAAGAAGAAGAGAAAGATAAAAGGAGAAAGGGTAAGAAATAATGAAAACAATATTAGAAATACAAAAACTGGATAGACAGATTAGAGCGTTAGAGCGCGAAGTTGATAAATGCCCTGCAAGTGTCAGTTTTAGAAATTACAAAAAACTATTACAAGATGGGCGTACTCGTTTTGAGCAACTTGAAACTCAGGCTAATGACTTGATTACTCAGTATAACATTGAGATGACAAAGTATAATAAATGCAAGGGTAATAGTGAGATAGTTAGAAAGCGTAACACTGAAAATATTGATTTGGAAAATATTGAAAATTTAATTACTGACGCTAATGCTCTAGTAGGAGAACTTAGCGAAGGGAATAGGCGCGTAGACGATTTAGTTAGAAAGTCGGAAGAGATAGTGAGAAAAAGCGCTGAACTTTCTAATAAATTGACCGAAGCAAAGAAGCGTTCGACCGTGATTAAGGCACAAATTGAACAAAAGAAGCAGGAAGTCGCTCCCAAGATTGCTGAAATTCAAAAACATATCACTAAACTTGAAGGTTCAATTACCGATAAAGACGAGAAAGTTAAGTACGAAAAGTATAAAGAGATGAAAGCGAATGGTATCTTCCCAGTCTATGTACCGCTTGAAGATGTATTTTGCGGTGGTTGTAAAGTAGAATTGTCACTAAATTTTATAGAAAAATTAAAGGAAAAGAAGATGCTTACCTGCGAACACTGCGGTCGCATAATTATGTTATAACATACTTTGCATTAATTAAGAAAATCTTTCATATAAAATTATATGAAAGGTGGAAAAATATGGTCCACTATCGTGGACTATTTTTTAGTTTTAAGCGCTATTATCGGCGTAGGATTTGCTTCTGGTAAAGAGATTTGTGTATTCTTTTTTAATTTTGGCGGAGCATCAATTTTAGGGCTAATATCATTTGGACTATTGTATATTTACTTGTTTTTAGTTGTAGAGTATGTGAGGCGAAAACTAGAATTAAATAGTTTTAATTCATTTAATAAAAAGATGTTTGGTAGATTGCACAAACTTTCTAAAATAGTACTATTAATCAACTTTTCAATAACCAGCGCGGGTATGCTCGCGGGGGCAGATTATCTATTTTCAACTTTCTTTAATCTAAAATTTAACATTGTATCATTAATTCTTTCTGTGGTAACAGTAATATTGTTAATAGGCGGAATATCGCGAATAAAGTTTGTTGCGAATTTAATTGTTCCTATTATGATAGGGGTTATAATAATTAACTCAATAGCGAATGTGACTCCCGAAAATGTTAATCTTCCAATCGTATCTGGGAATATGAGTATAGCGATATTCTATGGCCTGCTTTTTGGAGTAAATAATTTTGTTGCGGCGCTTCCTGTACTGTTTGAGACGAAACTAAAGACAAAGGGTAGATTAGTCGTAATACTAAGTATTTGCCTAATAATCTTGCTTAACATTTTAGTGTTTGCAAGCAACAATTTCTCGACAGATATGCCAATGTTCGAACTTAGCGCAAATGTAAACAAAACATTTTATTATATATACTTTGCGACACTTATCTTTGCACTTTTCTCAACGCTCGTAATATGTAGTTATAATATGCACCATATTTTGTGCCGTGGGGAGAAATCTGTTTTTGGAGTATTTGTTATAGTCTTATTTAATTTAATTTTATCATATGTTGGCTATTCGTTTATAGTTAATTATTTGTATGTCGTTTCGGGTATTATTAGCGGAGCGTATGTATTGATTTTGATAATTAGTATGATTATACAATTATTGAAAAATAAAAATAAATATAAAAAATTAAAGAAAAATATAGTAAAAAGCAGTAAAAAAGAGTTAAAAATT